>NZ_JASJPW010000003.1 GCF_030052995.1 Gemmobacter sp. 24YEA27 | reverse complement strand
GGGCCAAGATAGGCGCGGATCCCCAGCTCGATGGCGCTGGCGGCGGAATTGGCAAATTCCGCATAGGTTTCCGCCATTTGCGGTAGAACATCGAGGTGATCGGCAGCGCCGTCGTGATGCCATTCCGGATCAGCTGGGCGAAAGCATACTTCATTTTGAAGGTCTGCTCTTCTTCGCTGTACATCTCGATCGGGCCGGATTGCAGATAATCCTCGGGCCAGGTCCGCCCCTTGGCCCAGTCGGGCTGATTGTCGAAAGCCAGCACCGTCGTATCAAGATCGCCAAGCGCATTCAGGTCGATGAAGCCCGGCCCGAGGACCGCATTGCCACCGTCAATCTCGATATCGACCTGACCCTCGAACGCCTTGCCGACATAGAGGATCGTGTCGCCCCGGAACACCACTTCGCCATTCAGCAAGGTCCGGTGAGAGCGGCGCATCCCAGGCGATGACATAGCGGGCGCGGATGCGGGTGGTGGTCGACGACATGGCTGGTCCTTGGGCTTCGATTTCAGAAAGGGGCAGGGCGGCAGGCATGGTCACTTGCGGCGCCTGATCAGCATGAGCCTTGTGCGCGGATCGAGGGAATCGCGCAGCGAATCTCGAGCAGGTTGAACGCCATGACGAGGATGGTGATCGCAAGGCCCGGGACGGCTGCGATATGGGGGGCGTTGAAGATAAAGTTGCGCCCCTCGCTGGTCATGATGCCCCATTCGGCGGTGGGCGGCTGCACACCAAGACCAAGGAAGCTCAGCCCGGCGGCGGTGATGACCACGGCGCCGACGATGGTGCAGGAATAGACCACCGACGATGCGATCACATTCGGCATCATCTCGGCCAGGATGATCTTATACCCCGGCGTGGCCATGGCCCTTGCCGCCTCGACATAGGCCTGATCGCGTTCAAGACAGGCGGCGGCATAGACGACGCGGGTGTTATAGGGATCAGCGTGACCACCAGCGCGATCATCATATTGCCGATACCAGGCCCCATAAGTGCTGCCAGCAGAATGGCAAGCAATGCCATCGGGAAGGCGAACAGCACATCCATCGAGCGCATGATCACCGAGCCCGCAACCGGATACCAGGCGCCAAACATCCCCAGCGGGACAGAGATCACCGCGCCGAGCACAACGGGGGTGATGCCGCAAAGCAGCGTGTAGCGCGCGCCATAGATCAGGCGCGAAAGGATATCGCGGCCCTGGTTGTCAACGCCGAGCCAGTGGCCGGGCGTGCCGGGTGGGCGCAGACGCATCGACGGGTCGGCCTCATTCGGCGGCCAGGGGCAATCCAGGGCGCGAAAACCGCAGCCAGAAAGAAGATCAGGATGATGCCAACCGCAATACGTGCGACCGGATCACCAAGGACGCCGCGCCAGACGAAATAAAGGTTCGAGCGGCGCTTTTCTGCCGGCTGCCTTCTGCGGCCGGTCTCAAGGGACACATCGCTCATGTCTCAGCCTTTCTTGGGGTCAAGCGCGTAAACCGCGATATCTGACAGCAGGTTGCCGATCACGAAGACCACCGCCACGACCAGCACACAGCCCTGGATCATCGGGATGTCGCGTTGCAGGATCGCGTCATAGACCTGCAGGCCGATTCCCGGCCAGTTGAAGATGATTTCAGTGAAAATCACGCCGCCGAACAGATAGCCGATCTGCAGTCCGCCGATACTGGCGAAGGTCGGCAGGGTATTGCGTACCGCATGGCGCAGAACCAGCTGGCTGCGCTTTAGTCCGCGGGCCTTGCCGGCAAGGATATAGGGCTGCGCCATCACGTCGATCATCCGCGAGCGGGTGACACGGGCCACGACCGCCACCGAACCGCCGCGGTCACGGCCGCCGGCAGGATGAGGTGATGGATCAGATCCAGAACCCACCCGGACTGGCGACATTATACATTCCCGATATCGGGAAGAGCTTCCATTTGAAGCCAAAGAAATAGAGCATGATGATGCCCAGCCAGAAGGCCGGAAGACTGGCAAGGACCAGTGTGATCACCACCACGACCCGGTCGGTGATGCTGCGGAATTTTGCTCCCGACAGCACCGCCAGCAGAAAGCCGAAGACCAGCACGATGACAAGGCTGCCCGCCATCAGGATCAGCGAGTTGATGATCTTGGGCCCAAGTATCCCGGCGACAGGCAGTTGCTGCGACAGTGAGACGCGATATCGCCTGCAAACGCGCCGTGAACCAGATGCCGTATTGCACGACAAGCGAACGGTCGAGGCCCATCTGCTCGCGCAGGGCCTGAAGCTGTTCCTGCGAGGCCATCCGGCCAAGGATGGAAAGCGCAATATCCCCGGCACCAGCTGGACCGCGAGAAAGACGATGACGGTGACGCCGATCAGGACCGGGATCGCGGACAGCATCCGCATGAAGGTGAACTGGAGGATTTGCATGAAGACTTTCTCTTGCCTGCCTGCCCCCCGTTTCCGGACGATTGCCGGAGACACTATGTCCGGAAACGGGGGCGCGATCTGAAGACCGGTTCGGCGCGGCTTACTCCTTGACGATGGAGGTCAGATCGAACCAGTGCTGCGGGGCAAGCCGGAAGTCCTTGATGCCGGGAACCGCGACATAGACGGAATTCGTCGCGAAATAGCTTGAGAAAGCCATGTCTTCGGCCACGATATCGCGGGCTTCCTGCAATTTGGCGACCATCTCCTCTTCCGAGCCGGCAGCGCGCGCTTCGCTCAGCAGCCGGTCCATCTCAGGGTTGTCGTAATAGCCGGAATTGCAGCAGTTCGGCGGCATCACCGTGGTCGGGAGCAGCTGGTCAAGCCAGGAGAAGGTGCTTTCCCCCAGGAGGCCGAGGTGATCCCGGTGCCGTCACGCATCCCCGCCGACATCATGTCCCAGAAGGCATTGTTGTCGAACATCTCGATTTTGGCGCGGATGCCGACCTTTGCCCAGTCGCGCTGCAGCCATTCCGCATCGCCTTTGGTATTCACATCGGCGCCGCCGCCGAAGGTCCAGTCCATCCTGGTGTCCAGCCCGTCGGGATAGCCGGCCTCGGCCAGCAGCGCCTTCGCGCCTTCCGGATCATAATCGCAATCGCGGAACTCCGGATCATAACCGGGGCCGCCGGGGTTCAGCACGCCCCAGGTCGGCTGCGCATAGCCCATGCGCTGATAAAGCGCCATTTCTTCGCGATTGATCGCCATACAGGCCGCTTTGCGCACCCGCACATCCTTAAAGATTTCGTCCTTTGTATTGAACCACATGACATAGATCATCGGGGACGGCCCGGTGATCAGCTGAAGTCCCTGGGCCTCGAGCATTGCGATGGAATCCGGCGAGGGTGTGCCGATGATATCGACCTCGCCGGACATGATCGCGAGTTCGCGGGTCGAGACTTCCGGCATCGCGCGCAGGATGATGCGGTCGGTTTTCGGGATCCGCTCCGGGTTCCAGTAATCGGGGTTCCTTGCGATGGTGACGCGTTCCCCGGGCACCCGCTCGACGAATTTGAAAGGCCCGGTCCCGATCGGGTTCTGCTCGATCCCGTCATTGCCGAATGTCGCCACCGCCGTCGGAGAGACCATGCGCGGCGACCCGGACCCGCCCGCCGTCAGACGGCGCAGAAACTCGGCATTTGGCTGCGTGAGCGTGATGGTGAACGTATAGGGGTCAACGACCGCGTAGCTTTCCAGATCGCCCCAGACCCAGCCCATCAGCCCCGGAGAGGCCGGCACGAAATATTCGAAATCAGGATTGGTCATGCGGTCGAGATTGAACTTTGCCGCATCGGCATTCCAGTCGCTGCCGTCGTGGAATTTTACGCCCTTGCGCAGATGGAACGTATAGGTCCTGCGGTCGTCCGAGATGTCCCAGCTCTCGGCCAGGGCGGGGACAATCTCGGGAACCGCGTCGCCGCCTTTCGTCAGATCTTCCTCGACAAAGGTCTCGTAGACATGGCGGATCACTTTAAAGGTGTTCCAGGTCCGCGCCGCTGCCGGATCCATGCGGCTGAAATCTGCCTCGACCCCCATGACGATGGTGCTTTCAGCCAGTGCCGGGCTGAACCCGGCCATGAGACCCAGAAGCGCGGTGGAGGCGATCCCACGCCGCAGGCCTTTGACAAAAATTGACATTGTAGTGCTCCTGTTGGGATTTTTGTTTTGTTTTGTTTTGTTTTGTTTTGTTTTTTGGTGGCTCAGGCGGTGGCGGGGTACAGAAGGCAGGCCACGCTGCGCTGATCATGCAGGGTCCTCAGCGCGGGCATTGCCCTGGCGCATTCGGGCATCCGTTGCTGGCAGTTCGAGACATAGGGGCAGCAGGGGCCGGACATGGCCGGGGCCGCCGATTCCAGATCTTCCGCGCGCTCTGCCGCCGCTTCCCAGCGGTTGTCGCGCTTCAGATGCAGCACGGTGCCCAGAAAGTCCTGGGTGAAAGGATGCATCGGCTGGCGGTACACCTGATCGCTCTCGCCGGTTTCCAGGAGCTTGCCGCGATACATCACCATGGTGCGGTCGCAAAACTGCCGGACGATCTTCAGATCATGCGAGACAAAGAGGAATGTCAGCCCGAGTTTGACCTGAAGATCCCTGAGCAGCGTCAGGATCTGCGCCTGGATCGACACATCCAGCGCCGAGACGGGCTCGTCGAGGAACAGGAATTCCGGCTCCAGCGTCAGCGCCCGCGCGATGGCGATCCGCTGGCATTGCCCGCCGGAAAACTCGTGCGGATAGCGGTAAGCCTGCCCGGGATCGAGCCCGACCAGCTGCAAAACCTCATCGACCCGCGCCTGCACCTCATCCGCACGCATCCCGAAGTTCAAAAGCGGCCTGGCCACATTCTCGGCGACCGTCCGCCTTGGGTTCAGCGATTGCAGCGGGTCCTGAAACACGATCTGGGCCCGGCGCCGGTGCAGCCGCAACTCGGCAGGGCCGAAGCTGCGCAGATCGGCACCGTCATAGGTGATGCTGCCACTGTCGGCCTCGATCAGACGCAGGATCATCCGGCCCAGCGTTGATTTCCCCGAGCCGGATCCGCCGACACAGCCAAGGATCTCGCCTTTGCGGATATTGATCGAAATATCGCTTACCGCAGGGTTCTCCGAGATCTTGCGCCTCAGGAACGAGCCCCGCCTGACGCGGAAGGTTTTCGACAGATTGCGGATTTCAATCAGGTTTTTCACTTCAGACCTCGGCAAAATGGCATCTGACGAAGCGCTCGTCGGCAAGGCTGCGCCAGTCCGGAACCTCTGCGCGGCAAATCGCTTCGGCGCGGCCGCAGCGGGGTGCAAACCGGCATCCTTTCGGCGCCAGGGCGAGGTTCGGCGGCTCACCCTCGATTGACCGCCACTCGGCCGTCGGCTCGTCGGGGTCCGGGATCGCGGCGATCAGGGCCTGGGTATAGGGGTGTTTCGGATCGCTCAGCAGCGCATCAATCGGCGCCGATTCCTGGATATGCCCGCCATACATGACCAGAACCCGTGTCGCGACGGCTGCAACCACGCCCATGTCATGGGTGATGATGACAATCGGCAACCCCGTGCTCCGGCTGCGTCGCTTCAGCAGCAAAAGGATGCGCGCCTGAACCCCTACATCAAGCGCGGTGGTTGGCTCATCGGCGATCAGAATCTCGGGCTTGCAGGCCAGTGTCATCGCAAGCGCGATCCGCTGGCACATCCCGCCCGACAGCTGATGCGGATAGCTTGCCATGACACGATCAGCCTCGTTAAAGCCGACCTGGTTCAGCGACAGGATGGCCGCCTCGCGGGCCGCAGCTTTGCTGAGCCCGGTTTCATGACGCCGCAGTGTTTCGATCAGCTGTGCGCCAATGGTGAAAGAAGGGTCAAGCGAGGCGCGCGGGTTCTGAAAAATCGTCCCGATCCGCCGCCCCCTGACCTCGGCCATCTGCTTTTCGCTGAGGCCCAGCAGATCAAGCCCCCTGAGACTTACTGTCCCGCCAAGATAGATCGCCGGCGGTGTGCTGATCAGACGGGCCAGCCCCATCGAGGTCACGGTCTTGCCTGAACCTGACTCGCCGATGATGGCGAGAATTTCCCCGGAAGATACCGAAAAGCTTATGTCTTCAGTTGCGACGACAGTTCCGTTTGGCGTGGCAAAGCCTACAGAAAAGCCGTTCACCTCAAGTATGGGTGCGTCCGTCATCTACCTGTCCGAGTGAATTTGTCACCCGAACTTATTCGGAAGTTGAAGAGTTATTATGTCGAAATTTAATAAACATTTATCAACAAATGAGGCCAATCATTCCCGCCAGATCTGATGCAGTCTTCGGCTGTCGAGAGGTGGCGACGAGGGTGATGGGGACCAGCTGACGCCCGTGAGGCCGCGCTCTGTGGTTCAAAATTCCGCTTTCCCCAACGGAGCCTGGTGCATATCCACATCTGCCGGCGAACGGGCCTTCTGCTCAGGTAACCTATGTGCCGCCCTGCGCGCCAGCCATCCCTGGTGCGACGCAGCGTGCAACATGAAGGCTGAACTGTGCGCGGATGTCACCTTGCCGCGCCACCATACAATGGCATAAATTGTATGCGTGCAATCATGGGCAGCAAAGGCCGAGCATGTGGACCCCCTGGATCACCGATGGCGCGAGACTGAAATATCTCGGCATCGTCGAGGCGCTTGAAGCGGATATTCGCGCCGCAAGGATCGGGCCGGGCGAGCGGCTGCCGCCACAGCGCAGCATTGCCGAACAGCTGGGTGTGGATCTGACCACCGTGACCCGCGCCTTCAACGAAGCGCGCCGCCGAAGGCTTGTGGCGGCCCAGGCCGGGCGCGGGACTTTCGTGCGCGATGATCCGGCTGAATTCTTCCCCGACGAGCCCGCGCCGGTGCTGGATCTGAGCATGAACATCCCGCCTCAGCCCGAGGGGATCGATTTCCGCAAACTGATCCCGCAGGGACTGGCTGCGATCCTTAATGGCCCAAGGGGCGGGGTGAGCCTGCAATATCAGGAAAGCAGCGGCGGCATGGCAGACCGGATCGCCGCGACACAATGGCTCTCGCGGTGCCACGGGGCGCTGACGCATGACCGGGTGCTGGTCACCGCCGGGGCGCAATCGGCACTGTTCGCGCTGACCGATCTGCTGGTTCCCCGGGCGCGCATATCGCCGCCGGCGAGATGACTTACCCCGGGCTGAAGGCCAGCGCGGCGCAGCGTGGCGCGATGATCGACCGATTGCGATGGATGCCGGCGGGCTGATCCCCGATGACTTCCGCCGTCTGTGCGAGGCGCGGGCGCCGCATGCGCTCTATGTCACGCCCAGCATCGACAACCCTACGACCGCCACCCTGCCCGAAGCGCGGCGCATCGCGATTGCAGAGATCGCGCGCAAATACAGTGTCGCCATCATCGAGGATGACCCATATGCGCCTTTGCGCGCAGAACAGCTGCCGTCTTTCCTGACGCTGGCGCCGGATCTGACCTGGCATCTGGCCACCCTGTCGAAATCGGTCACGCCCGCGTTGCGGGTGGCCTATGTCGTGGCGCCCGATCCGGCGCGGGCCTTGCGACTGGCGTCGATCTTGCGGGCGACGGTCCTGATGGCGCCGCCGCTTCTGGCCAGCCTTGCGACCCGCTGGCTGCGCGAAGGCGTGGTGGATGAGATCGCCGCCGCGATCCGCGCCGAAAACCGCATCCGTCAGGCCCTGGCGGCCAAGGCCTTCCGGGGGGCCGATTTCCGCGCTGACCCCGAGGGCCATCACCTCTGGCTGCGCCTGCCGCCGCATTGGCGGGCGACGGACTTTGCCGAACATGCCGACCGCGCCGGTGTCTCGATCGTGCCGGCATCGGCCTTTGCGACCGGCGAACATGCCTCGGCGCATGTGCGGATCTCACTTGGTGTGGCGCCAGACCGGGGCGTGCTTGAAGAAGGGTTGCAGCAGCTGGCCGGGCTGATGCAGCGGCCAGCGGGGGCAGTGCGGGCCGTGGTCTGATTGCCGCCGTGATGCAGGCCGAAACGGGCCTTTGCCCGCCAGGTCATCGGTCATGCTCCGCGCCGGGATACTGTTTTCCGCACTGCGGAAGGCATCATCTTGCAGCCGGATCGGCTTTGCCCCACCCCTGAAAGCCGGAACCCATCCGCAAAGCGAGCCAGAGATGTCGCAAGAGCCCGTGCTGTCGACCCTTGATCAGGGTGTGCTGCTGATCGAGCTGAACCGCCCCGAGCGGATGAACGCCTTCACCGAAGAAAGTCATCTGCGGCTGCGCGAGATCCTTGCGCGCGCGGCTGAGGATCACGCCGTGCGGGCCGTGCTCCTGACCGGGCGTGGCAAAGCGTTCTGCGCGGGACAGGATCTGAACAACCGCGATCCCCGCCAGCCGGGGCCGCGCAGCGATCTCGGCCAGTCGCTGGGCAGGTTTTACAACCCGACCATCCGTGCCCTCCGTGGGCTGCAAAAGCCGGTAATCTGCGCAATGAACGGGGCGGCGGCGGGTGCCGGTGTGGGGTTGGCGCTGGCCTGTGATATTGTTATCGCGGGCGAGAGCGCTAAGTTTGTGCTGTCTTTTTCCAGGCTTGGACTGGTTCCTGATGCCGGGTCCAGCTGGTGTCTTACCAGAATTCTCGGCGAAGCCCGCGCCAAGGCGCTGTTGCTGACCGGAGAGACGATCCCGGCCCGCGCGCGGCAGAGCTGGGTCTGATCAGCAAATCGGTCCCCGATGCGGAGCTTGCAGATGCGGCCCGGGCGCTGGCCGGTAAACTGGCCGCCGGCCCGACCCTTGGGCTTGGCCTGATGAAAACGCTTATCCAGGAGGCCGGCGGGCGCGATTTTGACAGCCAGCTCGAGGCGGAACGGCTGGCGCAGCAATCCGCAGGCTTCAGCGATGACTATGCCGAAGGGGTGACCGCCTTCCTCGAGAAACGCCCGGCGCTGTTTCGCGGCAGCTGAGGCCGCCCGGGCAGTCCTTCCGCTCTGCGGGACGAAGCCGGGGATATTGGCTTTGACCTTTCGGGCGCCCTGCGGTCACTGGAGAGCAGTGAAACAGTCTTGCGGAGGCGAGAATGGCAGCAGAACTCGCGTTGAAAATTGGTGTGGCCGGCGCCGGAGCGATGGGGGCGGGCATTGCGGAAACCGCCGCCGCAAGTGGCATTGCCGTCATCCTGACCGATCTGCGGCAGGGGGCTGCTGCCAGCGCCATTGCGGCAATTCTCGCCCGCGCTGCAAAGCGGGTCAGCAGCGGTAAGCTGTCCCAGGGCCAATATGACGCCCTTGCGGGCGCGCTCATCGCCGCCGACAGCCCGGACGCACTGGCAGATTGCGATCTGGTGGTCGAAGCGATCATCGAGGATCCCGCCGCGAAACAGGCTTTGTTTGCCCGGCTGGAGGATCTTCTGGCCCCGAGGCACTGATCGCCAGCAATACATCCTCGCTGCCGATCGGGGTGATCGCGCGCGACCTGAAACATCCCGAGCGTTTCGCGGGGCTGCATTTTTTCAATCCGGTGCCGCTGATGAAACTGGTCGAGGTGATCCCCGGCCCGCGCACCAGCCGTGAAACGATGGAGCGGCTGCTCGCGGTCGCGCGCCATCTTGGCAAGGAACGGTTGAGGTGCGCGACACGCCCGGCTTCCTTGTGAACCACGGCGGGCGGGCCTATCCGACCGAAGCGCTGATGGCGTTGCAGGAGGGGGTGGCCAGCCCGGCTGAAATCGACGCGATCATGCGCGATTGCTGCGATTTCCGTATGGGTCCGTTCGAGCTGATGGATCTGACCGGAATGGATGTGAATTTCACCGTCTGCGAGTTCCTGCATCAGAGCTATTTCGCCGAGCCGCGCCTGCGCTCGACCACCTATCACCGCTATCTGCTGCAAACCGGCCAGCTGGGCCGCAAGACGGGGCAGGGTTTTTACACCTATCGCGATGGCGCCGGCCAACCGTCGGCTGATTTCATCAGCACCGCAGCGCCGGCACAGCAGGTGGTTCTGGCCGAAGATCTGGCCGAGCTGCGTGATTTCGCGGCCTCTCTCGACTGCCGGGTCGCGGCCGAGGATGATGGTGCCAGCCCGGTGCTGGCCTTCCCGGTCGGCGAAGATCTGGCGGCCCATGCGGCCCGGCTTGGCTTGCCGGCCACCAGGCTGGTGGCAGTGGATCTGGCCTTCGACAGCACGCGGCGCGTGGTGCTGATGACCACGGTCGGGGCCGATCCGGCGGCGCGCGATGCGGTGGCGGCGGCAGTGTGTGCAAGCGGGCGCAGGGTCACCGCGATTGCCGATTCCACCGGCTTTGTCGCGCAACGGATCGTTGCAGCAGTGGCCAATCTCGGCTGTGAAATGGCGCAGATGGGGCTTGCCGCGCCTGGTGATATCGATAAGGCCATGCGGCTTGCGATGAATTACCCCTGCGGTCCGCTGGAATGGGTGGATCGGGTTGGCGCGGCGCGGATGCTGACGATTTTGCGCAATATGCAGGCGCTCAGCGGGGATGACCGTTACCGCCGAGCGCCTGGCTGCGGCGGCGCGCGACGCTGGGGCTCGATATCCGCAGCCTGTAAGAAAAAAGCGGCGCCGGGATCGCAGCCGGCGCCGGCTTTACAGCAGTTCCTGTACGGTTTCGCGCAGGATTGGGGCAATGATGCCGCGCATATTGGCGACCGAGATCGACCCGGTGGCAAAGGGCACCGTAATCGCGGCCTGCTCATGCGCGGTGCTGATGCCGACCGATACCGCGCTGATGCCGCGGCGCCAGGTGTCGCGGCTGAAAGAGACGCCATCCTTGCAGGCCGCCTCCAATGCCGCATTAAAGGCGGTGACATTGCCATTTTGCTGGGTGAGCTGGCCACGGATCCGGCTGGCAAGCTGGCGCCGCTCTTTCTCGGGCAGGATCGAGAGATAGGCAGGCCCGGCCGCCGAGGTGGCAATCGGCAGTCGCCCGCCCACAGCAAAGCGCACCGCCAGGATATCCGAGCCGGACACAACCTGGACAAAGGTCAGATACATGCCATCGCGCACACAAAGCGCCGCGGTCTGGCCGGTTTTTTCGGCCAGCACCTTCAGCAATGGCGTCGCACGGTCGATCAGGGCAAATCCGGTCAGCACCGAATAGCCGAGATTCAGGCTTTTCGGGGTCAGCTCATAGCTGCGGCCGGTTTCGCTGTGGCGCAGATATCCCAACCGCATAGCGGTATAAGTCAGCCGGCTGATGGTCGAAGGCGGCAGGCCGGTGCTTTTTGACAGATCACTGTTCGACATCGGCTTTTTCTGCTTAGACAGCGCCTCGAACAACTGCAGCCCCCGGGCGAATGCTTCGACAAACTGACGATCTTCCTGCGACATCCCTGGCTCCAGTATTCCGCTCTGCGAAATGAATTCCCTGCCTATGGCATTGCAGAATGCCGGATGAAAATCCAGTCTCCGGCGCAAGGGAAATCCGCAAATGCGGGTTCGGAGTAACCTGGAGGGGATATGCTCACCGGTGATATGTTGCGGCGCTCAGCCGAGCGCTTTCCGGAAAAGCGCGCCATTCTGTGGCAGGACAGGTCCATCAGTTATGGCGATCTGGACCGCGAGGCCAGTCGTTTTGCCCATGCCCTTCTGGGCCTTGGTCTTGGCAAGGGCGGCAAGGTCGGCGTCCTCAGCCGCAACCGCATCGAATATGGCAGCGTGTTTTTCGGCACCGCCCGCACCGGCGGGGTGATCGTCAATATCTCCGTGCTCTATGCGGCGGAAGAGCTGGCCTATGTGCTGGACAAGGCCGATGTCGAAATTCTGGTCTATGAAGATGTCTTTGCCGCTCGCGTCGCCGAAGCGGCGCAATCACTGCCCAAGATCCGTCATTTCATCACCCTCGGCGCCGCGCAGCCCGGTGCCCATGATTTCCAGGCCCTGATCGCGGATCAGCCCGATCATGTGCCGGAAGTGGAGATCCATGAGGATGATCCCTTCTGCATGACCTATACCGGCGGCACCACGGGGCGGCCCAAGGGCGTGCTGGCCAGCCATCGCAACCGCGTCACCACCGCGCATACGGTGATGCATCACGAAAATATCCAGGAACGCGATGTGGTGGGGATTGTAACCCCGCTGTTCCATGTCGCGGCGCTGAACATCATGTTTCAGCCGGCAGTGCTGGCCGGGGCGACCTGCACCTTCCTGACCAAATGGGATGTGCAGGACTTTGCACATATGGCGCAGCGCACCGGAATGACCGCCTGTTTCATGGTGCCGACCCAGGTCGCAATGGTGGTCTCGGATGCGAATTTCCAGGCCTCGAATTATGTACAATGGGAAAAACTGGCCTTTGCCGGCGCCCCGATGCCCGATTGGGTACAGCGCGATCTGATGGAAAAGCTGCCCGCGATCAGGCTGACCCAGATCTATGGTCAGTCGGAAGTGGGGGTGATCACCACCCTTGGCCACTGGCATCTGCCCGAGCGTCTCGGCTCCATCGGCCAGCAGGCTTATAATGTCGATCTTGCGGTCGTGGACCCCGATGGCAATGCCGTGGCGCCGGGGGTGATCGGCGAGCTGGTTTCACGCGGCGCGAATGTCATGCTGGAATATTACAACGAGCCGGAGCAGACCGCGAAGTTCTTCCGGCATGGCTGGGGCTGGACCGGCGATCTGGCGGTGATGGACGAGGCGGGCTTTGTCACCCTCGTTGACCGCTCGAAAGACATGATCATTTCGGGTGGTGAGAACATCTATCCCAAAGAGATCGAGAACGCGATCTTCGGCCTCGACGCCGTAGCGGAATGCGCGGTCTTTGGCATTCCCGATGATAAATGGGGTGAGGTGCCGGCAGCATATATCCTGCTCAAGGCCGGGGCCGTGCTGGAAACCGAAACCGTTGTCGCGCATTGCGAGAAGACGCTGGCGCGGTTCAAGCGTCCTCGCCTTGTCACTTTCGTCGAAAGTTTCCCCAAGACGCCGATTGGCAAAATCCAGAAGAACCTACTGCGGGAGCCCTTTTGGGCAGGCCGGGAGAAGAACATATGAGCCTCGATATCACCACCTATAAGCGGCTGAAATTCGACTGGCCGGATGCCGGTATTCTGCGCATTACCATGGATAATCCGGGCCGGCTGAACTCGGCCGACCGGATCATGCATGGCGAGCTGTGCCGGGTCTGGCGCGATATCGACGCTGCCGATGATGTCCGCAGCGTCATCATTCGCGGGGCGGGCGAGGCTTTCTCATCTGGGGGCGATCTCGATCTCGTCAAAGAGATGACCGAGGATTTCACCACGCTCACCCGGGTGTGGAAGGAAGCGCGCGATCTGGTCTACAATATCATCAACTGCTCAAAGCCAATTGTGTCTGCGATGCAGGGGCCGGCGGTCGGGGCCGGTCTGGTGGCTGGCCTGCTGGCCGATGTCTCGATTGCCTCGAAGACCGCGCGCATCATTGATGGCCATACAAGGCTTGGCGTGGCTGCGGGTGATCACGCGGCTATCGTCTGGCCGCTGCTCTGCGGTCTTGCCAAGGCCAAATATTATCTGCTGCTCTGTGAATCGGTTTCGGGCGAAGAGGCCGAGCGGATCGGGCTGATCTCGCTGGTCACCGAAGATCACGAATTGCATGACAAGGCGCTGGAGGTTGCGCGCAAACTGGCCAAGGGCTCGCCGAGCGCGATCCGCTGGACAAAATACGCGCTCAACAACTGGCTGCGCATGGCCGGCCCCACTTTCGATACTTCGCTGGCGCTGGAATTCATGGGCTTCTGTGGCCCGGATGCACGCGAAAGGCTGGCGTCTCTGAAGGAAAAGAGGCGCCCGAATTTCGACCAGGATTGCCCGCTCTGAGATCATGTGACCATGAGAGAAGCTTTTATCTGCGCCGGGGTGCGGACCCCGATCGGGCGCTTTGGCGGCGCTTTGGCGACAATCCGGCCCGATGATATGCTGGCGCTTGTGCTGGCCGAGGTGGTGGGCCGCGCGCCGGGCCTGGACCCGCTGGCGATTGACGATGTGTTCACCGGCTGTGCCAATCAGGCTGGCGAAGACAACCGCGACGTGGCCCGGATGGGGGTGCTGCTGGCCGGCCTGCCGCAATCCGTGCCGGGACCACGCTGAACCGGCTTTGCGGTTCTGGGCTGGATGCGGTGGGGCTCGCGGCGCGCTCCATTCTTTCCGGCGATGCCGAGGTGATTATCGCCTCGGGCACCGAAAGCATGACACGCGCGCCCTTCGTGCAGGGCAAGGCTGAAACCGCCTTCTCGCGTCAGGCCGAGATCTATGACACCACCATTGGCTGGCGCTTTGTTAACCCGGTGCTGAAACGGCAATATGGTGTCGATTCCATGCCGGAGACGGCCGAGAATGTCGCCGGGCGCTTTGGAATTACCCGCGAGGATCAGGACGCTTTCGCCCTGCGCAGCCAGCAGCGGGTGGCTGCCGCCCAGGCGTCGTGTGGCTTTGACGATGAAATCCTCCCGGTCAGCATCGCGCAGCGTAAGGGCGATCCGGTGGTGTTCGGTCGCGACGAACATCCGCGCCCGACCACGCTGGAGGCGCTGGCAAAACTGCCGACCCCGTTTCGCGAGGGCGGTTCGGTCACGGCAGGCAATGCCAGCGGCGTCAATGACGGGGCGGCCGCGGTGCTTGTCGCCTCGGCGGCGGCGGTAAAACGCTTCGGCCTGACGCCGATGGCGCGGATCACCGGGCTGGCCACCGCCGGTGTCGAGCCGGCGATCATGGGAATGGGGCCGGTTCCGGCCAGTCAGAAACTGATGGCGCGGCTGGGGCTGTCCATCGCGGATTTCAGCCGGATCGAGCTGAATGAGGCCTTTGCCGCGCAAAGCCTTGCCTGTCTGCGCCAGCTTGGCCTTCCCGATGATGCCGCACATGTCAATCCGCTGGGCGGTGCAATTGCGCTTGGTCATCCGCTGGGAATGTCAGGCGTGCGTCTGGCCCTCACCGCTGCGCTCGGGCTGCACAAGGCCGGCAGCGGCCGCGCATTGGCCACCATGTGCGTCGGTGTCGGTCAGGGCATTGCTCTCGGGCTTGAGGCAGTATGATGACAGAGAAAAATGATCTGGTGCTGGTCGAGGATCTGGGCGCGGTGGTCGTGCTGCGCCTCAATCGTCCCGAAGTGCTGAATGCGCTGAACATGCCGCTGCGCCGCCAGCTCGCGACAATCTTTGAAGGCCTTACCGATGGGGGCACCCTGCGCGCAGTGGTGCTGACCGGCGATGAGAAATCCTTCGCGGCGGGGGCAGATATTGCCGATATGGCGCAGATCGACAGTGTCGATATGTATCTGCGCCATACCGAGCGGCTCTGGGAAGCGGTGGCCCGCTGCCCGGTGCCCGTGATCGCAGCGGTCAATGGCTTTGCGCTTGGCGGCGGTATGGAGCTTGCGATGCATGCCGATATCATTGTCGCCGGAAAATCCGCACGCTTCGGCCAGCCGGAGGTTAAGGTCGGCATCATGCCAGGCGCAGGCGGCACCCAAAGGCTGACCCGCGCGGTGGGTAAGTTCAAGGCGATGCGGCTTTGCCTGACCGGCGAGATCATTGACGCAGACGAGGCCTCGGCAATGGGGCTGGTCAGCGAAGTTGTGGAAGATGATCAGGTCTTCGATCACGCCATGGGACTGGCACGGCGGATCGCCGGCCTGCCGCCCATCGCGGTGAACCAGGTCAAAGAGGTTATCCTGCATGGCCAGGATGCCTCGCTTTCTGCGGCACTCGCGCTGGAGCGCAAGGCGCTGCAGATTCTGTTCTCGACGCAGGATAAATTTGAAGGCATGGCCGCCTTCACCGAAAAAAGACGGCCCAGCTATACGGGCCGCTGATCAGCAAAGCGGAGGAAATCATGGATCTGGGCATTTCGGGTCGGGTGGCGCTGGTGCTGGGCGGCAGCAAGGGGCTTGCCTATTCAACCGCGCGCCATCTGGCGGCGGCGGGGGTGCGGGTGGTGCTGAATGGCCGCGACGCCGAGGCAGGCGCCGCCGCCGCGGCCGGGCTTGGCCATGGCGCCTTTTTCGTGCAGGGCGATGTGTCGCAGCCGGGCGTCACCGCCCGGGTCATCGCAGAGGCACAGGCCAGCGCCGGACAGATTTCGATCCTGGTGACCAATGCCGGCGGGCCACCCACCGGGCGGTTCACCGATCATGATATCGAGACCTGGCGCCAGGCCCTGGAAACCAATATGCTCTCGGCGATCTCGGCCACCCAGATGCTGTTGCCGGATATGATTGCGGATGGCTTTGGCCGCATCGTGAACATCACCTCTTTCGCGGTGAAAGAACCCTATCCGAATATGGCTTTGGCCAATTCGGTGCGGGCCGGCCTGACCGGTGCGATGGCGACGCTGGCGCGTGAGACCGTCGCGCAGGGGTGACAGTGAACAATGTCCTGCCCGGTCTGATGGCGACCGGCGCGCTTGATCGCGTCATCCGCGCGAAGGCAAAACGCGAGGGAATCACCGAGACCGAGGCCGCCGCCGCCATGGCCGGATCGGTGCCGGCGCAGCGCCTGGGTACGGCAGAAGACTTCGGTCCGATCGCCGCATTCCTGTGCTCGGCCCATGCCGGATATATCACCGGCCAGAATATCGCGGTGGATGGCGGTCTGACCCGCGGGCTGCTCTGAGGTCTTCCGCAGAGCGGAACGCTTTGCCGCATTGTGGTGATGCTGGCGGGGCAAAGAGCGGCCATATTGTCCGCAATGAGAGGGAGGAAGCTCATGAAGATTTTCGTTTCTGCGCTGGCATTGCTGGCCGCAGGTGCCACTGCTGCATCGGCTGAAATTTCAAATAACTCGGTCAAAATCGGCGTGTTGACCGATCAGAGCGGGGTGTTCTCTTCCCTGGCGGGAACCGGCTCTGTGGTCGCAGCTGAGATGGCGATTGCAGATTTCGGCGACCGGCTCGGCAAGATCGAGCTGGTCAGTGCAGATCACCAGAACAAGGCTGACATCGGCACCCAGATTGCACGGCGCTGGTATGATGTCGAAGGCGTCGATCTGATCGTTGACGTGCCGAATTCTTCGGTGGTGCTGGCGGTTCAGGAACTGGCGCGCGAAAAGGACAGGCTGCTGATCGTCTCGGGCGCGGGCACTGCCAGCCTGACCAATGAGAACTGCTCGCCCAACGGTATTCACTGGACCTGGGACACCTATGCGGTGGCGGTTTCGACGGGCAAGGCCATGGTTGCCCAGGGGGGTGACAAATGGTTTTTCCTGACCGCTGACTATGCGTTCGGCCATACTATGCAGGCCGATGTGACCGCGGTGGTTGAAGGCGCAGGTGCCTCGGTTGTCGGCACCGCGATCGCACCGCTGAACACGGCGGATTTCTCGACCTATCTGCTGCAGGCGCCTTCGGCCGGGGCCAATGTGATCGCCCTCGCCAATGGCGGCACCGATACGATCAACTCGCTGAAGCAGGCGCAGGAGTTCGGTCTGACCATGCAGGCCAAACTGGCCGGTCTTGCGATCTTCCTGACCGACGTGCATTCGATGGGTCTCGATTCCGCGCAGGGTCTCTATCTGACCACCGGCTTCTACTGGGACCGCACCGATGAAAGCCGCGCCTGGTCGCAGCGGTTCTTTGAAAAGCACGGCGCGATGCCGACCATGTCGCAGGCCGGGGTCTATTCGGCCGTGACCCATTACCTGAATGCCATCGCTGAAACCGGCACCGATGCCGCCGGTCCGGTGATCGCGCAGATGAAGGCAACGCCGGTCAATGACTTCTTCACCGAGAATGGCGTGATCCGCGACGACGGCCGCATGGTGCATGATATGTATCTCGCCCAGGTCAAAACCCCGGCGGAATCCACCGGCCCGTGGGATTATTACAATATTCTCGCAACCGTCCCCGGTGACGAAGCCTTCCGCCCGCTCGCAGACAGCGCCTGCCCGCTGGTAAAATAAAGCCCCGGAGCAGCGGCCCCCTGCGGATGGCCGCTGCCTTTCCCCGCTTCAGCGCAGCCCGAAAGATGTCAAATGTCCGATGATATTGTCCTGAAAGCGACGGGTCTGACCAAGGATTTCAAAGGGTTTCGTGCCGTGGATGCGGTGAACCTGAAAGTTAAGCGCGGTTCCGTCCATGCGCTGATCGGCCCGAATGGTGCCGGGAAATCCACCTGTTTCAATCTCTTGACCAAGTTCCTGACCCCAAGTGCCGGCACCATCACCTATGATGGTCGTGACATCACCCGCCTGAAGCCGGAGGTGATTGCGCGGATGGGTCTCGTGCGCTCGTTTCAAATTTCGGCGGTGTTCGGCTCGATGACCGCGCTTGAAAATGTGCGCATTGCCCTGCAGCGGCGCCGCCATGGCGACAGCTGGGATTTCTGGCGCAGCCAGAAGGTGCTGGCGCACCTCGAAGATGAGGCAATGGACCTGCTGGATCAGGTTGGTATGACAGGGTTCGCCCGGGAACAGGCCAGTGATCTTTCCTACGGGCGCAAGCGTGCGCTGGAAATCGCCACCACGCTGGCGCTGGATCCCAAAGTCCTGCTGCTTGACGAGCCGATGGCCGGCATGACGCAGGAGGATGTCGCCCGCATCACCACGCTGATCGCGCGGGTCGCTGTCGGGCGCACCGTGCTGATGGTCGAACATAATCTCTCGGTGGTCGCAACGCTTTGCGACCGCATTACCGTCCTCGCACGCGGCGCCATCCTGGCAGAGGGCAGCTATGACGAGGTTTCCAAAGACCCGCAGGTCATCAATGCCTATATCGGGGTGCCCAATGGCTGATAGGCTTTCTCAGAACGCGCATTTTCAGGTTACGGATCTTGAGGCCTGGTATGGTGAAAGCCATGTGCTGCACAGGGTCAGTTTCGACATTCGCGAAGGCGAGGTGGTGACCCTTCTGGGCCGCAATGGCGCCGGCAAAAGCACCACGCTCAAATCCATCATGGGCATGATCAAACGCCGGCAGGGTTCTGTCCGGCTGCGGGAAAAAGAGCTGGGCCGCGCCTCCAGCCGGGCCATCGCCCGGGCCGGGATCGCCTTTTGCCCCGAAGATCGCGGCATCTATTCCAGCCTGACCGTGGAAGAGAACCTGATGCTGCCGCCGGTGGTGGCCAGCGGTGGCATGAGCGTGGCCGAGATCCACACGCTTTTCCCGAACCTCGCCGAACGCCGCCGGAGCCAGGGCACCCGGCTTTCAGGCGGCGAACAGCAGATGCTGGCAATCGGCCGGATCCTACGCACCGGCGCCCGGCTTTTGCTGCTTGATGAGCCGACCGAGGGCCTGGCTCCGGTGATTGTGCAGCAGATCGGCGCCACCATCCGCCAGCTGAAAGAGCGCGGCTATACGGTGCTGCTGGTCGAACAGAATTTCCACTTCGCGGCGTCGGTGGCCGACCGCCATTACGTGATGGATCACGGTCAGGTGGTCGACATGATCCCTGGCCCGGAAATCGCCGACAATATGGCGAAGCTCAGCACATATCTGGGGGTCTGAGGCGCAAATATGCTTATATTCGGAATACCACTGCAGCTGCTGTCGACCCAGATCCTGCTGGGTCTGATCAATGGTGCATTTTACGCGATCCTCAGCCTTGGGCTTGCGATCATCTTTGGCCTGCTGAACATCGTAAATTTCGCCCATGGCGCCTTTTACATGATGGGGGCCTTTGGCGCATTGCTGATGCTGGATCACTTTGCGATGAATTACTGGCTGGCGCTGCTTGTGGTGCCGCTGACCATCGGTCTGCTGGGCTGTGTGATCGAACGGCTGATCCTGCGCCGGATTTATGATCTCGACCATCTCTATGGCATGATCCTGACCTTCGGCATGGGGCTGGTGATTGTCGGGCTGTTTCGCAATCAATATGGCGCGACGGGCCTGCCCTATTCGATGCCCGCGGCTTTGCAGGGCGGCTATAATCTCGGCTTCATGTTTCTGCCGGCCTCGCGCGCCTTCGTGATCCTCGCCTCGGTGGCGGTCTGTCTGGTGACCTGGCTGGTGATCGAGAAGACGAGGCTCGGCTCCTGGCTGCGGGCGGCAACCGAAAAGCCGGCACTGACCGAGGCTTTCGGCATCAATGTGCCTTTGCTGATCACCCTGACTTACGGTTTTGGTGTCGCCCTTGCCGGCTTTGCCGGAGTCCTGGCCGCGCCGATCTATTCGGTCAATCCGATGATGGGGTCTGACCTGATCATCGTGGTGTTTGCGGTGGTGGTGATCGGCGGCATGGGGTCGATCTCGGGCGCGATCCTGACCGGCTTTATGCTCGGGCTGGTAGAAGGGGTAACCAAGGTCTTCTGGCCACAGGCCTCGACGACGGTGATCTTCGTCATCATGGCAATCGTCCTTCTGATCCGCCCCGCCGGGCTGTTCGGCAAGCAGGCCTGAGATGGCCCGTCAGAAACCAAGGCCCTTCAGACCGCAGGAGCATTGCACATGACCACGCAACCCGAGATCACCGCCGCCGGCCTGCCTGGCATGAGCGCAAGCCATCGCAATCTTTTCCTGCTTTTGCTGGTGATCGTCGCTGTGGCGCCCTTCCTGGCCTATCCTTTGCTGGTGATCAAAGTCCTCTGCTTCGGGCTGTTTGCCCTGTCGCTCAACCTGATGCTGGGCAATCTGGGGCTGCTCTCGTTCGGGCATGCCGCCTATTTCGGCCTGTCCTCCTATGCTGCGGCCCATGCTGCGAAAGTCTGGGGCTTCACCCCCGAGCTCGCGCTTGGCTTTGCGGTGCTGGTAGCCGCTGTGACCGGGGCAGTGTTTGGCGCGCTTTGCGTCCGCCGCCAGGGCATCTATTTTGCCATGGTGACACTCGCCTTCGCCCAGATGATCTATTTCTTCTCGCTCCAGGCTCCGTTTACCGGTGGCGAGGATGGCATCCAGAATGTGCCGCGCGGGGCGTTGTTCGGCCTCTTCTCGCTGCAAAGCGATATGGCGCTTTATGCCCTTGTCGCGGTCGTGTTCTTCGTCGCGGTGCTGGCCCTCTACCGTATCACCTGGTCGCCTTTTGGTCAGGTCCTGCGGGCGATCCGCGACAATGAACCGCGTGCGATCTCGCTGGGCTACCGGGTTGATCGCTACAAATGGGCAGTTTTCGTTCTGGCCGCGGGTTTCGCCGGGCTGGCGGGCGGACTGAAGGCGATTTCCTTTCAGCTGGCGAGCCTCACCGACGTCTATTGGGGCATGTCGGGCGAGGTGGTGCTGATGGTGATGATCGGTGGCATGGCCACTTTCTTCGGACCGCTGGTCGGGGCGCTGCTGGTAATCTGGATGCAAAACGAGCTGGCCGCTTTCGGGGCCTGGGTCACCATCATGCAGGGGCTGGTTTTCATGGCCTGCATCCTCGTCTTCCGCAAAGGCCTGCTCGGGACCATCGCCGACAGGCTGGGCCTTAAGGTCTGAGGATCATCAGTGTCGTCCGGCGCCGCCTCACCGGCGCCGGATGGCCGGGTTTCCTGGGTTTTTTCAGCACCGCCACAGGCCTGGTCCCCGGCTGTTCCGGACCGTTTGCGCCACGTCGCGCAGGGCCTCCGAAACCGCCTGTCAGCCCGGATCTGCCGGAGACAGCAGCGCATAGGTCCCGGCGCAAAACCGCGCCTTAAACCGGGCTGATCTGCGCATGCAGCCGCTCTCCCCCCAGGGGGGCAAAGGCGCGCTGTCGGCAGGTCAGGACGATGATCTGCTGATCCTGCGCCACCCGGTGCAGGGCGGTGAACATCGCTTCGATCCGGTCATCATCACTATGGACCAGGGCGTCATCGAGGATCACCGGCACCGATCTGCCCGAGCGGGCAAAGAGCCGCGCGAAGGCCAGCCGTGTCAGCACCGCCAGTTGCTCTCTGGTACCACCGGACAGGATCTCGATCTCTTCATCCTGGCCGTCGCGCATCAGCGCCACCGGCAGGAGGCTGGTATCGTCTATCCTGAGCGACGCCCCCGGATGCAGGATCGACAGCAGCGGGTCAAGTTCGCGCAGGACCGGGTCGAGATAGGCTTCGCGCGCCTCGCGTCTGGCCGCTTCGAGCGCCATCCGCAACCGGGCAAGCGCCTTCACTTCGCGTTCATAACGGGCCGCGCGGGCCAGCGCTGTCGCTTCGCGGCCCCGCAGATCGCCAAGCGCTTCCTCGATCCCCTCATCGGCCAGCGCCCCGATAGAGCCACTTACCCCCGCAAGATCGCTTTCCAGCCGCGCCCGGTCGCGGCGCCGGCCCTCGATCACCGAAGCAAGACGGGTGACAGTCGCCCGGGCGGTCTCGAGATCGGGAGCGTTGCTGGTCAGCCGGGCAAGGGTCCGGGCGGCCTCGGCTTCGGCCCCGGCAAGCCCGGCCTGGGCCTGGGCGAGGTGCAAAAGCCGCGCGGCGAGATCGACCGGGTCACCGGCCTCTGCCCGTATCGCGTCCAGCACCTGCCCGGCGGCCAGATCCGCCGCACGCGATGCCGCGCGCGCCTCGCGCAGGCGGGCATGGCGGGCTTCGGCCTCGCGCCTGTGCACCTGCGCCCGCTCCTCGGTCTCTCTGGCACTGCGGAGCTGGTTTTGCAGGCCGGCAATGCCGTCCGCCGATGCCGCATCCGGTGCCGCGCCCGGCAAATCACCCGCTTCGCTGCGGGCCACCGCCAGTGCCGCGCGCAGGGCGTCAATCCCCTCGGGCGCCAGCTCTGCGAGCAGCGCCTTCGCCTGGGATATGGCCGCATCAAGGCGCCCGGCCTCGGCAAAGGCGTGCCGCGCAGCCGCCAGATCCGCCGCGCCGCAGGCCATCAGCGCCGTGGCCAGCCGGTCCTGCGCCTGTTGCAGCTTTGCCCCGATATCGCCTGCTGCGATCAGGCCCGGGTCGATCACCATCCGGCCGATACCGGGCAGATCCAGCGCGGTGCTGCCCCTGAGCTTCAGCCCTTCCGCGCCAATGGGCTGACCTTCGGCCATGACACGCGCCGCGCCCGAATAGGTGAAGGTGACCGCAACTAGGCGCGCCTCGTCCTGAAGTGCCAGGCGGTCGCGATCGCCCTGGGCTTTTTCCGCCTGATCCAGCAGGTCGCGCGTGACCTTCAAAGGGCTGCGGGCCGCGAGATATTCATCAAGCGCCGCGCGCTGGCGGTCGGCGCGTTCCAGCCTTGCGGCAAGACCTGCCATCCGGTCGCGCGCAGCCAGCGCCAGCCCGGCCCGTTGCGCAAGATCCAGCCGCGCGGCAAGCGCCTGCACCGCCCCCGCGGCGGCGGCCTGTTCGCGGGCCGTTGTCGTATCAAGGGCTGCGGCCTCGCTGGTCAGGGCCTCGGTTCTCGCCAGCTCTTCCGAGGTCTTCGCCTGCGCGGCCAGCGCCTGGCCCAGCCGAAGTTTCAGATCTTCGAGCCGCCGAATCGTTTCCGCGCCCTGCCCGGCGGTCAGCTGCGCCAGTCGCAGGTCGCTTTCGGCCTTGCGGGTCTGTTCGGCATGGGTTTCGGCCGCGCGCAATGCCTGGCCCGCCTGATCAAAGGCGGCCTCATCGCGCGCTGCCTGATCGGGGTCGGCCAGCCGGGTCAGATCGCGGGTGATCGCCGCGCGGTTTGCCAGTTCTGAGGAAAGTCGGGCCACCTTGATCTCAAGCGCCGCGCGGCCCTGGGCCAGCGCCTCTGCCTCATCAGTGGCGCGCGCCCATTCCCCGCCCGATCTCGGGCGCAGTGTATTGGTCGCAAGCTTTGCAAGCGCCTCGTTCACGCGCGCCAGAACCTGGTCCATGCGCCGCCCGCCGGTCATCACTTCGATCTCGCCCGCGACCGAGGACAAAAGATCTCGCCGCGCCGTCAGTGCCTTTTCGCGGTCCGATTTATCGGCGGCACCGGCGCCTTCCGGTTCCATCCCAAGGAGACCCTGGCGCACCCATAAAAGCCCCGATGGCCCGGCCAGCCCCTGGCCTGTCAGCCGGTCAATCCAGGCCTCGGCCTCGTCCTCCTGCGCGATCAGGCGGCCAGAAGCGTCCAGCACCCGCGCCGTCGGGCGCGAGAGCCAGCGTTTCTCCAGCCGGAACCGGCCCTCGGGCAGGTCAAGCTCGACCGCGACCTCGGGGGCACCGCCCGAATGGGGTTGCAGCGACTTTACCGGCGCGCGCGCTGACCGGTGCGGCTGGAAGAACAGCGCATGCAGCGCGTCGAAAAAGGTCGATTTGCCGAATTCATTGGGCTGCGACAGCACCGAGACACCGTCGCCGATCCCGTCGATCCGGGCACGTTTTGCCCCGAAACGGCGCAGATTGGTCAGCTCCAGCGCGCGGATCTTCATGCCTCGACCTCCTGCACCAGGGCATAAAGCCGGGACAGCGCCATTTCGGCCAGCTGACGGTCGGCCTGGGCCAGCGCCGGTCACCGGCCTCGCCAAGCAAGCCTTCTGCGGCCCGGCGCAACGCGCCGCCCCGGTCGATCAGGTCGAGATCATCCGGCTGTACATCCGTGCCAAGGCGGGAAAGATCGGCCTCGAACCAGCCGAAATCCGGGGCGAGCGCGGCCAGCGCGGCCTCAAGGCCGGCGCGTTCTGCCAGGGTCAGACGGCCGCTGGCCTCGATCCGCAAGAGACTGTCACGGCGTTTGTTTTCACCGGGCAGAAGCCCGGCAAGATGGCCCGCAATATCCTCGCCCGGCAGCAGATCGAGCTCTGGCCGCAGCCAGTGGAACTGACCGGTCGGGGTGATTTCCACCCTGGCCGGTGCGCCGCTTGCATCAAGGCTGATCACAAGCGCACCCGGCGCTGTGGCATGTTTGAACCCATCCGCCTCGGGTGTGCCGGAATACCAGGTCGCGGGGCCGATCTGCATCCGCCCATGCCAATCGCCAAGGCCCAGGTAATCAAGACCCGAGAGCCGCGCCCGATCCGGCGGGATGATCCCCGGGCTGCCCTCGCCATCGGTGAAATCCATGATCGCGCCATGGCCCAGGCCGATGCGGATCGCGCCCTCAGGGGTTGGTGCCGACATTGCTTCGGTCAGATCGCGCCCCGGGCGGCGCTGTGATGGGGGCGCCGGCAAAAGCCAGACACCGGTGGCAAGTTCCAGCGCGCCGGGCCGGTCGAGAACCGTCAGATTGGCCGGCGCATCGGCAAGGATCCGGCGCCAGAGCTCGGTCGCCGCGAGACTGTCATGGTTACCGGGCATCAGGAACCAGCGCAGATCGCCCTCGACCGCCATGGCTCGCAGCGCGTGGCGCAAAGTCTCGGGCGAAGGGGTCTCGGCATCGAATGTGTCACCCGCCAGCAGCACATCGCGCGCGCCAGTGTCGCGGGCCGCACGGGCGAGACGGGAAATGACCGTATGGCGCGCCTCGCGCAGGCGGCCGCGAATGTCTTCGGGATAACCGCCAAAAGGCCGGCCCAGATGCAGATCGGAGGTGTGAAGAAAGGTATAGGTCATGCGCATTCCAGGCCAGGGATCAGGGCGGTCCGGCCGCTGATCGCAGTTTGATGCAAGACGGATGCGGCGCGCAAGGCGCGGGATGCCGCAATACTGGCCCTGTCCGCTCTGATCCGGTTATCAATGCGGCTGAAATGGACACATCCTTGTGCCACGACAACCAGGATCTGCGCCGCATGACCGTTTTTTGGGTCTGATGACGCCGGGGATCATGTGGATGCCGGTGGCTGCCAGTCCGGCAAAGTGCCGCGCTGCCTTAGCTGTGATGACAGGCGAGGCGCACTTTCCTCACGCAGGAACCGATGCTGCAACAGCGCCTAGAGGCGGCGCGAGACAAGGATCAGATAGAGCCCGCCCAGCAGCCCAGTGGTCAGGCCGATCGGCATCGCGAGGCCGAAAGGCGCATTCTGGCTGACGAGATCCGCGCTCAGCAGCAGGAGGGCCCCGGCAATTGCTCCCGAAACCACCGGCACATCGGGCGAACGGGTCAGCCAGCGCGCAAGTTGCGGCCCGGCCAGCGCGACAAAGGCAATCGGCCCGGTACAGGCCGTCGCAACGGATGCCAGCCCGACCGAGGCCAGCACCAGAACCAGCCGTGTCCGCGCCGGATCCAGCCCGAGCTGGCGCGCGAGATCATCGCCTATCGACATCACCAGAAGCCGCCGCGCATTCCACAAAACCAGCGGCGCGAAGAGGACCAGCCCGGCAAAGGCGGTTGCGACATGGGTCCAGTCGCGCGCAGCCAGTGATCCGGCCAGCCAGATCTGCGCTGACATCGCACGTTCCAGATCGCCCATCACCATCAACAGCGTGTTCAGCCCGGACATCAGCGCGCCCATGCCGATACCGACAAGGATCAGCCGGTAGCCGCCGCCCCCTTCCCGCCCGCCTTTCCGGCCACGCGCCAGCCAGAGGACGACCAGCGCCGTCATCACCCCAGATGCGACCGCCGCCAGCGCGGTCTGCACCGGCCCGGCATTGAACAGGATGATCTGCGCGATTGCGCCGCTTGCCGCGCCGGTGGTGAAACCGATCACATCCGGCGATCCGAGCGCATTGCGTGAGATCGACTGAAACACCGCGCCGGACATGCCAAGCGCCGCCCCGACCATCGCGGCGGTCAGCAGCCTCGGCAGCCGGATGCGCAAGACGAGGCGGTTGATCACATCGGTTTCGGCCTGACCGGTCAGACCCGCCAGCGCTCCGGCAGGCGTCAGCCGCATGGTGCCACTGGCCAGCAGGAACAGGCCCAGCAGCAGGCCGAGGGCGATCAGCAGCCCGCAGACCAGCATGGCGCGGGGCCGCCATAACAGGCTGATCCCGCCGATCCGCAAGACGCGCTGACCTCCGGCTCTCACAGCCGCACCAGCCGGAAACGCCGCGCAACATGGATGAAGAACGGCCCGCCAAGGATCGCCGCGACGATGCCCGCTGCCAGCTCGGCCGGGGGGCCACGATACGGCCGAGGATATCAGCTGCGGTCAGGATGCCCGCCCCGATAATCGCGGAAAGCGGCAGGAGGCTGCGATTGTCCGGCCCGCTCACGGCCCGCGCCAGATGCGGCGCGACCAGCCCGATAAAGGCAATCGGCCCGGCGCTTGCGGTTGCCGCCCCGGCCAGGATCATCACCGACAGGCAGGACAGCGCCCAGACCGGCCCGGGCCGCAACCCGAGCGCGCGGCCGATCTCGACCCCCATCGACAGGGCATTCAGATCGCGCGCCAGCGCCAGCGCCAGCCCGCCGCCCAGCACCAGGGCCGCCCACATCACCAGGGCGACCGCCATGCCACGCCCCTCCAGCGTGCCCGAGCCCCAGTTGCGGAAGATATCCAGCACATCCAGCCCGGAATTCAGGATCACAAAGCCGGTCGCCGCCCCCAGAAGCACCGAGAGCCCGGCGCCCGCCAGCACAAGACGCACCGGATCGGTGCCCGACCCATGTGCGCGGCCAAGGATAAAAACCGCAACCCCCGCCAGCCCGGCGCCGACAAAGCCGAACCAGACATATTGCGTGATCTGCGTCAGGCCAAAAGCCGATGCCCCCAGGACCACCGCCATTGCCGCCCCGGAATTCACACCCAGAAGCCCCGGCTCGGCCAAGGGTTGCGCGTCACCGCCTGCATAACCGCCCCGGCAAGGCCAAGCGCGGCACCGGCGCCAAGCGCCAGCGCGGTGCGGGGCAGCCGCAATTCGCGCAGCACAAGATGCAGGTCATTGCCAGGATCAAAGGCGGTCAGGGCGCGCCAGAGTTCAGACAACGGCACCGCGCGCGAACCGATGGCGAGGCTGGCAAGCGACAGCAAAAAAAGCACCGGCAACCCGGCCAGCCAGATCCCTGCGCTCCTCCTGCCGCCATTTCCCGTCATCTGGCGAAATAACGCCCTATGGTCTCCAGAATATCGCGGCCGGAATAGTAATCGACGCGGAACGAGGTCGGCCCCAGCGGCCAGACCTGCCCGGATTTCACCGCCGGCAGATTGGCCAGAACCGGATCGGCCATAAACGCCGCCACGCTTTCTTCGGTGCCGTTCAGAAGAAAGACCCCCTCGCCGGTGATCGCCGCGCCAAGGTTTTCATGCGAAATGAAATCGAAATCCGAGGCGCGGGTGACATTGCCCGCCATCGCCTCCGGCAGACCCGTCACCGTGAAGCCAAGGACCGAGAGCAGCTTTGCCTGGGCGCTGGTCGGTTTTGACACCGCGTAAGTGCCGCTGAAATTATAGGATACCAGCGACACATCCCCCGGCGGGATCGTAAGCCGTGCCGCCAGATCGGCGGCCCGCGCGTCGAAATCCCGGATCACCGCCTCGGCGCCCGCTTCATGCCCGGTGGCACGGCCAAGCTGGCGGGCAAGGTCTTCCCAGGACCCCGAGGAATAGTCCAGTACGACCACCGTCATACCCTGTGCGCGCAAGGCCGGGACATAGGGCAGGATCGCATCGCCGCCGGTCGAAGAGGCCACAACCAGATCCGGATCGGCCAGGATCAGCGATTCGATATCAAAGGTCAGATTGCCGTAAAGCTGCGCGACGCCGCGTTCATCCGCCGTCTTCGCCCATTGCAGAAAGAAGCCCTTTTCATCGGTCAGTGGCCCGATCATCGCCATTGATGTCGATTTCACCGGCGCGTCGATTGCCAGCAGGATCCCGGTCAGGCTGGGTGCGGTCGAGGCGATATTGACCGGCTTTGCTGCGATCACGACCTCGCCAAGCGTATCGGTCACCCTGCGCGGCCAGCCTTCTTCGGCCTTGGCCGCCAGAGGGGTGATCAGGGCAAAAACGGCCAGCGAAAGGCGCAACATGCGGATACCTCTTGTCATTCTCAGACCGGCAGATCGATATCGCCAAGTGTTTCCAGGGTGAGCCCCCGGGCGCGCAGCGCCTCATATTCGGCAAGCCGCGCCCGGTCGAGATCCGAGCTGCTCATCCCCTTTTTCCAGTAGCCAAGCACCTGGAGATCGGTGCGCGCCACGCCGGCCTTCAGCAGATGATTGCGCAGATCGCGCATCTCGACGCGCTCGCCTGCAGCCCAGACCGTCCAGCTATGCGGATCGGGCAGGGCCTTCGCCGCCTGAAGCAAGCTCTGTGCTGATCCCGCGGCAACCCCCGCCGGGCGCAGGATAAGATGCAGATCGACCCCATCAGGGCGCGGCAATTCGTCAAAAGCGGCACGGTCCGGGGTCTCGATCCAGGCAGAGCCTTTCAGCCCGGCAGGCCAGGCCATCAGGATCGCATAGACCGCCGGGATCGCGGTTTCATCGGCAAAGATCGCCGCCCGTCTGTCACCCGAGGGCAGCGGGATGAAATGCTGGCGCGGCCCGATCATCGGCAGCACTGTGCCAGGACGCGCGGATTTCAGCCAGCGCATCGCCGGGCTGTCATCCTCATGGATCACGAAATCAATCTCGACCTCGCTGCGCAGAGGATCGAAGGCGCGGATCGTGTAGACGCGCACCACCGGACGCTGCCCCTCGGGCTCCCCGACCGCAATGCGCACGGCTTGGTTCGGCGGCATCCAGGGCGTGGGATCTGCCGGTGCGATCCGGCCGGTGACCCGTGCGACCGAGGCGAAAGGCCTGCTGATCGAGATGACCTCCATCCCGATCCGCTCCATTCCGCGCATATGATCCTCTTCTTCAAGAATCCCGCTGCGGTCTTCGACGGATTCTGTAGTGATCCTGGCCATCTGTTCATCCTCGCGCGCGCCGGCCCAGGGCCTGGTGCGATTTTGCCCCTGTGCTGACGGGGATACTGAAGGGGAATGGCTGGCCCCGGCCGGAAAAGGCATCGGGCGGGCGTAGCTTGTTCCCATATTGCAGAGCGCATCCCGCAATGCAATACGAAGAGCCGCCAAAAAACCCGCCGGGCCTGCGGTCGGGCGAGAGGAGAACATGATGCAGCACCGCCTGAGCGCCGAGAATGTGACGCTGCGCTATGAGACACGGTTGATCTCGCGGGATCTGTCGCTGGAGGTGCCGGACCGTTCTTTCACGGTGATCGTCGGCCCAAATGCCTGTGGCAAATCCACTCTCCTGCGGGCTTTGTCGCGGCTTTTGACCCCGGAAAGCGGGCGGGTGCTGCTGGACGGAAAGGCGATCCATACCCTGCCCTCGCGTGACGTCGCGCGCCGGCTTGGCCTTTTGCCACAATCGCCGGTCGCGCCCGAGGGGATCAGCGTGGCGGATCTGGTCGCGCGGGGGCGCTTTCCGCATCAAAGCTTTCTGCGGCAATGGTCGCCCCAAGATGCGGCAGCGGTCGAGGCCGCGCTGCGCGACACCGGCACGACCGATCTGGCCGACCGGCCGCTGGCGGAACTGTCAGGCGGCCAGAGACAACGGGTCTGGATCGCAATGGCGCTCGCCCAGGAGACCCCGATCCTTTTGCTGGATGAGCCGACGACCTTCCTCGACATCGTACATCAGGTGGATCTGCTTGAAATGCTGGCACGGCTGAACCGTGCCGGGCGCACGGTCGTAGCGGTTTTGCATGAGCTGAACCTCGCCTTCCGCTATGCCACCCATCTGATCGCGATGCGTGAGGGGCAGATCATCGCGACCGGCGCGCCGGAGGCCATCGTCACCGAAGAGCTGATCCGGCAGGTGTTTGATCTGCCGGCGCTGGTGATGCCCGATCCACTGACCGCGCGTCCGATGGTGATCCCCTGCCCGCGCGCGGCGGATCAGGGCTGATCCAGCGCGCTTTGCCCACCTGTAGCGCGGTTTATCAGCCTCGCTACATCCTGTAGTGCAAGCCGGTCGCCCGGCGCATTCAGCTTCCCCAGATCGGTGACCGAGGTCACCACACAGACCAGTTCGCCCTGGGCATCGAGGATCGGAGCGGCCTGGCCGGTGATACCTGACAGAAGATGGCTTGTCAGTTCGACCCAGCCGGTGCGGCGGATCTGGTCAAGCTGCGGGCGCTGCACCGGATCGCCGGCGAAGGCGGCGGGCTGGATCCGGCGTGCGGCCTCGGTCACGGCGCGCGGCAGAAAGGCCTGGAACACCTGGCCACAGGCAGAATTGTCGATGGGCAGCACATCCCCCAGCTGCACCGGCGAAATCGCGAAAAGCGCGCTGCGATACCAGCGGACAAGGGTCGGCCCCCGTTCGGTCCAGATCGCAACCCCGCCGCTGATCGCGTGATTGGTGGCCAGCTGCTTCATCTGCATCCCGGCCATTTCGACCGCATCCACCCGGCGCAGCGCCGCAATGCCGATCGAAAGGGCCGCCGCGCCCAGATCGTAATGGCTGGAGACCGGATCCTGCGCCGCGAGCCCCTCTTTCACGAGGCTCTGCATATAGCGATGCGCGGTCGACCGTCCGGTGCGCGACAGCCGCGCGAGCTCTCCGAGAGGCAGCGCACGTTCGGCGGCGGCGAGGATGTTCAGGAACCGCATCGCGACCGAGATCGACTGAATGGTGGTCACCCGCCTTGCATCACCGGCACCGGCATCCTCATCGGGGAAAATCTCGAATTCCATCATCCCTGGGAGTCCTTTGCCTCGGGCGGCGGCCATGAAAGGCCCTGCAAGATCTTAATGCAGCATGGGCGCCAGGGTAAAGGGCCGCACATAGCAGTCGAATTGACATGCATAACGCGTTATGCAATTCGGAACGCATCATATGCCGCCAGCCCACCGCCCGCCTCCGCATGTGCCTCACCAGAAACCGGGGAACATCATGCCGAACTTTCATCATGGCCGGCTGGCGCGTGGGGCCAGCCTGCTGACCATAATTGCAGCCCTCGCGGCCCATGCCGCCTATGCCCAGGAAACGCCTGTCGATCTGGGCACGATCTATCTGACCGGCGAAAAGCAGCAGCGCGATCTGAAGGATACCGCAAGTTCTGTGACCCTCGTGACCGTAGAAGAACTTGAGCAGGACAAGCCGGGCAAGGATGAGGTCCGCACCGTTTTGCAGGGCACGCCGAACGTCATCTATACCGACAATGTCTCTGCCCCTGTGATCCGGGGCCAGAACTCTGAAGGCCCGCATACCGGCGCGACGGCGTTCTTTGCCGGCACCATGCCGCGCGCGACGGTCAATGTGGATGGCCATTATCTCAGCTGGGCCGAGCTGTATTTCGGCGGCACTGCCACCTGGGATGTCGGCAGCGTCGAGGTCTTCCGCGGGCCGCAAACCACCAGCCAGGGCGCCAATGCCATTGGCGGTGCAATCCTCGTGAATACCAAAGACCCGACCTGGGAGCCCGAGGGCAGCTACCGCCTGGAATTCGGCAATTACAACCAGCGCCGCGCCTCGTTTGCCTGGAGCGGGCCGATCAATGACCAGCTCGCGGCACGGATCGCGCTGGATTACGCGGCGCGCGACACCTTTATCGATTATGTCAGCCCGCGCTTTATCCAAAACGAAATCGGCCAGGATTTCAGCAATTTCACCGGTCGGGCCAAGCTGCTGTGGCAGCCCGCCGATATTGACGGGCTGACGGTCAAACTGACCTATTCGCGCTCGGATGTGACCCGGCCAAGCGCCGAAGGTGCGGCGCAGGACCCCGAATACAGCGATCTGCGTTCGATCACGATCTGGATGCCGGGCTGGGATACGGTGACCGATACTGCTGTGCTGGATGTCGATTACGATCTGGGCAATGGTCTTGTGCTGACCAATAAATTCGAGACCTCGAAATCCGATGTTGAACGCCGCGTCGGCACGCCCACCGCCGGTGACGCCAATATGTGGCGCAAGAATTTCTCGAATGAATCGAAGCTGGCCTTTGGCACGCCCGAGGATGTTTTCTCTGGCGTGGCCGGTCTTTACGTCGCCTATAGCGATCAGGATGAATGGCTGAACCAGGGCGGTATCTCGACCTTCAATGACAAGAAGAACCAGCTTGGCGTCTATACCGAACTCAGCTGGCGTATTGATGATCAATGGACGCTTTCGGGCGGGCTTCGCTATCAGCGTGACCATCTGCGTCGCACCGGCGATGTCTCGCCGCTCTTTGCCAACAGCGATATCGATTATGACCAGACGTTTGAGGAGGTGCTGCCGAAACTTACGCTGTCCTATGCCGCGACACCGGACTGGACCGTCGGCGCGATGATCTCGAAGGGCTATAATCCCGGCGGCATTTCGCTGGATTTCGTCGGCACCCGCGACTGGACGAAATATAAGGAAGAGACCGTCTGGAATTATGAACTCTTCAGCCGGGCAAGCCTGATTGACGAGACGCTCTTCCTGACCGGAAACCTCTTTTATATGGATTACACCAACGCCCAGCACAGTGTGACCCAGATGACCTCGTCCGGGATCAACCAGACCCAGACGCTGAATGCTGAAAAAGCCCATTCCTACGGGCTTGAGATCGGTGCGGATTACAAGCCGGTCGACAGCCTGACGCTGCGCGCAAGCGCCGGTTTCCTCAGGACGAAGATCGACGAGATGTCCTCGGCCAAGGCCTGGGAGGGCAATGAATTTGCCCGCTCGCCCGGCAAGACCTTTACCCTTGGCGCAAGCTGGGATGCGAGTGACAAGCTGAAACTTGGTGGCCAGGTGCGCTTTATTGACGGCTATTATTCCAATACCGCCAATACACCGGCCTATGAGGTGGACAATTACACCCTCGTGGATATCCATGCGAGCTTTCAGCTGCGCGACAATCTTGAAGTCTATGGCTATGTGAACAACCTCTTTGACGAACGCAGCCCGACCCTGCTCGAGGCCGCGCGCGGCACGGTGGCCTTCACGCAGGGCTCGATGACCTCGCCGCGTATGTTTGGCATCGGCATTCGCGGCACGTTCTGAGCCATCGCGACAGAAACTGCGGCCGGCCCGTCTCTGGGCCGGTCGTTTCATGAACTGACGAGGCAGGGCGATGAAGCTCCGACCGAAACTCTGCATTGGGATCTCGCTGGCGCCGACCTGGCTGTCTGGCGAAGGCTGGCGGCTGGATGGCAGCGGCATCGAGGGTCTTTATTCCAGCGATTTTGCACTGGAGACCGCACAGCGCGCCGAGGCCGCCCATCTCGATTTCGCCTTCCGCCCCGATGCGAGCTTTCTGCCATTGGCGATCATGGACCAGTCCTTTGGCTTTTCCAGCCTGGACGCGACTTTGCTGATGACTTCGGTCGCGCGCGAGACGCGGCGGATCGGCCTCGTGACTACGATCTCGACCACATTCGGCCATCCCTATCAGGCCGCGCGGCAGCTGATGTCGCTGCACTGGCTCAGCAAGGGCCGCGCCGGCTGGAATGTCGTGACCGCCTTGCAGGGCAATGAGAATTTTGGCGTGGCCGAGATGCCTTCCTCGGATGCGCGCTATCTGCGGGCGCGTGAATTTACCGATGTCGTGCGCAAGCTGTGGTCCAGCTTTCCGTCCGGGGCGCTGCTGGTTGACCGCGAGACCGGGCGCTATGCCGATACTGATCTGATCCTGCCGATCAACCATCGTGGCCAGGGGTTCGAGGTTCAGGGACCGCTGAACCTGCCGGCATTTCCCGGACCGGGGATCCCGCTGATGCAGGCGGGCGGGTCGGCCACCGGTATCGATTTCGCGGGCGAGGTGGCGGATATGGTTTTCGGCATGACCCCCGATCTGGCAACGGCGCAACAGATGCGCAGCCAGCTTTCCGCCCGCGCTATGGCGCATCGCCGCGCGCCGCGTGATATCCGGCTTCTGCCCGGGCTCAGCCTCTATCTGGCCCCGACCCGCGAAGAGGCGCGCGCGCTGTTTCAGGACAACCACCGCCGCGTCGGACGCGCGCAGCGTCTCCAGCGCATTCAGGAAGCGATCGGGCTGGATCTGAGCGGCTGGCCTGACGATCGCCGCCTCACCCCGGCCGATCTGCCGAAAACGCATCACTCCATGCGGTCTGCCAGCCATCGTGCCCTCTTGCAGCGGATCGTGTCTGACACGCAGCCAACGGTGGCCGAGCTGCTGGCGCGGCCCGAGATCCTGTCATCGGTGCATTGGCAGATCGTCGGCACCCCCGAAGACGCGGCCCGGGAAATCGCCGTCTGGCATGACGCCGGCGCGATTGACGGCTTTATCGCCGTGCCCGGCGGCTCGCCCGAAAGCCTGCGCCTGACGCTGGAGGAACTGGTGCCGCGGCTGGTCAGCGACGGGCGCTTCCGCCGGGACTATACCGGCGACACATTCTTTTCGCATCTGACGGAAGACTGACACGGTCGCCGGTCCGGGCCAGGACTGTCCGGGTTCAGAACCGGGTGGTCAGCCCAAGATGGAGCCGGCGGCCTTCGGGCAGGACATCGCCCTCATGCCGGTCGTTCAGGTTGTAGACCGCCAGCACGCCGCTGACCCGGTCGCTGAGCTCAAAGCTCAGGCCCAGATCGACGATCACATGTGCCGGGACCGGTGGCTTCCGTCCCGAAGCGGGCGCGCGGCTGCGGGCGCGGGCCTGACCCCAGAGGTTCAGCCGATCTGCCACCTGCCAGTCGAGCGAGAGAGTCAGCATATGCAGCGGCAGGTTGTGAAAGCGTTGCCCGGCATTGCGGCCCCGTGTCACGCGCGACTCCGAATAGGTATAGCTCGCGGCGATATTCCAGTCGTCCAGGGTCAGATCCAGCGCCAGCTCGGCCCCGCTGAGCCGCGCGCTGTCGTCGTTGATATATTGCGACACGGCAACATATGGCGTTCCGTCCAGCAGGCAGCCCGGCGCCTGGCCGGTCGGCGTGCGGCACAGATCGGCCCGGGCGATCCGGTCGTAAAAACGGCTGTGCCAGAGCGTCGCGCCCAGGTGCAGCCCTTCGGGTCCGGTCCAGATCAGGCCAAGCTCGACATTGGTGCTGCGTTCCGGCCGCAACGAGGAATTGCCCCGGTCGCGCGACCGTCCATCGCCGCCCGAGGGCTCGGCCACACCATCATCGGCCTGTTTCAGCGCAGGCACCTTATAGCCGCTGCCAATGCCGCCTTTCAGCACCAGATCCTGTGTCATATACCAGATGAAAGAGGCGCGCGGCGTCAGGGCGAAGCCGTATTTCTGGTTCTGATCGGCACGCAGGCCAAGGGTCAGCGTCACGTCCTCACCCAAAGGCAGCGCGCCTTCCAGAAAGACCGAGTGATGCCAGCGATGCAGGCGCGGATTGGCCAGATCGGGCAGCCGGTCGGGGTCGTGCCTTGTGCGCTCGCGGCGGTATTCATAGCCGAGGGTGAGGTTGCGCCGCCCCTCGCCCAGGGTGGTGCGGGTGTTGAAGACCAGCGCATCATGGCCGCTTTCGTTGCCCGACCGGAAGTCGGTCGCCTCCCATTGCAGGAAGCTGGTGGTCTCGCGGTTTTCGCCCCAGCCGATGCGATGTGACAGGGCCGTGATGCGATCGGTCACTTTGGTATCGGCATGGCTGCGCGCAGACAGGGGGCTGCGGCTGAAATTGACGCGGCTTTCCTGCAGGCTCAGCTCAAGGCTCTGATCCGCCACAGGGGTCCAGCGCAGCCGCAGGCCCGATATGCTGCGCCGCGCCGCGCCGAGGCCCTGGCTCTGATAGCCCGCGCTGATCCGGTCATCCTCCTGACGCACCGTGAGCGATGTAAACAGCGCAAGCCCCAGCCGCCCCTGGACCAGCGGCCCGCCCAGCCAGACCCGCGCCTCATGGCTGTTCCCTGAGGCCGGATCACTGGCCCTGCCAAAGCCCAGCATGGCCTCGCCGCCCCAGATCCCGGGAATGTCGCGCGAGATCACATTGATCACGCCGCCCGCTGCAGCTGACCCGTGCAGCGCCGATAACGGGCCCCGGATCACCTCGATCCGGTCCAGCGCCAGGAGGGGTGGCAGGAACCCGATCCGCGTGTTCAACCCATGGCCGTTATAGCTGGCCTCTTCCGAAGCGCTGAGCGGGCGGCCATCGATCATCAGAAGCACATAGCTTTGCCCCATGCCCCGCAGGGAAATCGCCGGCAGCCCTTCGCGCCCCGGGCCGGGCACATAAAGGCCCGGAACGCTACGCAGCGCATCGGCGAGGCTCGCCATCGGGCGGGCTGACAGTCCTTCTGCCGGGATCACGGTCACCGAGGCCGGTGCGTCAATCAGATGCTGCGGCTGGCCGCTCGCTGTCAGGACGATGGTCCCGAGATTCTCGGCCGGTGATAGAGGTGCCGCCGCAGGCAGCGTGACGACAAGGCTGCCATCCGAGGTGAACCTGTACCCCGCGCCGCTGCCCGCGAGCACCTGATCCAGCGCCGCCTGCAACCCTGTAATGCCCCGGATCGCCGGAGCCTTCAGCCCGGCGCTGTCGCCTTTGATCAGAACCGAAATGCCCGCGCTTTCGCCGATGCTGTTCAGCGCACGCGCCAGCGGCAGTGCGGGCTGATCAAAGGTCGCGACCGGCTCGGCCAGTGATGGGACCGGGATGAGGGATATAAGGCACAAGGCCAGCACCGCCGCGCGCAAAACACCGTCGCGCGCGGCCCGGCAATAAGGCGGCGACGCGGGGCAATATGGTCTGGCGCGGCTGGCTCGCATCCTGTCCTTTTTCTGGCCCTGCCCGGCACGGGCCTTTGCCTGACCTTCACGCATGAGGCCATGCCCCACTGAACCCGCGCCCTGGCGGATTGTTGGCAATATCGCTGGCGGGACGCGAGGGCTGGCAGGCGATGTCGCTGGCCCCGGCGGCTGGCGAAAGGGTCACATCAACAGATTGCCACCCGGCAGGGCGAAGATGCGAAAGCCCATCGCCTCTGAAAGCGCCTGTAATTCGGCGCCGGTATCGGAGAGGCTGATACTGCCCGAGATCTTGCGATCGGCCAGCGCCGCATCCCCGAAAAGGATCGCGCCGGCGCCATGGCGGGCCAGCACCCCCGCGACTTCGCGCAGGGTAACATCGTAAAAGATATAGCGCCCGTCGCGCCAGGCCAGCGCCTCGGGCGCATCAGTGCCGGCAAGCTGCGGCGGTTCGCCAGGACGCAGGCGCATTTGCTGGCCGGGGGTCAGATACATCTCGTCGAGGCCGGGCGCGGTGACCGCGATACTGCCCTCTTCCAGCGAAATCTCGACGCAATTGCCGCAATCGCGAACCCCGAATTGCGTGCCAAGCGCACGGATTTCGGTCTCGCCCAGCTGCACGGTAAAGGAGCGGCCGTCTTTTTCAACATCGAACCAGGCGGCACCGGTCAGCAGCGTCACCCGGCGGCTGTCGCTGTCAGCGGTGAAATCCAGCGCCGAACCGCCATCAAGCAATGTACGGCTGCCATCCTGCAGCGCGAAATCACGGATCTCGCCCGCAACACTGACGTGATCCGCCACCAGCCGCAGCCGCAGATCCGGGCGCACCTGGTTCAGCCAGACTGCGCCCACCAGCGAGGCCGCCAGCGCGAGCCCGGCGCCGGCCCGCCAGAGCCGCCGCCCTGCAGGGCGCAGTGGAACGACCGCAACCGGCGCCTCCGCCGCGAGATCAGCGCCCACCAGACCGGCAATCTGCCAGGCCTGTTGCGCTTTGGCAAAAGCTGCGGCGTGGCGGCTGTCGGCCGCAAGCCAGGCGCGGAAAACCCTGTCCTGCTCCAGCGCCGGATGTGCAGTCACTGCGACCAGCCATTCGGCGGCCTCATCGCGGATCTGATCCTGGGAAACGGGGTTTTGCGCCAAAAGAACCGGCCTCATTCGCTGCGCTGGTGGGCGGGGCTGTCTGCGGGGGGATCTTCAAGCGCGCGGGCACAGCGCGCCACCGCTTTCGCCATATGCTTTGCCACATTGCGCTCTGACATGCCACAGCGGCTTGCGATTTCCTGGAAGGTCAGGCCCTCGGCCCGGTTCATCAGGAACAGCCGGCGCGTCGTTTCCGGCAGGTCGCGGATCGCGCGTTTTACCGCCTCCTGCGACTGGCGCGCAGCGATTTCCGCGAAAGCCGGATCGGCGGGCGCGGCTTCGGGCAGCGCGCTGCTGGTATGGCTGTCACGTACCTTTTCGCGCCGCAGATGGTCGATGGCCGCATTCCTCGCGGAACGGCTGAGAAAGGCAGAAGGATTGCCGGAAAACGCACCTGTCACCCCGCGCGTCCGTTCCCAGACCCTGAGAAACACCTCATGGACCAGGTCGCGCGCAATCGCGGGATTGCCCGTCCGCCGCGCAATCTGTCGCTCAAGACGGGCGCTCTCCTCGCTGTAGAGGCGGCCGATTTCGTCGGACTCGGTGGAAGACATCAGGGGCGCCAGAGGATCCGGAACAGGGATGAAGGATCTGGCATAGAGGGGCGCGAGCGCCCGCATCCGGCTGGAGCCAGACCCTATTTCGCGCCCCGGGGCCTGTCCACCGGCTGCGACGGTTACGACGGGCCCGGGCAGGTCTCTGTTGCATATTGGCGCCATTTTTCGCGCCCCGTCACAGGCTATGCAAAGGCGCGGCAAAAAACCGACAAAAAAACTTTGCGCGGTGGTTCAGTGACTGCCCGCCTGCCGCGTGAACCTCTCATGAAACCGAATTTTGCTCTGGGCCCAACCTGGCCCGGCTGGGGGATGTGATGAAAACCAACCACAAAATCAGGGCCGGGCTGTTGTCCTGCCTGCCCGTCTGGGCCATTGCGCTGGCCGTGATCGTGCCGCAGACGGCGGTGATGGCCCAGACCAGAAAGGCCGGCGAAGAGGAAGAAGCGCAGAACCTTGGCACCATCGTTCTGACCGCGACCGGCCAGGCGCAGGCCCTGCCTGACGCGCCGGCGACCATCACCGTGATCTCCGGCGAAGAGATCGCCTCGCGGCCCTATGCCTCGATCGCCGATGTCCTGCGCCGGGTGCCGGGCGTGGTTGTGTCCTCGCCATCGGCGCGCTCCGGCGCCGAGACCATCTCGATCCGGGGCCTTGGCGAAAGTTATGTGCTGACGCTGGTCGATGGCCGCCCCATCGGCAATTCGCAGGAGGCGACCTATAACGGCTTCGGCTCCGGCCTCGCGATGTCTTACCTGCCGCCGCCTTCCGCCATCAACCGGATCGAGGTGATCCGTGGGCCGATGTCGTCGCTTTATGGCACTGCGGCCTCGGGTGGCGTGATCAATGTCATCACCAAACCGGTTGCCGATGTCTGGTCGGGCTCGCTGATGCTGGGGAATTCGACCTGGCAGGACAATAACGCCGGTTCTGCGCATGAGGGGCGGTTCTATCTGAGCGGGCCGCTGATCGAGGGGCGCCTTGGCCTTGCGGTCTATGGCTCGATCTATGACCGCTCGAAGCCTGCGCTGCAGGTGGCCGGCACCGGCGCGCGCCCCTCGCAGGATACCGAACGCAAATCCCTCGGGGCCAGGCTGACCTGGATGCTCGACGACAATCAGGGCCTGGATTTCGAAGTGGCGTCCGGCACCTCCGACACTGTGAACCTGACCCCTGGCGGCACCCCCGGCGGTGTGAAGGTCGAGCGGATGAACTACGCGCTTGGTCACAAGATCACCTGGGGTGAGGGCTATGAGACCAACAGCTTCGTCACCTATGAAGATGTCGATTTCAAGAACGGCACCAATATCTCGGGCTATGAGCTTTGGAACCTGAATTCGAAAACCAATGTCAGTTTCGGGCGCCATGACCTGACACTGGGCTTTGATTACCGCGACGAGACCACCCGCCATTCGCCGAACCGCGTCAGCGTCAATCCGGTGATGACGCGCTGGAACCGGGCGGTGTTCGGCGAAGACAATTTCCACCTGACCGATGATGTGACGGTGACCTTCGGCCTGCGCTATGACGAGAACGAGCGCTATGGCTCGCATGTCACGCCGCGCCTCTATGCGGTCTGGCATGCCTCTGACGCGCTGACGATCAAGGGCGGGGTCTCGGGCGGCTATAAGACGCCGTCGCTGAAACAGGCCGACAGCAATATCTTTGAACCTTCCGGTGGCGATGGCCGGGCACGCGACCAGGGCAATACCAGTCTGAAACCCGAAGAAAGCACCAATTTCGAGATCGGCGCGATCTGGGAATCGGAAAGCGGCGTGCAGATCGGCCTTACCGCCTATCACACCCGCTTCAAGGACCGGATCACGACCGAGCGGATCTGTATGAACCCCGCCGATCCTGTCAATTACCCCGGCCTGCCCACCAATTGCGGCATGAACACCCCCACCGATCCGATCAAATGGATCAACCAATATGTTAACCGCGACGCGGCAGAGCTGAACGGCGTCGAGGCAACCATTGACTGGGTGCTGGGCGATGTCGGCTTCAACCTGAACTACACCTATGCCGACAGCAAGGTGACCAAAGGCGCGCGCACCGGCACCAGGTTCAACAACAGCCCGCTGCATGTCGCCAATCTCGGCATCGACTGGCAGGCGAATGAGGCACTGTCGGTCTGGGGCAATGCGCAATATCGCAGCGCGTCTTTTGACAGTGGCAACAGCAGGATCAAAGAACACGCGATCTTTGATATCGGGCTCGATTACGAGTTCAACGAGAACGTCAAAGGGTCGGTCGCGGTCTATAATATCGGCGACACGACCTTCGGCTCCACCAATTACAATGATGGCCGCCGCTTCTTTGTCGGGCTGACCACCACCTTCTGAGCCAATCCGATCCCGGCCCCTCACACGGGGGCCGGACGCTTTCTCACTGATCTTCCAGGAGCCGTCATGACCCGCCTTTCCCGCCCTGTTCTCGCGCTTGTCCTTCTGATGGGCAGCAGCTCGTTTGTCGCCGCCGATGCGGTGTTTGATGCGCCCGCGCCCTTTACAGGCCAGGTTTCCTTCTCGGGGCCGAACCGCAGCCCGGCCTATCCCGGCGGCGCGGTCGAGGTTTCGGGCGAAGGCTTTGCCCCTGGCCAGATCATCACCCTGAGCCGCGGCGGCGATCTGATTTCGCCCGAGGGCCTCAGCGCCGATCAGGAGGGCAAATTTTCCTTCCCGCTGACCTTGCCGGCGGATGCGGTGACCGGCCAGCACCCGATCGTGGTCGAGGCCGAAGGCCCCGACAGCGCCGCCGTGGTCGATCTGAAAATCTCGCCCGAGATTGCACTTTCGGGGGGCGAAAAATACACCAGCCGCAGCGTGAAGACCGCGCCGGGCGTCTATCAGGTCGCCTATAGCGCCAGGAACGGCACCGTTTTCACCGCATCTGCCACCGGGCGCGGCGACAAGGGCACCTCGTCCATCGTCAAATTCGACGCGACCACTCTGGAAAAACTGGCCGAGGCCTCGCCCTATTTCGACAAAGAAAACGGGCTTTACGGCGCTTTTGGCATCGCGGTGGATGACGAGAATGGCACCGTCTGGGTCACCAATACCCGTACCTCTTCGGTCGCGATCTATAAGCAGGATGACCTGACGCTGGTGAAACAGTTCGAACCGGGTTCGGTTGAAAAGCCCCGCGATGTGGTGATCGACCAGGCGCGCGGTCGTGCCTGGGTGTCGACCCATCGCACGCGGATCGAGGAATTCGATCTGAAAACGCTCCAAAAGCTGGAAGGCTTCGAGGTGCAGTCGGCCGAACGTGGCGGCCAGTTCGGCACCATGAGCCTCGTTCTTGATGCCGATAAGGGCCAGCTTTACACCGTGTCGCTGCGCACGCCGGAAGTGGCCCGGATCGACCTTACCAGCCGCGAGACGACGATCATCCCGCTGCCGGGCGCGAAAACCGCGTCTGGCGTGGATATCGACCCGCCAAGCGGGCGGATCTTCATCGCCTCGCAAGGCAGCGATGACGTGATCGCGCTGGATACTGATGGCAAGGTGCTCTTTGACACGCCGGTCGGCGCACAGACGCTGAATGTGGTCTTTGATGCGGTTTCCGGCCAGCTTTATGTGGCGAACCGGGCCTCGGACACGATCACCGTGGTTGATGCGGCGACGGGGGCGATTAGTGCTAATCTCGACGGCCATTCCTTCCCGAACCACCTCGCCGTGACCCCCGAAGGTGTGGTCTTCGCGGTCAACAAGGCGCGCGGCCCCGAGGACGCCAAAGCCGATCAGCTGACCCGGATTGCCCCCGCAGAGTAAGCGGCTCCCCCCCCACTGCGGCGCATCGCTCCCGCGCCGCAGATCTCCCGCGCCCGGACCCCACCCGGGCGCGGGGTGTTTCCCCCCGCAGCTTTCCCGATCCGGATCCCGATATGCCAGCCCGCGCGCGCCAGACCGAAGCCGTAAGGCCAAAACCCGAAGATGAGGGATTGCGCTACCGGCTCGCAGTCGCCTCGCGCAGTCTTGCGGCCCTGGCGGGGGGCTATCTGCTGGCGAACCTCTTCGTGCTGGCTTTCCGGGCACAGGTGCCGATGGAGCCGCGTGATGCAGGCCAGCTTGCGCTGATGCTGTCCTTTGTCGTTTTTGCGCTGGCCGCGATCTGGGCCTTTGCCACGCGTGACGCATGGCGCGCTTGGGCGGGCATTCTGGTGCCGGTGGCGCTTTGTGCTGCCCTGTGGTGGTTCGCCCCGGAGGCAGGCGCATGAAAAATGGCTTCCGTCAGTCGATGGCCTGGCTGCACACCTGGACCGGGCTTTTGCTCGGCTGGCTCCTGTTCGCGATCTTCCTCACCGGCACCCTGGCCTATTTCCGCACCGAGGTGACCTGGTGGATGAAGCCCGAGCTGCACGCTTCGAGGGTCTCCGAAGATCCCGTGGGGCTCGCCATGTCGCGGCTGAAGGAGCTGGCACCTGCGGCGGCGTCCTGGTCGATCACCCTGCCCGAAAGCCGCAGCCCGGTGCTCGCGGTCTCCTGGTCCAATCCCGGCGAGGCCCCGGGCCGGCGCGGCGCGCCCGCGACTGTGCTTGATGCCTCCACCGGCGAAATCCTCACCCCGCGCGAGACGGCGGGGGGCGATTTCCTCTACCGTTTCCATTTCGAATTGCACGGATTGCCGCGCGAGCTGGCGCGCTGGTTTGTCGGCATCGCCACAATGGCAATGTTCATCGCGATCATCTCGGGCGTCATCACCCATAAGAAAATCTTCAAGGAATTCTTCACCTTCCGCCCCGGAAAGGGCCAGCGCTCCTGGCTCGACATGCATAATATGACCGCTGTTCTGGCGCTGCCTTATCATATCATGATCACCTTTTCCGGGCTGGTGCTGTTTGTCGCCACGCTGATGCCTTTTGTGATCGAACGCGGCCCTGCGCGTGGCCCCGCGCCTGCGCAGGAGGTCGCAGAAGCCCTGCCGTCCGGCCCGCTGGCCCAGCTGACCGCGCTTGCGCCGCTGCTGGCGCAGGCCGAAACCGCCTGGGGCGGCATGCCGGTCGGGCGGATCCAGATCGAAGACCTCGACACCGACCGGCCCGAGATCCTCCTGATCCCGCTCCGCCAGTCGGTGGTGACGGTGCAGAGCGGCTCTGGCTCCAACGGGTCCGAACGGATGCGGTTTGACGGGTTGAGCGGCGCGCTGATCGATGCGACCGGGCGGCCCGACGCCTCGACTGTCGCAAGTGTGAATATGGCGCTTGGCGCGCTGCACCGGGCGCGGTTTGCCGATACGGGACTGCGCTGGCTGTTTTTTGTCTCAGGCGTCGCGGGCACGGTGATGGTCGGATCGGGTCTGGTGCTCTGGGTGTCGAAACGCGCGCAGAAACATGCGAAATCCGGCGTGCAGCCCTTTGGGCTGCGGCTGGTTGACCGGCTGAATGTCAGCGCGATATCCGGGCTGACAGTGGCGACCGCCGGCTATTTCTGGGCCAACCGACTGATCCCGGCAGGGGTGGAGGATCGGGCAGGCCTCGAGATTCATGCCTTTTTCGCGATCTGGGCGCTGGCGCTGATCCACCCTTTCCTGCGCGCGCCCGCGAAATCCTGGTGTGAACAGTTCGGCCTTGCGGCAGTGCTTTTGCTGACGCTGCCGATCCTGAACGCGTTCACCGGTCCGTCAAACCTGGTCCGGGCGCTGTGGCAGGGCAATATGGTGCTGGTCTCAGTCGAGCTGATGGCGCTTCTCAGCGGGTCCGCCTGCCTTTACGCAAGCTGGAAGGCGCGGCCCGGGCGGCAGAAACAACCCACGAGGCGCGTCCGCAAACCGGTAGCGCCCCCTGCCCCCCAGATCGCCGGAGAATGACCATGTATGCGTGGTCTACCCTGATCCTGAGCTATGCCGGTTTCACCGCCCTTGCCCTTGCGATGCCGCGCCATCACGAGGAACTGCGCGGCGGAAAGCCGGGCGAGGCAGAAAAGCACCTCTTCCGCCTTGCCGGCATCGTTTTTCTGAGCCTGTCTTTGCCGGGGGCAATGCGGGCCTGGTCCAACCCGGTGATTGCAGTCTCGGCCTGGCTGGGGCTTCTGACCGTCTCGGCCTTCGCGCTGGCGATGGTGCTGACTTATGCAACCGGGAAGAACCGCCGCCTTCTGCCATTTCTGCCGGCGCTGGTGATGCTTGGCGCTGGTCTTGCCAGGCTTTAATGGCCAGGAACCGATTTTATGACCATAATTATGGACGTTATACGCTTTTATGTTCAGTTTACTGATCATTCATTGACAAGGGTCCGCCTGCAACAGCATCATGTCCGGAATTATGGACCCGCCCCTGTCTTATGTCGGGAAAACCGGACAAGGCCCCGTCATGCCGCGCAAAAGAACCTATTCCCGCGTCACCCGCGAGGCGCTCCTGATGCTGGGTCGCCTGATCCGCATTGGCCGGGCTGAACGCGGGCTGACGGCACAGGATCTTGCCGATCGGGCCGGGATCAGCCGCACCACGCTTTCCAATATCGAAAAGGGCGCGCCCGGCCCCGAGATCGGCACGGTGTTCGAGGTCGCGGCGCTGGTCGGGGTCGCGCTGTTTGGCGAAGAGGAACGCGGCCTGCAGCTGCAAAATGCCCATCTTGGCGAAAAGCTGGCTTTGCTGCCGAAAGCGGTTCGCCGCAGCGTGAAGGAGGCCGATGATGACTTCTGACACGCCCTTGCGCCCCCCGACAAGCGCCTATGTCTGGGTCTGGCTGCCGGATGCGACAGAGCCGGTTGTGGCTGGGCGTCTCGACCGCGACGGCCAGCGGCTGACTTTCACCTATGGCGCAAGCTACCGGCGCCTGGCCGGGGCAATTGCACTTTACACCCCCGAACTGCCGCTGCGCGAAGGGCTGATCGAACCTGCGCCCGGTCTGCAGATGGCAAGCGCGATCCGCGACGGCTCGCCCGACGCCTGGGGGCGCCGGGTGATCCTCAACCGGCTGACGGCGAGGCGCCCGGATGCCCCGGATGTGCCGGAACTGGGGGAGCTGACCTTTCTGCTGCACTCGGGGTCAGACCGGATCGGCGCGCTGGATTTTCAGGCCTCGGCCACGGAATATATTCCGCGCCTTGCCACCGAGGCCTCGCTCGGCGAGCTGACAGAGGCCGCCGCCCTGATCGAACAGGGTATACCGCTGCCGCCGGCGCTGGACCAGGCGCTCAATCACGGCACTTCGATCGGGGGCGCGCGGCCCAAGGCGCTGATTGACGACGGCGATCGGAAATTCATTGCCAAGTTTTCCGCCAGCAATGACACCTACAGCGTGGTCAAGGCCGAGTTCATCGCCATGCGGCTGGCGCGGGGCTGTGGCCTGAACGCAGCCCCCGTGCAGCTGACCCGCGCCGCACATAAGGATGTGCTTCTGATCGAACGCTTTGACCGGCGGCACACAGGTCATGGCTGGACAAGGCAGGCGATGGTCTCGGCCCTGACCATGCTCGGGCTTGACGAGATGATGGCCCGCTACGCCTCTTACGAGGATCTGGCAGAGCTGATCCGGCACCGTTTTACCAATCCGAGGGCGACGCTGCACGAGCTTTACGCGCGGATCTGTTTCAATGTGCTTTGCGGCAATACTGATGATCACGCGAGGAACCACGCGGCGTTCTGGGATGGCAGGATGCTGACCCTGACACCGGCCTATGACATCTGCCCCCAGGGCCGGACAGGCAGCGAGGCCAGTCAGGCGATGCTGATCAAGGGCACTGCGCGCGCAAGCCGCCTTGCGACCTGCCTGACTGCCGCGCCGGATTTCCATCTGAGCGAGGCCGGGGCGCTGGCGCTGATGCAGCACCAGATCGAAACGATTGCGGCCCAGTGGCGACCGATCTGCGAAGAGGCGGCGCTCAGCCCGGTTGACCGCCGTTTGTTTGCGGGTCGCCAGTTCCTCAATGCCTATGCGATTGAGGCGCTGACGGGCCAACAGGCGCTGCGTGACGCCTTCGACCAGGCGCGCAGCAGCATCATGGCAGACTGAACGCTTCTTAACCCGGCCCAGGGCTGTGATGCGCGCGGTTTCGGCGGCCCTCTTGACACATATCTCAATTTGAAACATATGAAGTTACATGAAACGTGACAGCCGCCTTTCCTCGGTCCTTCATGCGCTTTTGCATATGGCAGAGCATGACGGACCCATGACCTCCGAGGCGCTTGGCCTCTGCCTTGGCACCAATCCGGTCGTGGTGCGCCGCACCATGGGGCTGTTGCGCGAGGCCGGGCTGGTGGCCGCCGCGCGCGGTCATGCCGGGGGCTGGCGGATCTCGGCCGATCTGACGACAGTCAGCCTGCGCCAGCTGCATGAGGCTTTGGGCGAGCCCGCGATCTTCGCCATCGGCAACCGCAACGAGACGCCGGACTGTCTGGTCGAACAGGCAGTGAATGCGGCGCTGGATCACGCTTTCGAAGAGGCCGAGGCGCTGCTGCTGGAACGTTTCGCCGCCGTCTCCCTGGCCGATCTGGCCGGGGATTTCGCCCGCCGTCATGCCGCATGGCGGGCCGCTCAGGAGTAGAAAGATGCAGGATGTGATCGTGATCGGGGGCAGCTACGCCGGAATGGCAGCCGCCCTGCAACTGCTGCGCGCGCGCCGCAAAGTGACGGTGGTCGACGCGGGCGAAAGGCGCAACCGCTTTGCCGGCCAGTCACACGGGTTTCTGGGCCAGGATGGGGTCGACCCGGCGCTAATCTGGTCACAGGCGCGCGACCAGCTGCTGGCCTATCCTCCCCTGACCTGGATCAGGAACGAGGCCTGCGGCGTCTCTGGCCAGCGCGATGGCTTCCAGGTTGACCTCGCGGCGGGAGATCCCGTCCAGGGCCGGCGCCTGCTGTTTGCCAGCGGTGTGAAAGATCAGCTCCCCGAGATCCCGGGACTTGCAGAACGCTGGGGCAAATCGGTGTTTCACTGCCCCTATTGCCATGGCTATGAGCTTGACCAGGGCCGGATCGGTGTGATCGCCACCGGGCCGATGTCACTGCATCAGGCGCAGTTGCTGCCGGAATGGGGCGCGGTCACCTTTCTGACCCAGGGCCTTTACGCGCCCGATGCGGCCGCGCGCGCGGATCTGGCGCGGCGCGGTGCAGAGATCGAGACGACCCCGGTTGCCCGCCTTTCCGGACATGCCGATCTTGAACTGACAGATGGCCGGGTGCTGCAATTTGCCGGGCTCTTCACCGCGACGCGCACCTCACCGGCCAGCCCTTTGGCCGAGGACTTTGGCTGCGCGATGACCGAGACGCCGATGGGGCGCCAGATCCTCACCGGCGACAGCAAGGAGACCACCATTCCCGGTGTCTTTGCCTGTGGCGATACCGCCCGCGCGCCGCATTCGGTTTCGCTGGCGGTGGGCGATGGCGCCTGGGCCGGGGCGCAGATCCATCGCTCGCTGGTCTGGCCCGAGGGGTGAGATCCGGAGGATGAGCCACCGGGGGGAGGCCCACCCCCGGCCCTGCCCCCGGCATCTCACGCCGGCAGCAGTTCCGGATCGCTGACCTCCGCGACGCGATGCGCGGCCGCCGGATGACCAGGGCCAAGCTGCGCATCCCGGCCGGGAAAGAGCTTTTCGCGCAAGGTGCCGGGCGCATAATCGCTTTGCGCCAGCCCGCGCTGGCGCAGGACCGGCATCACATGTTGCGCGAAATCGGCAAAGCTGCCCGGCAGGGTCTGATAAGCGATATTCACCCCATCAATCCCGGCGTCACGCCATTCCGCCAGCCGGTCCGCGATGGTCTCGGGCGAGCCGATGATGCGGCCATTATAGCTCATCGCCGTGCTCAGATCGCGCAGCCGCACCACCTTGCCGGGATTGGCCTCTTCGACAAAGGTGGTGAAGCCCTGCAGCCCTTCGATCTTCAGCTCGCGCACCGGCTGATCTGGGTCCAGCCTTGCGAAATCCACGCCCAGATCCCGCCCGACATGGGCCGAGAGCGCGTCGAAATTCACCCAGTCATCGGCTTCGCGCGCCTTGCGCTGCGCCTCTTCATCGGTCGAGCCGATCACGAAAGACAGCCCCTGGAAGAACAGGATATCGCCGGGCGCGCGGCCATGGGCGGGCAACTGGCTGTTGATATCCGAAATCGCCCGCCGCGCGCCATCCGGCGTCAGGGCCACGATAAAAGTCGCCTCGGCATGGGCGGCGGCAAAGGCGCGCCCGCTGGGCGATGAGCCGGCCTGGACCAGAAACGGCGTGCGCTGCGGCGAAGGAGTCGAACTATGCACGCCCTTGATACGGTAGCGCGGCCCCTGGTGATGAATGTCATGCACCAGGGCCGGATCGGCGAAACGGCCCGCCGACCGGTCTTTCAGCAGCGCGCCCTCCTGCCAGGAGCCTTCCCAAAGCTTATAGGTGGCCTCGACATAATCCTGCGCCCAGGCATAGCGATCATCATGCCGCGTAAGCCCGTCATGGCCGAAGAGATCCGCCGAGGCCTTATTGGCCGAAGTGACGATGTTCCAGCCGACGCGGCCTTTCGTGTAATGGTCCAGCGTCGAGACGCGGCGGGCGAATTCGACCGGATGCGCCTGGATGATCGACGAGGTGAACATCAGCCCAAGATGTTCGGTCGCAGCCGCCAGCGCGCCCACCAGGATTGACGGATCATTTGAGGGGAAATGTATGCCCTGTTCGATATAGATGTCGCGGCTGTTGTCATAGACCGGATCGACGCCCAGCACATCGGCCAGAAACAGCCCGTCAAACCGCGCCTCTTCCAGCAGCCGGGCGAGATCAGTCCAGACCTTCAGGTCGTTGAAATCGACCTGACGACTATCGGGATGGCGCCAGTAGCCATGATAGACATGCGACAGGGCATTCATGCAGAAGGCATTGAAAATCAGTCTCTTGGTCATCTTAAGGTCCGGGGTTGAGGCAGAACAGGGGGCTCAGGCGCGACATTTCGCAACCCGACAGAGCCCCGGGCCTGGCCTCATTGCCAAGAGGAAAGACATCTTGCCTCGGCTGAAAATTGCGGGCGTGGGGGCGCTGCGGGTCAGTGCCGCTTTGATGCGATGAATATAGCTGTCGGCACGGGTATTTGATTTCAAATACAGGGTCGGTGCCGCAGTGCAGAGACCAAAGCCGGGCATTCAGGCAGGCAGGATTTTCTGTTTGCGGCGGCCGGGAAGCTGCCCCGGCATAGAGTACTGTGATGCATTGGCCCGCAGCTGCCCGCGCGGCCCCTGTGCTGGACGGGTGCCGGGATCAGACCCCCGGCACCACGCATGTTCAGGCAGGCGCCGCAGCCGGGGCGCGGACACCGAGCGCGATCAGCAGACCGGCAAGAACCAGCAGCACCCCGCCGAAAGCATAGACTCCGTTCGCCCCGGTCGTGTCGTAAATAACGCCGCCACTTGCCGCACCAAGCGCGATGGCGAACTGGATCGCGGCCACGATCAGCCCCCGGCGCTTTCGGCGTCATCCGGCGCGATCCGCGTGTTCCAGGTCGTCCAGGCCACCGGCACCCCGCCAAAGGCCATGCCCCAGAGCGCGATCAGCGCAAGACTCAGCAGCGATGCAGTATGAAGGCCCGACAGAACCAGCGCGCAGACCCCGGCGATCAGTGGCATGGCAAAAAGCGTGAAGCTGACACTGCGTTTCAGAAGCGGCCCGGCCAGCAATGTCCCGATGAAATTCGCCACACCAAAGCCCAGCAGAAAGGTCGTGAGCCAGCCGACACTCGCGCCGAGCGCGGTCTCGATAAACGGCCGGATAAAGGTGAAAAGCGCGAACTGGCCGGTGAAGACCAGGGTGACGCAGAAGATCCCCTGCCAGACGCCCGAGCGCAACAGAACGCGGAAGATAGTGCCGATGCTTGCGCTTCCGGTCGCGGCCATCGCGGGCAGGGTCCGCCATTGCAGCAAAAGCCCGATGGCACCGAACCCTGCCGACCAGAGGAACACCGCGCGCCAGCCGACCAGTGCGCCAAGCCAGCTGCCCAGCGGTGTCGACACAACCGTCGCCAGCGAGACGCCGGCAAAGATCAGCGACAGCGCTTTTGGCACATCCGCCCCGGCACCAGCCGCATCGCGGTCGCGGCCGACATGGTCCAGAACCCGCCAATCGCCACGCCAAGCAAAAGCCGCCCGGCCAGCAGGGTCGGGAAATTAAGCGCGGTCGCCACCAGAAGGTTCGACACGACCAGCAGGACCGAAAAGCTCAGCAGCACATGCCGCCGGTCTATTCCCCGCGTCAGCGTTGCGATCAAAAGTCCGGTGAAAAGCGCGACCACTGCGGTCGCCGTCACGCCCTGGCCGGCCAGGCCCTCGCTGATCTGCAGGTCCTCTGCCATGGGTGTAAGCAGGCTCATCGGCAGGAATTCGGCGGTGATCAGGCCAAAGACGCCGACGCACAGCGCGTAGACGGCGCACCAGCGCGGGGTGATCCGGTCGGGGCCGGCGGGAGGGTGAGCGATCCGTGCATCTGTCAAAGCTTTCGAAGGTCAGTCGGGACTGGTGGTCTATCCTTCCTGATGCGGACGATCTATGATGGCATGTCCGCAATTTTTGATCAGGCGTCCGACATGCTCGACCGATCCCCGAATGCCACGCTGCCGATGGCCGGCACCAGCACCCCTGATATGATGAGCGAGCTGTTGATGGGCATGCGGCTCAATGGCATCAGCTATCGCCGGATGCAGCTGTCGGCCCCTTTTGGCATCGGCTTCGGCGGCGCGCCGGGCAAGGCGCAGCTGCATTTCGTCGCGCGGGGCGAGGCCTGGCTGGTGATCGACGGCACGCCGCGCCACATTGGCTGTGGCGATGCGGTTTTCCTGCCACGCGGCACCGGACATGCGCTGGTCTCACAGCCGGGGCGCCGCTGCGCGACCTTGCCGATTTCGCCAGCGCGCCGATCTGTGACGCGGTGGATGAGATCAAAAGCTGCGATCAGGCGGCCTGCCGCAGCCAGGATGTGATCCTGTTCAGCGGCTGTATGGATCTTGATCTTGGCACCATGCTGCCGCTGATCGGCATGATGCCCGAGGTGATGCAGCTGAGCCAGCTTGCCGACCGTCAGCCCGAAATCCTTCCGGTACTGGAGGCTATGGAGCGTGAGGCCCGCACCCGGCGCGCGGGCTTTGCCGGCATCCTTGCGCGGCTCGCCGATGTGGTCGCGGCCTCGATCATCCGGGGCTGGGTCGAAAGCGGCTGCGGCAGCGCCTCGGGCTGGGTCGAGGCTTTGCGCGATCCGAAACTTGGCCGGGTGCTGCTGGCTTTGCACCGCGATCCGGGGCGGGCCTGGACGGTCGCCACGATGGCCCATGAGATGGGCGCCTCGCGCTCGGTCTTTGCCGAACGGTTCCTCGCGGTGACCGGCCTGACGCCGATCCGCTATATCACCGATCTGCGGATGCGGCTGGCCGGGCAATGGATCGCACAGGGCGGGATCGGGATCGAAGAGGCGGCGCATCGTCTGGGCTACAGTTCACAGGCCGCCTTCAGCCGCGCCTTCAAACGCGCAACGGGGCAGCCGCCTGGCCTTGCCCGCCTTGCGGTGAAACAGGCCTGACCCAGGGATCAGCCCGGACCAATCCGCAGCGCGAGCGCCGCGACCTCGCTTTGCCGATGGGCGCCGGTTTTCCCGAGGATCGCCTTGAGGTGAAACCGCACCGTCTCGCGCGAGACCCGCAACAGGCCCGCGATCCGGTCGAGGTCGTGGCCATGCCCGATCAGCGCCATGACCTGCGCCTCGCGCGGGGTCAGATCGAACACCGCGCGCAAAGCCGCGGCTGAGGTCTGCGGCGTGGCGGAAAGATCCACCAGCGTCAGGAGCGCCCCTTCCACGCCAAAGGCCCCGATCATCGCCCCATGATAGGGTGCGGCACGCAGGATCAGCGGCGCGACGCCCTCATCGCCGGGCAGCATCAGGGGGCCAGGGTTGTGACCGAGGGACAGGCTCGACTGTGCGGCGGCATCGATCATCCCGGCCAGCGCCGACTGGCGGCCGGGGTCACTGGCCACCAGACGCCCCGCACTGACCCGGAGCGCGCTATGCGACAGACGGTCGAAACAACCGTTGGAAAACAGCACCTTCCCCCAGCCGTTCACGATCAGCGCCGGCGTGCCCGCCTGGTCAAGCCCCTGCAAAATGCCACCGGCCCGGACATGGGCCACCTTGCGCGCAAGGTCGGCCGCATTGCGCAGATGCGGCAGGAGCTGCGCGAGTTTTGCCAGGTCATGATCGTCAAAAAGGCCCTGCGCCTCGGTTCGCTGCAACGAGAGCGCGACATAATTACGGGTCGGGTCTATAGCCAGGGACGCGGCACAGAACCAGGGCACCCCGGCAGACCGCGCGAAACCGGCATAATAGCGGCTGCGGTCGATCTCTGCCCTGGAAAACAAAAGCTGATCTGTCACCACCTCATGCGCGCTGACATAGCGCTGTGCGGCGATGGTACGGGCATCGCACAGATGCCAGTTCTCCTCGAAGAACTGCTGCAGCACCGGCTCCATCCCCTTTGAATGCGGCAGGGCACCTTTCACAAAGGTCGCGGCGGGCAGAATGGCACCGCGCGCATTGAAGGCCTGGGTGATCAGATCCAGCGCTTCTGCCCAAAGGTCGGAATTCAGCGCCGCCGCATAGAAGCGGGCCACAACCTCGGGCAGTTCGGCAACGGCACTGGTCATCAAGGTCTCCCGACCTGGAAATCCGCGGCGACACAATCCCGGCGCGCTTCACGGTGACATTCTCGCAGGGCGGGCCGTTTGCGGGTCTGGAATTCCATCATCCTACCCGAACGGGGGAGGATTTCCACAAAAGCCTGTCGCTAGCTGGGGCCGAGGCGAAATGGAGGATCTGATGGCATTTTATATTCCTGTCCGGGGCCGGGTTGCAGCCCTGGCGCTGAGCGCAACGCTGGCTCTGGCGGTCATGATCCCAGGCGCGGCACGGGCCGAAACCCAGAGGCTGAGCAGCGGGCCGGATGGCGAGGTCATTTTCGTCACGCCATCGGGGAATATCGGCTGCATCTATATCCCGGCGGGCGGCACTTCGGTTTATGAAAGTGCCGATGGTCAGGCCGAACTGCAATGCGACCGGGTCGAGCCGAGCTATGTCACAGTGATCCTTGGCGCGAAAACCAGGGCAAAGCGGATTAACGAGCCGGGCGAACAGGGCTGTTGTTCGCTCGATCAGCCGCTGGACTACGGCAACAGCTGGTCGGAGGGACCCTTTACCTGCCTGTCATCAAAAACCGGGCTGACCTGCAGTTCGCGGGCGGGGCACGGGTTCTTCATCAGCAAGGCGAAGATCGAGGTGCATTGATATGAAACGCATCTCTCTGGAGGTGCTGTGCCTCGTGCTGGCTGCCCTTCCACAGGCAGGCTTTGCGCAATCACAGGTATTCGAGCTGCCCCGGATCAATGGCACACTGCTCGACTGGTGCTACAACTGGGGCGCTGAATGTGGCAAACCCGCCGCCGACCGCTTTTGCGTCCTGAACGATTACGCCGAAGCCGTGGATTTCGGCGAAAAGCCGGGGCCGCTCGGCGAGCCGACCATGCTGATCAGCGATGGCCGGCTCTGCGAGGCCGATGATTGCGGCACTTTTGAATATATCGCCTGTGAAGGCAATCCCGGCGCCGTGGCAGACCCCGAGCCAGCTGTCACGACCCGGTTTGAGGCGCCCGCTTTCAACGGGATCCGGCTCGACTGGTGCTATGAATTCGCGGCGCAATGCGGCGAGGCATCGGCGGATCGGTTCTGCTCCTCCCAGGGCTTTGCCGGGGCTTCGGCCTGGCAGATCGAAGAGAATGTCGGCCACAGCATCACGCTTGCGACCGGCAAGGAATGTGTCGCCGGGAAATGCGACGGCTTCACCTATATCGACTGCACGAAGTGAGGAGGCCGGAATGAACCGCCAGACCTGGACGCTGACCGGAGTGGTGGCTCTGCTGCTGGCGGCGGGTGGTGGTGGCCTGTGGCATTACGGGTCACGGACCGCTCCGCCCTCGGCGGAACCTGCAACTCCAGGGGTGACGCAGCCCGCCCCGGCAGAGCCGGCCATGTCGACAGCGCCGCAACCTGCCTCTCTGCCTGCGGCTCAACCCGATCCCCTTCCCGAGACAGACTGGAATGACCCGCTGAACTGGCCACTGACCGTGCCGGTTGGTCCCGATGGCAACGCCCTCCCCCCACGCGCCGACCTTGGCCTGCGCGCGGCGCCGCCGGTGCAAAGCCGGACATCGGCGCTTTTGAAACTGGCCCGCGGCGAGCGCGCCGGCGCGGATCGGCTGATCCTGGCGCGCGGGCCCAGTCCGAAGCCGGGCCCGGTCAGGCTGGAGCCGATCGGCCCGGGAACGCATACCATATCACCCCCGGCTGGTGGCACGGGAGGTGGCGCGAATTACGGCGCCTCTCCGGGGGGCGGCAAGAGCTGGGAGAGCGGCTTCCGCGGCTCTGTCAGCCATGGCGACGGCTCATACGATTACTGGGACGACACCGGCCACTGGCACGGCGATGCCCCGCGCGAGGATGGGTCGCGCGACAGCTGGTATCGCGACAATGACGGCAATATCGACCGGTTCTTCGATATGGGCGATGGCTGGATGTCGCATTACGACCCGAATGGCGACATCGAACTGGCCGGGCCGGACGGCTCGCGCGAGATCGAACATGCCGATGGTTCGCACGAATATATCGACCCGGAGGGCAATCGCAGGATCGATCTGGACCCGGATGAGAACTGGCACAGCAGCAATGGCCCGGCCGGACCCGACGGTGCCGGAAACGGCGGCAAAGGCAGCGCCAGTGGCATTGGCGAGCCACATTTCCTGACCTTTGACGGCACCGGCTTTTCCACCCAGGCTGTGGGCGAATTCGTGCTGGCTACGGGGGTCGCAGGCCAGGAGTTGCAGGCCAGGATTCAGCCCTGGAGGGACAGTCGGTCCGTCAGCGCGATCACCGGTTTTGCGATCCGCGCCGGTGGCGTGGTGATCCAGGTTCTGGCAGATGGCAGCCTGCGCATCGATGGGGCCCTGGCCGGACCGGGCGAGACCCTGCGCTATGACCTGCCGGAAGGCGGCGCGCTTGGCCTCTGGCGCGAAGGCGATGAGATGAAACATGTGGTGCTGATCTGGCCCGATCTCTCGACGCTCTGGGTCGACCGCCACGCGGGATATCTGGATTTTTCAGTGCAATGGCGTCGGGCCGACCCCTCGCGGCGCGGGCTTTTGGGGCTGGATGATGGCGATGCTGCAAATGATCTGTCCGGCCGTGACGGCGCCCTGGCTTTGGCCGGTGATGCCACACAGCTTGCGGGCTTTGTCGACGGCTGGCGGGTGAGCGATGAGGAATCGCTGTTCTCTTATGCGGATGACGAGGGAACGGCGGATTTCACCGACCGCAGTTTCCCCTATGAGGCGCCGGCGCAAATGGCTGCCGACCTCGCGCAAAGCCTTTGCGGGGGGGTCAGTCATCCCTTCCTGCATGAGGCCTGCCTCTTCGATGTCGCCGTCACCGGCGAAGAGAGCTTTGCCCGATCCGCGAGCGCGGCAGAGAAACGGCTGACAATTCTCACGCCAAAAGACGCGCCATTCGCCCCCGCAGATGGGGTCTGCAAGACAGAGGGCGACGACATCACCACCGCCACCACGCCCGAAGGGGGCACAATCGAAGCGACCACGACCGCCACCGCCCCCGCCTCTACCGCATTGAAACAAATGGCGGAATTACGGTGATGACACAGGCGGGCATCTCCTGGTCAGGCGCCTATGCCGAGGGTCTGCCGGGCTATTGCCTCTTTGATGCGACCGGCGCGACGATCATCCCGCTCACTCATTCCGGCAGCGATTCCTCGTTCTCGCGCAATGACCAGGGCGATATCCCGGCTGGCATTTACTACCTGAAAGTGGTCGGCACAGGCGAGACACGGCTGAGCGTGGTGACCGGCCCGTGAGGTCCTTGCTGAAAGATCGAAAGACCAAAGCCATGCGCCTGACATCCCCGCATGTTGCCGCTGCGATTCATCTGCCGGCCCTGTTCGCAGCGCATGTGAAAGCCGCAGCCCGCGCGCCGGCCTGAGGTAAGGACTATCAGGCTGGTGTGACCACAACAGATCGTCTTTGGTCTGGATTTCCGGCGCCCGCTCATGGCATCTGGGGCGAAGATCCTGGATGTAAATGCAATGGTGTTTTCCTTTCTGAGACGCGCCGCCGCCCCTGCCCGCAGGCGCGCCTTGAGCGCGGCCGGGCCTGCGACCATCCGTCCGGGCCTGCTAACGCCCTGCCCGGACGAACCGGTCTGCCTTCTGGGCGACCTGCACGGCCGCAGCGATCTGCTGAAACGTTTTCTGACCCTGCGGGACGCACATTTCCCCAATGCCCGCATCATCTTTCTGGGAGATATGATCGATCGTGGCCCGGACAGCGCAGGGGTTCTGACACTTGTGCGCGAAGAGGTCGCGAAAGGCGCCATCGCACTTTCGGGAAATCATGAGGCGATGTTTCTCGATTTTCTCGACCAGCCGGAAAAGGGCCTCTCCTGGCTGAAACATGGCGGGGTCGAGATGCTGGCGAGCTTTGGGCTGGAACCCGACCGGCCCGAGGCCCTTTGCGACGGCATCCGGACCAGGCTGGGCGAAGACATGATCGCCTGGCTGCGGGCCCTGCCGCTATACTGGCAAAGCGGCACTCTGGCCGCGGCCCATGCCGGGATGGACCCGCAGCGTCCGGTCACCGATCAGGAGCCGCAGGTGCTGCAATGGGGGCACCGGGAATTCGGCCGCATCCTGCGGCGCGACGGGATCTGGGTCGCGCATGGCCATACGGTGATGGACCGTGCCTTTGCCCATGCCGGCCGGATCGCACTGGATACCGGCGCCTATGCGACCGGCCGGCTGAGTTTCGCGGTGATCGACCCTGACCTGCCCGAAACCGAACGGCTGATGATCGCCGTCACCCCGTAATCCGGCGGATCCTGACCGCTTGCGCGGCTTATGGCCCCGTCGTTCAGAACCGGCCTCTCAAAGGTGGTGGCGCTTGACGAAATCGCCACGGCTGCCACTCAGGAAGGTGAAATCCACACGCGTATCCGCCGCAGTCAAGCTGGCGATATAGAGCCCGCATAGCCCTGTTTCACCATCTCTGTGACAGGGATGCCGGGCGCGGCGCAGCAGTTAATATACGGCGATACAGACCTGGAGCTCAGGGACCCGTCGGTTGACGTCTTGTGCCATGAGGCGCAGCCCCGGCACTTCCCTTCTCCCCGGCCACCGTAATTTTGCCCTGAATAAACTCGGTCACCAGCGCTGTCTTAAGCTTCACTGTCCCGAGTTTGATGCTGTCACCCATGGTCACACTCGTCGCTTGTCTTATGGTCCGTGCCGGGCCGGACGTTGGTTTGGCTTGCCACGGGGATTTGTTAAGAACCTCGATGTCAGTGGGGATCGGATCGAAGATCGCCTGGGTCTTCAGGACCGCAACATAGTCGGATCGTCCTCACCCTTCTTGAGGCCTGAACGGAATGAAGGGCGTCGGGCCCGCATGGCAAGCCGGGGAGAGAAGAATATGGGAGGAATTGTCAGCATCGACGTTTCTGAGGCAAACCCTCGTGCAGGCCACGACGTGGCAAACTGCGGGGAGCCGCCACGCCATACGCCCCGATTGGTTTGCCTGGCCGAAAAATTTGAGACATAAAGGATCGCAGCTGGATGTGAGAATGAACATGGCCGATCCCGTCGAAGACCGTGAACTCGCCCGACAAAGGTTGCGGCTTTGGGTCTCGATGCTGAAATCAGTCCGCAGCATCGAGACCGAATTGCGGGGCCGTCTGCGCAGCAGTTTTGACACCACACTGCCCCGGTTCGATGTGCTCGCGGCGCTGCATGCCGCACCGCAGGGGCTGACGATGACGGATCTGTCACAGCAGCTTATGGTGTCGAATGGCAATGTCACCGGCATTGTGGACCGGCTGGTCGCGGATGGTATGGCGCTGCGGCAGAACGAAGAAACGACCGCCGTGCCTTTCGCATCTCGCTGACCGAGGCCGGGCGCGCAAAAATGACGGGGATGCTGGAGCAGCATCACCGCTGGATCGACGAGTTTTTCGCGGCTATCCCCGAACATGACCTTGCGCGGGGCATCGCGATCATGATGGACCTGCGCCACAGCTGTGGCCGCGCGGTCTGAGATCGCGTGCGCGAAGCCCGGTCAGAACTGTCGTCTCTTCCCCGTATGCGGCAAGATGGCAAATATTTTACGCGCCCATATAATTTAAGCTTGAAGTAGTTTAACTACATTTCGCATGATACTCACAGGCTCATGATCGCGGAGACCGCCATGCCTGGCGCGACGGCTCATACTGACGGCTTTACCAGTGATGATCTGCTGACCGAACCCGGTATGCCGGTCTTCCTGCCTAGTACCTCCATATATCCCGAACATCTCGATGCATCGGTCGAACTGACAGGCCAGATGGTGGAAAGGGGTGCAGGCGACCGGACCCGGCCCTGCCCGCTGAAGCGCACCTTTGAAACACCCATTGAAAGGATTACCGATGTGGTATCACATCTCTGACTGGAACGCAGTCTACGACAATGCGCCCAATATCCCGCGCGGCGCAGACTGGCCGGGTGTCTGGGTCGAGCCGGCGGCGGCATTTCGTGCAGACATGGCTGCAAAAGGCCTGCTGGAGGCGGATCTGCGCTACGGCCCCGGCGCGCGGCAGGTCTTTGACCTGTTCCGCCCGCCACCCAGCCGAAGGGGCTTGTTGTCTTCGTGCATGGTGGTTTCTGGATGGCGCTCGACAAGAGCTATTGGTCACATCTTGCTGCCGGGCCGCTGGCGCAGGGCTATGCAGTCGCAATCCCGAGCTACACACTGGCGCCGAGGCCAGGATCCGCACGATGACGCAGGAGATCGGCGCCGCGATCACGGCGGCTGCGGCGAAAATCGCGGGCCCACTGCGACTGGTGGGCCATTCAGCGGGCGGCCATCTGGTGACGCGGATGGTCTGCGAGGATACGCCGCTGGCGCCGGAGCTGCGCGACAGGATCGCGGCGGTGCTGTCGATTTCAGGGCTGCATGACCTGCGGCCCATGCGCAATATCTGGCGCAATGCGACGCTTGCAATTGACGCGGAAGAGGCGGTCTCGGAAAGCCCGGCCTTGCAGTTGCCCCTGGCAGGAACGCGGCTGACGGCCTGGGTCGGCGCGATGGAGACCTCGGAATTCCTGCGCCAGAATGCGCTGATTGCGAATATCTGGGCCGGGCTCGGCGTGGCCACAAGGGCGGTGGTCGAGCCAAATCGCCACCATTTCAATGTGACCGACGGGCTGGCGCAGCCGGATCATCCGCTGGTCGCGGCGCTGCTGGATCTGCCGGCCTGAGGGAGTGCTATTTGAAAAGCCCGGCCACACGGCCGGGCTTTCGCGTTTCGATCAGAGGCTTGCCACCGGCAGCCGCCGCTTTGCGCATAGCGTCATCAGCACGATGAAGAACAGCGCTTCGGCAATGACAAAGGCGGTGAAAGCCATCGGAAAACCGCCGCTGCCGCGAATGATCACCCCCATGATTGTGGGCGCGACAAAGCTCGACAGGATGCCGAAGACCTCGGCATAGCCGATCGCAGCCGAAGCCAGCGCAGGGGCGTAAGTGTCCGAGATCAGTGCAAAGATCGCGCCGCCGCCGATCACGGCAATGCCGCTGATCGCCGCCATAAGGACCAGAACCGCAAAGGGCAGCGCCCAGAGCGTTGCGGCCAGAAACATCAGGCCGGTGAGGATCGCCATGATGACCGAGACACGGATCAGCTTCAGCTTGTCGCCTTTGTCGGCCATAAGCCCGCCTATCACCAGAAAGACCACCTGCGACAGGCCCATCAGCGTGCCGATCAGCGCGGCGCTGGCCTCGGGCATTGCCTGATGCGAGATAAAGGCCGGCACGACCCAGGTGGCCGTGCCCGCGATGGCAAAGGTGCAGGACGCGATGCCGAAGCCCGCGATATAGACCCAGGGCTTGCGGAAGATCGAGGCGAGCTCCGGTCTATCGGGTTTGGCGGCTCGCCAGACCATCTGAACCCGGAAAAGGCTGACCCAAGCGCCGCCGGGCCGGGTTTGGCAAACAAAAGCACCAGCGCCGCCGCGAGTGCGGTGCCGCAGGTCAGGATCGCAAAGAAATTGCGCCAGCCATAGCTGATGGTCAGCGGAATCCCGATGGCGAAATCCAGCGTGATCGCAAGGCTATAGGCCGCAAGGATCAGACCGACCACCAGCCCTCGCCGCGCCGGCGGGAACCAGGCCAGCAAAAGCTTCATCACCCCGATAAAGACGCCCGCGTCGAAAAAGCCGATGATCAGCCGCAGCGTCAGCAATTGCCCATAGCTTTGCACATAGATCTGCAGACCCATGCCGATGGTGGTGCCGATCAGCCCGGTCAGCAACATCGCCCGCGCCGACCAGTCGCGGCTGAGCGCCGACCAGACCACCATGCCAAGCCCGTAGGTCAGTGCGAAAATGCCCTGGGCAAAGCCGGCCTGGGCCTCATCCAGCCCGAGATCGGGCGAGAGGAAGGGCAGAACGGCGGCCAGACCATACCAGTCCGCCGCCAGCATGATCTCGCAAAACAGCCCGAGCGCCAGCACACCCCATTGCCAGCGCCTGATCCTTGCCTGATCAGGCGGGGCAAGATTGTCCCATGTTGTCATTTCATCAGTCCCTGTTGGTTTTTGTTTTTTTCGCCGGGTTCAGGCCGCCCCCCCTCCCGCCCCGGCGCGGGAGAGGGCGCCGGGGTCAGGCCCCGGCGGGTGGCGGCAGGAAGTGGATATTGTGCAGCGCGGCCAGGCGCACCACTTCGGCCGGGTCCGGCACCTGATGGATCGCCTCGAAAAGCGCGCGCAGATCACGGGTCGGGGCGACCCAGAACAGGCAGGTGGCTTCAGCGCCCGAGAGGTTGAAGATCCCATGCGGGATGCCACGCGGCATCACCACCAGATCGCCGGGTCCGGCCTTTTGTTCGGTATCCCTGAGGCGGATGGTGTATTCGCCGCTCAGAACATAGACGAATTCATCCTGATCGGGATGGATATGGGGCGGAACGAAGGTGCCGGCCGGAAAGATCGCATGCCAGGCCATGCTGTCAGGCCCGGCCTGTTTCAGCGTATAGGTCTGGCCGAGAATGTTCCAGGTCACGCCCTCCCAGGCGCCCGATTGCGCGGTGATGCCGCCGGGCATGGCGGCGCTTGCGCGGGCGAGGAAACCGGTCACGAGGCCGGCGCTTTCAGGCGTTTCTTCCAGGACGAGGTGACCGGTCGCCGGGACCAGCGCCAGTTCGGCCCCGGGCAGCTGTCCCAGCCAGTCCTGTGCCTGGCCGGTCGGTCGCAACCGGTCTTCTGCCCCCCAGAGCAGCAGAACCGGCATCGTCAGACGCCAGAGCCTGCGTGCCAGATCCGGGTTCCCTTCGGGATGGGGTGCCGAGAGTTTCAGAAAGCCGCCAACCTCGCGCCCGAGGGCCGCATCGAAAGCCGGATCCGGTGCGGCAGGGAACAGCGGCAGGATCTTTGCCGGGTCATGTGCCAGATAGGCCGGCAGCTCGGGCGGGGTGATCGAGGTCATCGCCGGTGCGGGAGCGGCCTCGCTGATCAGACCGGCCGGCGCGATCAGCACGAGGCCCGAGACCCGCCCGGGCTGACGCACCGCGAATTCCGCCGCGATCCAGCCGCCAAGCGAAAAGCCCGCCAGCGCGAATTGCTCCATCTTCAGCGCGTCAAACAGCGCCATGTAATGGAAGACCATATCCTCGATGGTCGTGATGCCTGGCGCATCCTCGCTGAGGCCAAAGCCGGGATGGAAGGGGATGACCACCCGATGCGTGGCCGCCCAGTGGCGTGCGGCCTCGAACCCTGTAAAGGTGCCGGTGCCATGCAGAAAGACGAGATCGGGCCCTTGCCCGAGGGTCAGAACGGCAGTGCGGATGCCATTCACGACAAGATCCTGCCGGGCAAAACCGGCGATCTGATTTGAGAGCGGGTCAGACATGTCTGCTCCTGTGATATTGGTGGGGCCGCGCCTCAGGCGGCGCAGCGGATTTCGCGCAAGGATGCGGCGAGCTGGGCCACGCCGGTTTCGAGCCGTTGCGCCAGTGCCCCGGTCGGAGCGCCGTCCGCGTCGAGTTCCGGCGCGCAGGCATAGACTGCCGTGGGCATGGTCAGCGCCTCAAAGAAGCCAAAAAGCGGGCGCAGCTGATGTTCGACCACCAGCGCATGGCGCAAGCCCCCACCGCAGGCCGTGATCAGCACCGGGCGGCCTTTCAGGACACCCGGCGGGATCTGGTCGAAGAGATGCTTGAAGAGCCCCGGATAGCCGCCCTGAAACACCGGGCAGCCGATGATCAGCGCGGGCGCCGCCTCTATCCGCGCGATCAGAGCCTGGGCGTCAGCGCCCATCTCCTCGCGACGAAAGGCGGCAATGCCGGGCCGGCATCCAGCAGATCGCAGGTCTCGGCCCCGATCCCGTGTAAGCGGTCCAGCCGGTCGACCGCCGCCTCAATGAGGCGGCGCGGGCTGGCGGGGCGCCAGCTTGTTGCGGAAAACGCGAGGACGGGGGGCACTTTATTTGCCCCCGTCTGCCACACCGAACACCGTCCAGGGCGCATTGGGATCGGTGGTGCCCATCAGCGCGCGGCCGCATTCCTCAAAGATCTGATCCGACATCAGGATATGTTGGGTGCCCGCGTGAATGTCGCGGTACACCCGCTGCATGACCGTATTGTGCAGCGAGGCGCCGCGCGCCGCGCGATGAGCAAAGGTCGCGATGTCAGAAATCACATCATGGCTGTAACGCAGGCAGAGCTTGATCATCGTCATCTGATGCTGGCTGAGCGGCTGTCCGGCCTCCAGCGTGTCAGAGGCGCTTTTCCAGGACTCCAGCACCAGTGCCCGCATGGCACGGAATTTGGCCTCGTTCTGGGCGAACTGGAACCTGAAACTGGCGCTCTGGGCCGATGGGCCAAAGGCATCGCGGCGCGGGACGATGACCTTGATCAGCTCATCAAGCATCCGCCGCCCGGTGCCAAGCGCGAAGGAAGTATGGGCCCAGGCGCTGAAGCCGGCAAGCCCGATCGTGCCCTGATGCGAGCCGCGCAAAGGCGCCTCGATATCGAAATCATAGACCATCTCATCGGGGACAAAGATCTCCGTCCCCTCTTTGACGGCGTAATCAAAGCTGCCAGTGGCGCGCAGCCCCAGCACGTCCCAGTTGCCCTTCAGCTCGATCGTGTCGCGCGGGTGATGGGCGATGATCACTTTCGGCCCGCCCGGGCCCATGATCATCTCGCCCGCCTCATCCACCAGGAAGGCGCCGGTATGGATCCAGTCTGCGTGCTGGATGCCGCTGCCATAGGCCCATTGGCCCCAGATCATGTAACCGCCATCGGTCTTGCGGGCAAAGCCGCGCGGCACACCATTGCCGGCGATGGTGATATCAACGCCTTTTGCGAAGACAAGATCCACCCCGGCCTGGTCAATATAGACCGCCATGGTGGTGCCTTCCATATTGTTCACGCCGATGTACCAGCCGGCGGAAGCATGGGCGTAAGTGATCTTTTCATGGATCAGCATCGCATCGAAATGGCTGATCTCAGAGCCGCCGACCACGCGGGGATAGAGCATGGTGAAAAGCCCGGCCTTGCGCAATTCGGCCACGACCTCATCGGTCAGATGCCCAAGCCGTTCCGCTTCAGCCGATTGCGCTTCGATCAGTGGCAAAAGCGCCTCGGCCCGCGCCATCAGCTCTGTCGCGGTCGGCGGCGTGGCTGTCACATTGATATTCATCCGGATCCCTCTCTGTAGCGCGCGGCTCGTATCTGCACCCCGTGCCGGGGCTGGCCGCTTTTTAATAACTGCGCAAATCGGCCTGACGCGCCGCGCGGGCGGTGACTGGCCGATCTGTCGGACGATCCTGGCGGTTGGGGCTGGCCCGCCTCAATCCCCCGAACAGGGGGGCTGTTGTGGCAGGGTTGCGGCAGGAATGCTTTGACTGCGAAATTTTTACACCCGAATGATCATGAAAGGTGCAGACTGAATTGACCGAATCACCCTCTCCTCCGAAGCTGTGCGCCGCAGGCCACTTCGGCCGCACTTTCGGACTGACCCATGACCGCTGCGCCTTTCTCTGCCGATCTCAGTGCTGCGGAGCTGATGGGGTCATTTCTGCGGCCTCGATCCCGGTGCTCGGCGAGCAATGTCATGCGGCGCTGGAACGGCATTGTGGTGCCTCGGGGATGGGGATCTATCTTTTGCGCAGCGGCGTGCGGATCTGCTGTATTCCAGCGGCGTGCCGGGTGGTTTTCTGGAAGATTACGCGACGCTTTACGGCACCGATGATCCGCTGATCCGGCAGCTGAGCACGCAGGTGCCCGTCACCGATGGCCGGACCTGTCTTGGCGAGGCGGATTGGGCCCGCAGCGGGTTGCGTGAATTGCTCAGCTCATGGGGGCTTGGGCATAATATGTGCGGGCTGATCCCGATCGACGAGGCGACGATGGGCGTCATCTATACGGCCACGCTGCAACGCACCGGACCTTTCACGCCCCAGGCGCGCGAGCAGCTGGTTTTTCTGTGCCGGGGCGCCGGGATCGCTTTGCGCTCGCTGGTGCGGCGCACCCGTGTCGCGGGCGATCTGCCACCGCAGCAGGCGCGGGTCGCAGCCCTGGTCTGCGAGGGGTTTTCGAACAAGGAAATCGCCGGGCCGTAGGGCTTTCCGAACATACGATCAAGGAATATGTCCAGCGCCTCGCGCAAAGGCTGCGGGCCGACAATCGCACGGCCCTTGCCGTTGCCCTGCTGCGCCAGGGGTTTTTGCATTAGGCGCGGCGATCTGGCCCGGGGGCAGAAGCAAAAAAGACCGCCCGAGGGGCGGTCTTTTGAAGTCTTGTCCGATGCTGCGGCTTACAATCCGCAGTCATTGACATAGGTGTCCTGGTAGTCATCGAAGATCTTCTCGACAACCGAAGTGGCATAGCGGCCATCTTCACGCTTCACCACTTTGGTCAGGTAGAAATCCTGAATCGGGAAGTGGTTCTTGCCAAACGAGAAATCGCCGCGCAGCGAGGTGAAATCTGCTTTCTGCATCGCGCTGCGCAGCCCGTCCCGGTCTGACATTTTGCCATCCACCGCCTTGACCGCGCTGTCGATCAGCAGCGCCGCATCATAGGCCTGCATCGCGAAAGTCGCGGGGACTTTGTCATATTTGGCGATAAAGGCATCGGTGAAGGCCAGTGATTGCGGCGTGTCGAGATCAGGCGCCCAGTTCGACCCGGCAAACATCTCAAGCGCAGCATCCTGCTGTGCCGGAAGGGTAGATTCATCCACCGTAAAGGCCGAGAGGAAGGGAATGCCGCTCATGCCGGCCTGGTTGAACTGCTTGACCAGATTGACGCCCATGCCGCCCGGCATGAAGGCATAGATCGCATCCGGGCCGGTCGCGGCGATCTGCGCCAGCTCGGCCGAGAAATCCAGCTGCCCCAGCGGGACCAGCATCTCATCGGCAATGCCGCCTTTATAGGAATGCTTGAAGCCCTCCATCGCGTCCTTGCCGGCCTGATAGTTCGGCGCCAGCAGATAGACATTCTGATAGCCACGATCCTGGGCGACCTTGCCCGAGACCTCGTGGATCTGGTCATTCTGATAGGAGGTGACGAAGAGGTTCTTGTTGCATTCCTTGCCCGCCAGCGTCGAGGTTCCGGCATTGGTCGAAATCAGGAAGGCGCCACCTTCGGTGACCGGTGGCATGATGGCGTTCAGGATGTTGGAAAAGATCGGGCCGACCACGAAATCGACCTTATTGCCCTCGACCAGCTCGCGCGCGCGGCTGACGGCGACTTCGGGTTTTTGTTCGTCATCGACAATGATCAGCTCGACCTGCCTGCCGCCGATCTGGCCGCCCAGATCGTCAAGCGCCAGCTGGAACCCGTCGCGCGCCTGTTCGCCCAGAACAGCCGCCGGTCCTGACAGCGTGTAGATCAGGCCGATCCGGACCACATCATCATCGGCCCTGGCCACGGATGCGAACCCGGCAAGGATGCTGCCAGCCAGCAGGGATGCTTTCACTTTATTCATTTACTACCTCCATCGGGCCTGTTGGCGCCCAGTGTTTTTGGGTGGCCGGTATTTTGGCGGCCAGTTTTTGGTGGACGCGCGCGCCAGGCAGACGCGCGCCGTCAGGTCTTTTGATCAGTCAAGCGCCGGTGGCGGCACGAATTCCAGCTCGTGGAAGCCGGCGATCCGCACCACTTCGGCCGGGTCCGGCACATTATGGATCAAAGAGAACATTTCCCACAGCTTTGCCGTCGGGGAAACCCAGAACATCGCGACCACATCTGAATCCGACCGGTTGAAAAGCCCATGCGCGATGCCGCGCGGCAGGACAACCAGATCGCCCGGGCCCGCACGGCGCAGTTTGCCGCCGACCTCGGCCTCAAGCTCGCCCGAGAGGATATAGACGAATTCATCCTGGGTGAAATGAATGTGATGCGGCACGAAGGTGCCGGGCGGGAAAACCGCATGCCAGGACATCGAGCTTTCGCTGCAGGATTTCGGCGTATAGGTCTGGCCCAGAATGTTCCAGACGATGCCTTTGATGCCATCGTCACCGGCCACCACACCGGGGGCATGGGAACGGGCGGCAGCGGATAGGTCGGGGTGGTCATCTTTCGATCTCCTTCTTCATCTCATTCAGATTTAAAAATTTTGTGTGTAAAGCTATTTCTGCGCCTCACTGGCGTTTCCGGGTCTGGTCATCCGAAAAACCGGCGGTCGAAGCATAGCCGCGCACGATGGCGGCGCGTTCCTCAGGCGTGATCACCTGGTCGAGATCGGAGAAGCCATCAGGCGCGCGGCGCTCGACCTCGTCGATCAGCCCTTCGGGGCCGCCAAGCCGGTTCAGCCGCACGATCTCGGCGGTGACAGGGCGGCGCGCCGCATCATAGGCGGCAAGTGCCGCGCGGATGGCATCCGCTGTTGTCGCGCCCACCAGCAGATCCGCCAGCGCTCTGGTGTCAAGGATCGCCTGGCTCGCGCCATTTGATCCCACCGGATACATCGGATGCGCGGCATCGCCGATCAGCGTCACACGGTCATGGCTCCATCCCGGCAGCGGATCGCGGTCGCACATCGGATATTCCAGGAAGACCGGCGTGGCGCGCACCAGCGCCTCCAGGTCGATCACATTCACATCAAAAGCGCGCACATGCGGGATCAGCTCTTCCAGCGTGCCCTGGCGGTTCCAGTCTTCGCGCTTCGGGGTCGGGCTGCCCTCGGCGCCGGGGCGGTAAGTTACGACCCAGTTCATCAGCACCTTGCCGGGCGCGGATCCGGGCGCGATCGGGTAGAGCACCAGCTTATAGGTAAAGCCGCCCGCAACGATCATAGTGCGGCCATCGGCAAACGCATCGGTCTCAACCGCGCCACGCCACATCATGACGCCATTCCATTTCAGGCCAGGTTCGTTCGGGTAAAGCTGTGCGCGGATCGGCGAATGCACCCCATCCGCCGCGACCAGAATATCGCCCTGCGCTGACAGGCCAGTGTCGAATTCCAGCCTGACTCCATCCGCATCCTGGTGGAAGCCGGTGCTGCGATGCGAGAGATGCACCGCCCCCGGCCCGAGCCGGTCCAGCACCGCCTCGCGCAGCATATTATGCAGCCGCCCGCGATGGATCGAGAATTGCGGGTAGTCGCCGCCGGCCTCGACACCGCGCGGCTCGCGCCAGACCTCCTGGCCCTGCCTTGTCTGGTAGCGCAATTCGCTGGTGCGAATGGCGATCCGGTCCAGCTCGGGCAAAAGGCCCAGCTCGGCAAGTTCGCGGATCGCATGTGGCAACACATTGATGCCGACGCCCAATTCGCGCAATTCGGGGGCGGCCTCGAAGATCTGGCAGGAGATGCCGCGCGCCTGCAACATCAGGGCCAGCGTCAGCCCGCCAATTCCGGCCCCACTCACCAATACATTCATGTCATTCCTCACTTCCCCGTCGCGGCTGCCTGCTGGTATTGCCTGCGGCCGTCATTTGGGCCGATGCTTGAGGGCAAGGGCCGCGCCAGCTATCGCCACAGCGCCAGACTATCAGCAGAGCGCCATCTGCTACGCTTTTTCCCGCAGGCACGCGCGGTCAGCGGCGCCCAGTGCAGAAAGCTTTTGCAAAAGCCGCCCGGCCCATGGTTGAATTGCCGTCGGAAACTATAAGCCTGAAATAAATTCCGCCCCTCACTGACCCGGTTGATCGCGTAAATGCAAAGCTTGCCGCCGCCCTTGCCGCCACGGTCGCCGCCGCCTTTGTGGAAGCGCAGCAGCTCGCTCGAGGAATTCGAGGCGGTGATGTCTGACCTCTTGCGCCCCTGTCGGGTGCGGGGGCAGGCGCGGCGCGGATACCGGACCGAGATTCTGCATCAGCGGGTCAATGGGCTGGGGCTGACAGCGGTGCGCCTGGGGGCGCCCGCTTCGGTCAGGGTGGCACCGGACCGGGCAATTTCGCTGTTGCAGATCCCGGTCGGTGGCACCTTCCTCGCGCGCAGCGGACGACGGGGGGAAGAAAGCTTCCGCTCGGGTCTTGAGGCCCAGGTGGTCGATGCGCCAACCGGGCTGGATCTGGATTTCTCCCAGGACAGCCGGATGCTGATTGTTGATCTGAGCGCGCCGCAGATCGCGGCGCTGGCCTGTGGGCCGCTGCCCTCGGGCAGTCTTTCGCTGGCCACGCCGGAAGGGGCGCAGCTGTGGCGGCTGGCGCAATATCTTCTGACGGAACTGGAATCCGGGGTGCTGGTTGGCGACAGCCCGCTGGCGCTTGGCCTGGAGCAAAGCCTGACCGGCGCCATCGCCCGCGCGCTGAAAGCCCATATGCCGGCGGCTGTCCGGTCGCAGGACACCAGGTCGCAAAGTGACAGGATGCTTTTGCGCGCCGAGGCGTTCATGGCCAGCCATCTCGACCAGGTGATCGATCCGGCGGCGATAGCGCAGGCGGTTGGGATAAGTGTGCGCAGCCTGCACCGGCTGATGCGCGACAAGCGCGGCACCACGCCGCTGGCGGCCCTGAAAGAGATGCGCCTGCAACGGGTGCGCGCCGAGATCGAGGCCGGTCTTTGCCCGCCAAACGGCATCACCGATCTGGCGCTGCGCTTTGGCTTCAACCATCTTGGCGCTTTCGCCACCGATTTCCGTCGCCGCTTCGGGGCGCCGCCCTCCGAGCTGTCGCGCCGCCACGCGCAGCGCTGACTTACGGGGCGCTGACCCGCCTCAGACCTTGAGAAACCGATCCTTGATCGCGGGGCTGTCTTTCAGCGCCTGGGTGGTGCCGGACCAGACAACCCGGCCCTTTTCCACGACATAATGGCGGTCGGCAAAGCGGGTCAGCGCATCGACATTCTTGTCGATGACAAGGATCGCCTCGCCTTCCGCTTTCAGTTTCGCAAGGCAATCCCAGATCTGATCGCGGATCAGCGGCGCGAGCCCTTCGGTCGCCTCGTCCAGCACCACAAGATCGGGATTGGTCATCAGCGCCCGCCCGATGGCCAGCATCTGCTGTTCGCCACCCGAGAGCTGGTTGCCCATATTCGACGCCCGCTCTTTCAGGCGCGGAAACAGGCCATAGACGCGCTCAAGCGTCCATTTGCCTTTCTTTCCGCCGGAATGGGCGGTGGCGATCAGGTTTTCGGCGACGGTGAGATTGGGGAAGATCATCCGCCCCTCGGGCACCAGCCCAAGGCCCATCCGCGCAATCTTGTGCGGCGAAAGGCCGGCGACATCGCGGCCATGCACCGAGATCCGGCCCCCGCGTGGTTTTACGAGACCGAAGATCGTGTTGATCGTCGTGGTTTTGCCCATGCCGTTACGGCCCAGAAGCGTGACCACTTCGCCCTTGTTAATCGCAAGCGACATGCCAAAAAGCACCTTGCTGTCGCCATAAGAGGCCTCGAGATCCTCGACCAGCAGCATCAGACGCCCTCCTCTTCTTCGCCCAGATAGGCCTCGCGCACCTTCGGGTGATTGCGGATGTCTTCCGCCGTGCCGCCGGCGACAATCTCGCCGTAAACCAGCACCGAGATAAAGTCGGCAAGCTGGAACACCGCGCTCATGTCGTGCTCGATCAGCATCATGGTGACGCGGGATTTCAGCCGCAGCATCAGCGCGATAAGGATCTCGGCCTCTTCCGGGCCGGTGCCGGCAAGGGGTTCATCCAGCAGCAAAAGACGCGGCTTTGTCGCCAGCGCAATCGCGATCTCTAGCTGGCGTTTCTCGCCATGCGACAGGGTGCGCGCCAGCCGCCGGGCCTGGGCGTCCAGCCCGACCTCGGTCAGGCAGGCCATGGCCTCGTCATTCAGCGCGCGCTCCTGGGCGGCAACCTGCCAGAAACGAAAGGAGGATCCCGTCCGCGCCTGAACCGCGATGGCGACATTTTCCAGCACCGACAGCCCGGGCAGGATCCGCGTCAGCTGAAACGACCGCGCAAGGCCACGGCGCACCCGCCCCGCCATGTCGAGATGGGTGATCACCTCGCCATCATACCGCACCTCGCCACTGTCGGCGCAAGCTGGCCGGAAAGCTGCGAGATCAGCGTGGTCTTGCCCGCCCCCGTTCGGCCCGATGATCGCATGGATCTGACCGGGAAAGACCTTCAGCGAAACGTCATTGGTGACCGCAAGCGCACCATAGGATTTGCGCAGCGACGTGACTTCAAGCAGGGGCTGGCTCATTTGTCATCTCCCTTGCCGGTGACGCGCCCGCTGACGCGCTCCACAAGCCGGTCAGGCCACGGGCGAAAACAGAACGACCGCCAGAAGCAGCATGCCGAACCAGAGCTTCCAATGTTCGAGAACCGCGCGAGCGCCTCTTCCAGGCCGATGGTCAGAAGGCACCCGCCAGCGCCCCGACGAGGTTTCCGACGCCGCCCAGCACGACCATGATGATGAATTCACCCGAACGCTGCCAGCTTGACAGCGTTGGCGAGACATATTGCAGCTGGTTCGCGATCAGCACCCCCGCAATGGCGCAGATCACGGCCGAGATCACATAGGCGACCATCTGATAGGGCATGATCCGGTAGCCGATTGCCTCCATCCGGAGGCTGTCTTCGCGGGTGCCGATCAGCACGCGGCCAAAGCGCGACCGGGTCAGGCGGCAGAGGAAGCCGAAGATCACCACGAGGATTACGAGGACCAGATAGAACAGCGTAACCTCGCTGCGCAGGAAGTCCTGCCCGAACAGGGTGGCGCGCGACAGGCTCATCCCGTCATCGCCGCCAAAGGCCGAGAGCGAGATGAAGAAAAAGAACGCCATCTGGCCGAAGGCCAGCGAGATCATGATGAAATAGACCCGCGCGTGCGCAATGCGATCGCCCCGGTCACGAGCGCGAAGGCGGTGGCCGCAAGGCTTGCCCCGCAAGATGCAGGAAGAAATCGGTGATCCCCCTTGTTTGCAGGAACAGCGCCGCATAGGCGCCGATCCCGAAAAAGGCAGCATGGCCAAAGGAAACCAGCGCACCATAGCCCAGGATCAGATCCAGTGACAGCGCGGCGATGGCATAGATCATCATCCGCGTGACGACCGAGGTGTAATAGTCCAGCCGGCAAGGTTCAGAAGCGGCGGCACGATGGCAAGGCCCGCGAAGATGCAAAGCGCGATGCGGATGCGGGGGTCGCCGCTGCGCGGTATGTGCGAAGGCGTCTGGGTCATTTGGCATGGCTCCGACCGAAAAGCCCGTTCGGGCGCCAGCAAAGAATGGCGATCATCAGCAGATAGACCAGCATGGGGGCAAGGGTACGGCCCAGCTGATTGGCCACTGCCGGGTCAAAGGCCATTTTCAAAAGCATCGGCCCGAAGATCCGCCCGACCGTGTCGATGATGCCGACCAGCAGCGCGGCGATAAAGGCGCCCCGGACCGAGCCGACGCCGCCAATCACGATCACCACGAAGGCAAGGATCAGGATCGAATCTCCCATCCCCGGATCGACCGAGAGAATGGGCGAGACAATGGCCCCTGCAAATCCGGCCAGCATGGCACCAAAGGCGAAGACCACGGTGAAAAGGCGTGAGATATCAACGCCAAGCGCCGAGACCATATTGCGGTTCGAGGCCCCGGCCCTGAGCAGCATCCCAAGCCTTGTGCGCCCGATCACATACCAGAGCCCAAGCGCGAGACCGAGCCCCGCCAGGATGATCGCCAGCCGGTAGACCGGAAAGCGCATCGGTCCGGCCAGCGGCATTGATCCCGAGAGGCTCTCGGGCATCGGGACGTTCAGCGGCGCCGCGCCCCAGATCATCTTGACCAGTTCAGAGGTGATCAGCACCAGCGCGAAGGTCGCGAGCACCTGATCGAGATGCGGTCGCTGATAGAGCTTTCGGAAGATCCCCAACTCAAGCAACAAACCCACCACCAGCATCGCCGGCAGGGTCAGCGCCAGCCCAAGCCAGAAATTGCCAGTTGTCGCGGCAAAAGTCGCCATCAGATAGGCCCCGACCATGTAAAGCGCGCCATGGGCAAGGTTGATGAAATCCATGATCCCGAAGATCAGCGTCAGGCCGGCAGCAACAAGGAACAGGAGGATCCCGAACTGAACGCCATTCATGACCTGCAGCAAAAGCAGGGTGCTCATACGAGCCCTCCTTGCCAGGAGGTCGCCTTGCCACAGGGAGCGCGCGCCCCGGCCGGATCGCCGCAAGCTCTGATCATCAAGGCTTCCTCTCTGTTTGCAGTTCGCTTCCAGCGTCATGCCGCGCCGGTTCTGCAATTTATTTTATATACGAAACATCTCGATTCAATCGGAATGCGGCCCCCCACACAATTTTTTACATGCGGGCAGGGCCCCGGAAGGGCGTTTTTCAGCTCTGGGGGAAAAATCCCCGGCGCGGTGCGTGCGGCAAGGCCATTTGTGGTACCTGGCGGATAGGGCGGTCGCTCTCCAGGGCCGCCAGTCACATTTCAGCTCATAAGGCAGAGAGGAAATTGACGAACATATGGTGAACATATACTGTCGCGCACATGGCAAGACCCCTTCAGGACAAGCTGGCGATCCTTTCGGACGCGGCAAAATATGATGCCTCCTGCGCTTCCAGCGGAGGCGAGAAGCGTGATTCCCGCAAGGGTGGTATCGGGTCTTCGGGCGGCGCCGGCATCTGCCACGCCTACACGCCCGACGGGCGCTGCATCAGCCTTTTAAAAATCCTGATGACCAATTTCTGCATCTTCGACTGCGCCTATTGCATCAACCGCGTGTCATCGAATGTCGAGCGCGCGCGGTTTTCGGTCGATGAGGTCGTCTCGCTCACGCTGGAATTCTACCGGCGCAATTACATCGAAGGGCTGTTCCTGTCATCGGGGATCATCCGTTCGCCCGATCAGACCATGGCGGATATGGCCCGCATCGCGCGGGTCCTGCGCCAGGATCACGGCTTCAGGGCTATATCCATCTCAAGACCATTCCCGATGCCAGCCCCGATCTGATCCGCGAGGCAGGGCTTTATGCCGACCGCCTCTCGATCAATGTCGAACTGCCCGCCGATGCCTCGGTGCGCCGCTTCGCTCCGGAAAAACGCCCCGAGACGATACGCTCTGCCATGGCGCAGGTGCGGCTCGAGGGGGAGGCGGCGAAAGAGAAAACCCTGACCGGCAGGCGCCCGCCGCGTTTTGCCCCTGCGGGCCAGTCGACGCAGATGATCATCGGCGCGGATGGCACTGACGATGTGACGATCCTGCAAAGCTCGACCCGGCTTTACACCGGCTACAAGCTGCGGCGGGTCTATTACTCGGCCTTCTCGCCGATCCCTGATGCGTCATCGGCCCTGCCTCTGGTTCAGCCGCCGCTCCTGCGCGAACATCGGCTGTATCAGGCAGACTGGCTCCTGCGTTTTTACGGATTCAGCGCCGAAGAGATCGCGACCGGGACCAATGCCGGGCATCTGGATCTGGAGATCGACCCGAAACTGGCCTGGGCGCTGCAGCATCGCGGGCTCTTCCCGCTGGATGTGAACCGGGCGGCGAAGGATATGCTGTTGCGGGTTCCAGGCTTCGGCACCCGTACGGTCGACCGCATCCTGGCGGCGCGCCGCTCGCGCGGCTTACGCTATGAGGATCTCGTGCGAATGGGCGCCCTGATGAAAAAGGCGCGGCCCTTCATCACGGCCCCGGGCTGGTCGCCGGGCGGGCTGACCGACAGCGCCGGCCTGCGCGCCCGTTTCGCACCACCGCCAGAGCAGCTGTTGCTCATATGAGCTTTGCCGTCACCCTGCCCGATCAGGGGCAGTTCGCAGCCTGGCGGCAGGCGGCGCGGCTTGCGATCAGCCACCGCATCCCTCCCGGCGATATCGACTGGACCGGTGGGGCCGGGCTTTTCGCGGCCGATCCGCTGCCGGACAGCCCCGGCCCGCATCAGGCACGGGTGCCGGAGCAATTCGTGAAACTGGCAGGCTCTGTCATCTGGCATTCTGCGCCAGAGCGGGTCGCCCTGCTCTATCAGGCGCTCTGGCGGCTGGACGCGCGCGAAGGGAGCCTCTGTCGCAAACCGATCCGCTGGGGCGGCGGCTGACCCTGATGGCAAAGGCCGTGGGCCGCGATATCCACAAGATGCACGCTTTCGTGCGGTTTCGCGAATTGCCTTCTGAGGGCAGACGCCGTTTTGCGGCCTGGTTCGAGCCCGGGCATAATACGCTGGAACCCGGCAGCAACTTTTTCGCGAAACGCTTTGCCGATATGGACTGGATGATCGCCACGCCGCGCCTGACCGCCCGGTTCGAGGCGGGGCAGCTTGCCTTTCATCCCGGCGGGGCGCGTCCCGATCTTCCCGAAGATGCGTCAGAAAGCCTCTGGGCCACCTATTTCGCCAATATCTTCAATCCGGCACGGGTGAAGCTTGATGCGATGCGCTCGGAGATGCCGAAGAAATACTGGAAGAACCTGCCCGAGACACGGCTGATCCCCGATATGCTGAAGGATGCAGAGGCGCGGGTGCAGCGGATGCGCGAGGCGGCGGCCAGCGCGCCGCGCCCCGGTGCCGCCGCTGTTTCGACCCGCTACCGCGCCGCGATGCCCGCAGCCCAGGATCTGCCAGAGACACTGACGGCGGCGCAGCGTTCGGCGCTGCAATGCCGTCGCTGCGGTTTGTGCGAGGCGGCTACTCAGACCGTCTGGGGAGAAGGCTCTGCGACCGCCCGCCTGATGCTGGTCGGCGAACAGCCCGGCGACCGCGAGGATCTGGAGGGTCGCCCCTTCATCGGCCCCGCCGGGCAGCTTTTGCGGCACAGCATGGCAGCGGCAGGCCTCGACCCGGCTTCGGTCTGGCTTACCAATGCGGTAAAGCATTTCAAATTCAGCCCGCGCGGCAAACAGCGCCTGCATCAGACCCCGACCGGCAGGAGATCCTGCACTGCCGCTGGTGGCTCGGGCTGGAGCTGAGCTTTATCCGGCCAGATCTTGTGCTGGCGCTTGGTGCCACGGCGGCGCTTGCCCTGACCGGCAGGGATGACCCGATGACCGCCCGGCGCGGGCAGATCGAGACCGGCCTCCATGGCGGGCCGGTGTTGATCACCTGGCATCCCTCGGCGATCCTTCGGCAAGGGGACCCTGAGGCCCGGGCCCGGATGACCAAAGACCTTGCAGCCGATATTGCGACGGCGCGCCATCACCCCTGAGTGAACGCGACGTCATCCAGGGGAACCTGCGAGCCGCTTTGACGTTGAACAGGTATGAGTTCGTTTACTTGTTCTAAAAGGAGCGTTGATGATGGCAGAGGCAGCAGACGATATCCGCGCCAATCTGGAGAAGCAGATCACCGATCTGAAGAAAGAAGTTTCCAGAATGAGCAAATCTCTCGCGTCGCGGGCGTCAGACGCGATGGATGACGCGGAAGATGCCTTCGAGGAAGGCAAAGGCCGGGCACGGCAGGCTGCGTCGCAGGTTCGCGAACAGGCCCAGCTTACGGTGGGCGCGATGCGCGAAAACCCCGGCACAACGGCAACCGTTCTGACCTCCGTTGGCCTGATGGGCGTTGCAGCGGGCTTTGTGCTGGCAGGACTTTATGCCGGTGATCGCCGGCGCTGACGCCTGCCGTCGGCAACTGATGGCCGGGGCCGGGCCTCTCCCCTCCCCCTGTCCCTCCCCGGCTTAACGCGGCCCGTGTATTTACACGCGGGCCGCATCCTTATGTCCTCGCGACCAGGCCTGCCCGAAGGAGCGCGACCAACCATGCTGAGACCGCTTTTTTTCATCGTGCCGGTGGTCGTGGCCGGGTTGCTGATCGGCTGGTTCAACATCCCCGGCGCCTGGTATGAGAGCCTCGTGAAACCCGGCTTCAACCCTCCAAACCAGGTTTTCGGCCCGGTCTGGACCGCCCTTTACGTTCTGATCGGCCTCGTCGGCTGGAGGGTCTTTGACAAAACACCGGATCAGCCGCTCCGCTGGCTCTGGATCCTGCAAATGGGGCTGAACTTCGCCTGGTCGCCGGCCTTTTTCGGCCTGCAAAACATTGCACTCGCATTGGTCATCATCCTTGCTCTGCTCGCGACGCTGGTCGCCTTCAGTCTGAGAGCCAGGAGCAAAGAGCCGATATCAGCCCTCCTGTTTCTGCCCTACATCGCCTGGGTCGCCTTTGCTTCGCTGCTCAACGTCGCGATCTGGCGCCTGAACTGAGCCGAGGCGCGGAGTACCACTGCCGCACCCGGGCAGGAAAACCGGTGCGGATCATCGACCTTATGCGAAGACAGTCAGCTACCGCTGACCCTATTTCGGGCGGCGGAAGCGGCTTTTCAGCCGTTCCCACCCTTTGAAGATCCCGCGCTTTGAGGGGCTCTCGAACATCTCGTCCGGACCGTTCGGGTCAAGGATCTCGTTCTCGGCGAGCCATGCCCGATGGCGGAGAGGTCGGGGATCTCATACGGGACGAGGCTGCGACCTGGACCGCGCAGCGCCCCGACCGTGGCGATCAGCGAGCCGGTCGCCTCCAGGCTGGCGGCAACCTCCGCAGGAGTCACGCCCAGATGCTCGGCCAGCAGATCATTGCGCAGCGCCGCGATTTCATCCTTCAGATCCTCATTTCCCGGTTCATCCGCCGAAAGGATCACATCGCATTCACTGTCGAGCCGCATCGAGCGGTTGTTGAAATTCGAGGATCCGACCCGCAGGATCTGATCATCCACGACCATGACCTTGGCATGGACATAGATCGGCTGCCCGCCTGCTGTCTCCGGATGCCAGATGCGCAGACGGCCGTGGCGGTCGATCCGCTGCAACGCCTCGACCAGCTTTGCGCGGGCGGTGTCCATCGCCAGCGGTTCCAGCCAGCCATGGGCAGTATGCGGCATGATGATGACGATTTCGGGCGGGTCCGCCTCTGCAAGCCGTTCGGCAATGGCGTGCGCGATCCTGCGCGAGGCGAAATACTGGCTTTCGGCATAGATCATCCGCTTTGCCCGCACGATCATATCGATCCAGGAGGCCTCGATCTCATGGACCGGTTCCTGCCCGTCCATCTTCGGGATGGTCCGCGAAATACCAAGCCGCATCTTTGTGAACGACGTCGCCAGCCCTTCGGGCCAGCACTCGTGACACTGGGAACAGGGTTCAAGCCTTTCTCCGGTGGCTGTCAGCCAGCGCGCCCGCGCCAGATCGCCAATCGCCCGCGCGGCGTCCCCGTCAAAGGCGCTGGTTGCATCATGCCAGGGATCCGTGGGCCGCCCGCCCGGGCTGACACGGCGCGGATCATCATCGAGATGGTCGCGCGTGTCCCACCGCTGCATGGTCAGGTCAATGCCGCCGGCAAAGGCGATACTGTCGTCAATCGCCACGATCTTCTGGTGATGCGATCCGGCCAGCGGGTGCTTTGCGTCAAGCTTCAGCGTGATCCGGGGATGCGCCTTCCAGCGAAGAATCGTGAAGATCGTATTGCCGCGCAGCATCGCCCTGAAAGCACCCGTATCCCAGCGAAGCAGCCTGATCTCCAGCGACGGCGTCCGATCCGCCAGCCAGAGAATAAAATCCCCGAGCCGCTCGGGCCCCCCGTCATTGCTGTCGCCAAAGGTGATCCGCGTGTCGAAATCCCAGCCCACCAGCATGATCGAATGCCGGGCCTGAAGAAGCGCCTTGCGCAGGGATACGAAATAATCCGCGCCATCAACGACAAAGGCAAATCGCTGCGCGGCCTCGACCCTCCAGCAGGTTTCACCTGGTCGCAGCAGTGTGCTTTCGGACATATTCCCTCACACCGCATTCATCATATCGGCAACGCCCGGGCCTGGCAGAGGTTCCCTCACAACCGGCAGGGGTGTCAGCCTTCAGCGCGTCACTGCGGCATATCTGCCCCCGCGCAAATGATGCGGTTGCCGCTTTTTTCCTGCAGCAGCGCGAAATGGGGATGTTCCTGCACGGCTGCGTCCATGATGATATGGTCGGGTTCACTGGCCGATGCAAAAGAGATACGCCCGCAGCGCCCCAGTTTCGAACCATCCGCCAAAAGGATCCGGCGCGTGGCGCTGGCAAAGACAGCCCGCGCGATCTCGGCCTCTTCAACCAGCATGCTGGTCGCGCCATCCGCCGCACTCAGCCCATAGGGCGATGAAAACGCGATGTCGGCGCGCACATTGGCGATTGCGGCAAGGGTCGTCATGCCACAGGTCGAAGCGGGGGCAGGGATGAAATCGCCGCCAAACATGATGGCGCGGTTCTGGCGGGCGCGCGACGTGGCCGTGCTCAGATGATTGGCGACTTCGACCGAATTGGTGAAGACCAGCAGGCCGCTCAGCCCGGCCAGTTGTCCGGCGAGGCAGGCGGTGGTGCTGCCCGCGTCAATCAGCAAGGTCTGGCCGGGGCTGACAAGCCCGAGACAGGCCCCGGCAATCGCCCGCTTTTCGCGCAGATTCTGGCGGGTCCGTTCAGGATATGGCGCCTCATTCTCGGCATGTGACGGCACGATACCGCCATGAATGCGCCGCAGGGCCCCCGCATCTTCCAGCTCTTTCAGGTCGCGCCGCACCGTCTCGCGTGAGACGCCAAGTTCGGTGACGATCCTGTCGATGCTGACCTGACCAAAAGTTTCCAGAAGGGCGCGGATCCGCTGATGACGCTTTGCCTGCCACATGGGGCGAAGACCTTTTGTTAGCTGTTCAGAAAGGCCAGGGCTTCGCGATGCAATTCGGGCGTTGCGGCAGCGATGACCTGCTCGCCGGAGCCAATGGTCAATGCTTTACCCTGCCAGTCGGTGATAACGCCGCCAGCCTCGGTGACCACGGGCGCGATGGCAAGAAAGTCATAAGGCTGCAGGCGGCTTTCGACAATGAGGTCGATATGTCCCGAGGCGAGCAAGCCGTAGCCATAGCAGTCGCCGCCGAAACGCTGAACCCGGGATGCATCGCGGATCGCCTCGTAATGCGGGCGTTCGCTGCTGTCAAAATAGTCAGGCGAGGTGGTGTAGAACCGCGCCTGGGCCAGGTCTTCACAGCTGCTGCTGCGCGCGGCACTGTCTGTTCCGTCGGCGCCGTGAAAGCGGCAGCCATTGCCCGCACTTGCGACCCAGGTCTCGCCGAGGGCCGGCATATGCACGATGCCGAGCTGCGGACAATCACCGGAGATCAGGGCCATCAGGGTGCCCCAGATCGGCCAGCCGGTGATAAAACTGCGGGTGCCGTCAATCGGATCGACGACCCAGGTCGGAACGCCGGACTGGCCTTCCAGGCCGAATTCCTCGCCCAGAATTGCGTGTTCCGGAAAAGCCGCGCGCAGTCTGTCGCGCAGCAAAGCCTCGACCGCGCGATCCGCTTCGGTGACGGGGCTCTGGTCTTCTTTGATGTCAATTGAGACCGGCTTGCGAAACCATTGCATCCCCAGCCTTCCGGCCTCGGTCGCGATTTTGAACGCATAATCAGCCATTTCGGCCGGAATTGTCCGATTTCCTGGCGCTGCTGTAACCATGTCCGGACAACTCCTGTGCTGGAATGATCATTTTTAAAAAACCTCAATATAGCACAAATGCACAGATTGCCACATCGTCAAGCCTGCGTTACCGTTTCTGAAAAATAAAACCAATCAACAGGAGAAGGCTTATGAAGAATACTATTTCACTTCTTGCCGGACTTGCTCTCGGGGTGGCGGCTTTGCCGGCACTGGCGGGTGAGATCACAGTCTATTCGGCGCTGGAAGAAGACGAGATTGCCGCCTACCTGGAGCGGGCAGCCGCCGATATGCCGGATGTCACCGTCAACCTGCTGCGGCTTTCGACCGGCGACCTGGGCGCACGGCTGATCGCAGAGGCCGGCAATCCGCAGGCCGATGTGATCTGGGGCTTTGCCGTTACCAATATGCTTAACCCGGCGATCTATGACCAGCTTGCGGGCTATGACGCCAAAGGCGAGGACGCCCTTGGCACACAGTTCCGCGACAAGGATGGACGCTGGTTCGCGCCCACGGGCTATGTCGGCGCTTTCTGCGTCAATACCGAACGTCTGGCCCAGCTCGGCGCACCGGTCCCCACCTCCTGGGAAGATCTGAAGAACCCCGCCTATAAGGGCGAGGTGGTGATGCCTGATCCGTCCTCTTCGGGCACCGGCTATCTGCAGATCGCCGCGATCCTGCAGGGCGCGGGGGATGAGGCCGGCTGGCAGCTGATCAAGGATATCGACCCGAATATGGCACAATATACCACCTCTGGCTCGCGGCCCTGCCGCATGGCCCAGGCGGGTGAATTCGCCATCGGGGCATCGCTTTCCTACGTGGCGATGCAGGGGATTGATGAGGGCTATCCGATCCAGATGGTGATCCCGTCGGATTACGCCGGATTTGAGCTGGAAGCCAACGGGCTGATGGCTTCGGCGAAAAATCCCGACGATGCGAAGCGTTTCCTTGACTGGACGCTGGGCGAGGGCGCGGCCGAGGCCTATGCAGCGCGTAAGGATCTGGTCACCATTCCCGGCGTGCCGCGGTCGCCCCAGGCCGAAAAAGCCGGTCTGCCCGACGATCTTTCCTCGGTGCTGTTCCCGATGAATTTCGCAGCTTCGGGCGAGGCGCGTGACGCGATCCTCACCAAATGGCGCGAGACCGTCGGGCGCTGAGACACCTGATCTGTGGGATGCGGGGCCTTTTCCGCATCCCGTCTTCACCGGTCTCCGGTCCAAAGCAATTCTGGTTTTGAGTGAGGTAAGATGACCCTGGACATCCGAGGGCTGTCGAAATTCTATGGCACATTTCAGGCGCTGAACGAGATCAATCTCTCGGTCGGCGACAGTGAATTCGTTTGTCTGCTCGGGCCTTCGGGCTGCGGCAAGACCACGCTTTTGCGGGTGATCGCCGGGCTGGAAAGCTTTGACCGGCGAGATGATCCTGGGCGGGCGCGATCTTGCCACGATCGGGGCGCGGGACCGCGGCTTTGGCATCGTCTTCCAGTCCTATTCGCTGTTCCCGCAAATGACTGCGGCGCAGAATATCGGCTATGGGCTGAAATTGCGGCAGCGCCCGCGGGCCGAGATCTCTGCGCGGGTCGAAGAGCTTCTGGCGCTGGTCAGACTGGAACAATTCGCCGACCGCCTGCCCTGGCAGCTTTCCGGCGGGCAGCAGCAAAGGGTGGCGATTGCGCGCGCCTTGGCGGTGCAGCCTGCGCTTTTGCTGCTGGACGAGCCGCTTTCGGCGCTTGATGCACGGGTGCGGGCCGGGCTCAGGACCGAGATCCGTCAGATGCAAAAGCGGCTTGGCATCCGACCATCATGGTGACCCATGACCAGGAAGAGGCGCTGACCATGGCGGATCGCGTGGTCTGCATGAGCGCAGGCCGGATCGAGCAGATCGGCTCTCCGGCGGAAATCTACGCACGGCCAGCGACCCGCTTTGTCGCCGACTTCGTTGGCAGCTCGACCATGTTAAGCGCCGCGCGCGCGGCGGGGTTCGGCGTCACACCGCCCCAGGGCCAGGGCGACAGCCTTTTCGCGCTGCGTCCTGAAGATGTGCTTATCCGCGAGGATGCGGCGGCCACGGGCCGGGTGCGGTCGATCACCTTCCTCGGCAATGTCAGCCGCGTCGAGGTGGACTGGCAGGGCGAAACCATCCTGGCCGAAACCCACCGCCTGCCCGGCTTTGGCGAGGGCGCCTCGGTTGACCTCAGCCTCCAGCCGGGCGCCGGTGTCTGGGTTCAGCCATGAGCGCGGCCGGCAAACCCGTCACACGCGGCCTGGATACCCCGTTTGAAGAGCGGCTCTTTCAGCGCGTGGTGCTGCTGGTGCCGCTGGCGGGGCTGGCGCTCTTCTTCCTCTATCCGCTGGCGATTGTGATCTGGCGCAGCCTGTTGCAACGCGACGGCGCGGTGGGGTTCGGCAATTACCGCGAGATCCTCGCGCTTGATCACCTCTGGCGCGTGGTGTGGAATTCGATGGTGATGAGCGGCCTGACCGCGCTGATCTGTGTCAGTCTTGGCCTTGTGATCGCCTATGCGATGAGCCGCAGCAGGATCCCGCTGCGCTGGCTGGTCTCGCTGGCACTGATCCTGCCGCTGCTCGCGCCCTCGCTGGTGCAGGCGCTCGGGCTGATTTTCATGTTTGGCCGCAATGGCCTGCTGAATTACCTGACCGGGATGCAAATGCAGATCTATGGCCTGCCCGGCCTGGTGATCGCCAATTCGATGTATGCCTTGCCCCAGGCCGTGATGATCCTTGCGGTCGCGCTGCGCTATGCCGACCGGCGTCAATATGATGCGGCACTGGTACTGGGCGCCTCGCCCTGGCGGCGTTTTGTCGATATCACGCTGCCATCGCTGCGGTTCGGCCTTCTGAGCGCGGGTTTTGTCTGTTTCACCGTAACCATCACCGATTTCGGCAATGCGGCGGTGATCGGCGGCAATTACCGGGTGCTGGCCTCCGAGATTTACGCTCAGGTCGTCGGCCAGATGAATTTCAACATGGGCGCGGTGGTCGGGATCCTACTGCTGATCCCCACTTTGCTGGCCTTTTATCTTGAAAAAGTCGCCGCACAGCGCGGCGGCATCCAGGAAGGCGCGATCCCGGTCGAGCCCGACCGCTGGGCGCCGCGCGATATTCCGCTTTGGGCCGCCAGCTACCTGACCGCGCTGTTCCTGATCGCGATTGTCGCGGTGGTGATCTTCGCAAGCTTTGTGCAGCTCTGGCCCTATAAAATGAGCCTCACGCTGAAGAACTACAATATCACCACCCATGGCGCCTATGATCCGCTCTGGACCTCGCTTTATGCCTCGCTGATCACCGCGACCTTTGGCACCCTGATGCTCTTCGCCCTGGTGCTTGCGCAGCGCAAGATGTCACGCGGCCCGGCAAGGCTGGTCTATCTGCTGGCGATCATTCCGGTTGGCGTGCCCGGGCTGGTGCTGGGGCTGTCTTACGTGCTGTCCTTCAATGTGAAGCCGGTCTTTCCCGGCATTCTTTACGGCTCGGCCCTGCTGATCGCATTCTGCAACTTCTATCATTACCATTCGCAGGGGTTCCTGACGATGGTGACGGGCGTGCGCAACGTGCCGCGACAGCTTGAGGAGACCGTGACCACGATCGGTGGCGGTGTCTGGGCCAACCTGCGCGATGCGATCATACCGATCATGGTGCCAACGCTGATTTCGGTGTTCTTCTTCCTGTTCATGCGCGGGATGGTGACGCTGTCGGCGGTGATTTTCCTGATCACCCCGAAGCTGAGCGTCGGCGCGGTCTCGGTGATGCGGCTGGATCAGGCAGGTTCATCGACACAGGCCGCCGCCTTCTCGGTGCTGATCATGCTCACTGTGCTGGCCGCCATGGGGCTGATGCGTCTGCTCCTTCTGGCGCAGGCGCGGGTTAATGGCCGCCCGGGAAGGGAAGAAAGTGCAGCCTGACGGGATGGTCATGCTTTGCAGCGCCGCTGCAAACCGGATCTGCGGCACTAAGAATACGCGATGTTAGCCGGCACATAAAAGCGATGCGAGGTGGTGCAGCCGCGCGCTGGTCTCCTGGGTCCAGCGGAAAGAGAAATTCAGCGCCAGCGCCGCGGCGAAATTGGCCCCGGGATCAGGCGTGACAGGCGCAAAGATCGTGCCGGGCAAAAAACTGGTCCGGGCCTTGCCCGCTTCGCGCAAAAGCACGCCCTGATCCAGCGGCGCGGGCAGGCTCAGCCAGCAGGTGAAGCCCCCGCCGGATCAGAAAGTGCGCCCCGCCCGCCCAGGGCTTCAGTCAGGATCGCGCGGCCCTCCTGCATCCGGCGCGCGAGCATGCGGTTGAGGTTGCGCAGCTGGCGGTCATAGCTGCGCCCCGAGAGATAGCGCGCGATGCCCCATTGCACGAAACCGTCGCGCAGACGGTGGCCGTTCATGTAATGGGTGACCAGCAGATCGCGCTTGTGCAGCCCCCCCACCACCCAGCCATAGCCATATTCCGGCGGCAGGGTGAATTCGAAACTGCCGATCTGCACCACCGTGGCGCCCTGATCGAAATGCCGCAGTGTGACGCGCGGGCCCGGCCGGTAGCCAAGATCGCCAAACATATCATTCTCGATGATCACGGTGCCATGCCGCGCGGCGATGGCGACAAGCCGCTCCATCACCTCTGGCGGGCAGGTGACGCCGGTTGGAAAATGGTTGGTCACTGTCAGGATCGCGGCGCGCACCGGATGCGCTGCCAGCAGCCGGGCAAATTCCTCCGGGTCAAGGCCGCGCAGCGGATCGGGGGTGATTTCGATCACCTTCAGATCGCGCCGCCGCAGCGTGGCCAGCAGCGGGAAATAACCGGGGCTTTCGACCAGCACGGTATCGCCCGGCCGGGTAAAGCTGTCGAGACAGAGGTTGCAGGCCTGGATCGCCGATCCGGTGATCAGGATCTCACCCGGCTGGGCAAAGGTGCCGCGGCGGGCGATATGGCGGCAGATCTCCTCGCGCATCCGCAGATCGCCATCGGGCTCCAGCCCCTCGGCGAGGCGGCGGCTGCCGGTGCGCAGCGACTGGCGCATGATGCGGTCGGCCTGGGCGCGCGGGATCAGATCGTCACAGATCCACATGGCGCCAAAGGTCTCGAACCGGCGGTCCTGCTGTGGACGCAGGAGCTGGCTGTGCAGATCCTCTGCCCTGTCGTCAGGGGCGGTATCGGGCAGGCTGTCAGGCGCGGGCGGAACGGCTGTGACGAAATAGCCCGAGCGCGGCTGCGCCCGGCACAGGCCACGGCTTTCCAAAAGCTCATAGCCATGCAGCACCGTGACCGCGCTGAACCCGGTGATCCGGCTCATCTGCCGCACCGAGGGCAGACGATCCCCCGGCCGCAAAGCGCCCGCTCCGATGCGCGCGGTGATCATCCCGGCCACTTTCTCGTATCTGGTCATCAGCTGGTTTTTCTCAATCTGTACTGATCGAGAATGAGGGGATCTGCTGATAGGAAACAAGGACGCAGCACGCTAATCTTTTCAGGAACAGCCCTTATCTGCGCGGCAGGCCGCGCGACACGCCGGAACGGGCGTGATCGCGAACGATAAAAATTTCATCTGTTCTGATTGCCCTGCCGCCTGCATCTCCCCTTCACCCTCTTCGCAAAGAACAGCCACGATGACCGAAATCAGCCCGCTTGCCGCCGCCACCATCGGGTCCCGGATCGAAAAACTTCTGGCGCTGCAGCCGCCGGGGCGCTCACCTTTGCAGCCGTTCTACACCGATCCCGCGATCTATGCCGAGGATCTGGAACGCTTCCTGTTCCGCCACTGGATTTGCGCCGGCCATGTCAGCAGCCTGGCCGCGCCCGGCGATTTCTTCACCGTCGAATTCGCCGGGGAATCGGTGATCCTGGTCCGGGGCCGCGACAATGAGATCCGCGCGCTGGCCAATGTCTGCCGTCATCGCGGATCGCGCGTCTGTCTGGAACGCTCTGGCAATGCGCGGCTGTTCATCTGCCCTTATCATGCCTGGGCTTATCATCTGGACGGCTCGCTCCGGGCGGCGCGCGACATGGGCCCGGAATTCGGGCGCGAGGATCATGGGCTGCGGCAGTTGCAGGTCAGGATCGCCGGCGGGCTGATTTTCTTCACCTTCGCCGATCAGCCGCCGGATTTTTCTGCGGCGCAGGAGGTGATCGCCACCGTCGCCCGCGCCTATGGCTGGGAGACCGCGAAAGTGGCCCTGCGCAAAAGCTGGCGCATCGCGGCGAACTGGAAGCTCGCGGTCGAGAATTATCTGGAATGCTATCATTGCGGCCCCTCGCATCCCGAATTCAGCGGGATCCATTCCAACGATCAGTCGCCCGAAAAGGTCGCCGGTCTTTTTGCCGCGATGCAGACCGCGGCGGTTGCCCAGGGCCTTGATCTGCCCGAGACGGATCTTTGGGGCATTGCAGCCGGTGAGGGTCGCGAACCGGTCTGGTGCAAGCGCTTTGCCCTGCTTGACGGCGCGAGCAGCGGCAGTGCCGGCGGCGCGCCGGTCGCGCCACTGATGGGACAGTTCACGCACTATGACGGCGGCACCACCTATCTGAATATGGGGCCGGTCAGCTACAGCCTGTCTTATCCCGATCATACGGTGATCTACCGGTTCATCCCCCATGGGGTGAGCGAATGCGAGATGGAGATCCTCTGGCTGGTGCATGGCGAGGCCGAGGCGGGGCGCGACTACGATCCCGAAGCGCTGTCCTGGATGTGGGTCGTGACCTCCGAGGCAGATAAGCGCATCACCGAGGACAACCAGAAAGGCGTCAATTCGCGCTATTACCAGCCCGGCCCGCTGGCCGTGATGGAAGGGCGCCAGCGCCGCTTTGTGGAATGGTATCTGGCCGGGATGGGCCGGGCGGCGGGCTGACCGCGCCGCTCTGCCGCAAAAGCCGGTGAACGCTGCTGTCTGGCTGGGTGCGAAAGCAAGACAGGCGGGCCGGTAAAGATGACCCTGTAAGTACTAATTTGACACATCTGACGGAGTCTTGTTCACTGCTGAAAGCGCAGCAGTCCGGGAAAGCATATGCCTTTATCGCCGCTGATTGACCGCATTTATGAGGCGGCTTTTGTGCCTTCGGTCTGGACAGATGTTCTGGAGCAGCTGGCGCTGCGGACGGGATCCGAGGGCGGCGTCATCTTTGCCGGCGCGCCTTCGGCCCCGCCCCGCTTTGTGGCATCCGACAAGGTCGCGGCGGCAATGGCGGCCTATGCAAGCGGCGGCACCGGCGCGAACAGCCGGCCCGCCAGGGCGCTGGCGAAAAACCATTTCGGGTTCCTGCGCGATATCGACTTCCTGCCGGTCGAGGATTTCGGCCGTGACTGTCAGCAGCGCGAGCTGCGCAGCTTCGGGCTTGGCTGGCAGGTTGGCACCGTGGCGCCCTTGCTGACACAGGAGCTTGCGGTGCTGACGATCGACCGCGCCTATGACAATGGCCCGCATCAGCCCGAACATGTCGCGTTGCTGGATCAGCTGCGCCCGCATCTGACGCGGGCCATGATGATGTCTGCGCGTCTTGGCATGACGATTGCCGAAACAACGCTGGGCACGCTGGAGGCGGTCGGTCTGGCGGCGCTGGTGATCAACCGCAACCGCCAGGTGCTGGCGGTCAATCAGCTGGCGCAGGATCACGCGGTGCTGGTGCCGCTGGCGCGCGGCGGGCTGGCCCTGGCGCATGATCTGGCGAACCGGTTGTTTCAGGCCTCGCTTGAGGCCGGGCTGGGCGGGGCTCCGGCGCAGCTGCGATCCGTTCCGGTGCCGGCAACGGACGAGCGGCCGGCCATGGTGGTCCATGCTTTGCCGCTGCGCGGACAGGCCCATGATCTGCTTTCGGGGGCCGAGATCCTTGTGGTGATCAACAGCCTTGACGACCGGCAGGCCGCCGATGGCAGCATCCTGCGCGGGCTGTTCGACCTGACCGCAGCCGAGGCCCGACTGGCGCAGAATCTGATGCGCGGCGCGACCATCGGCCAGATCTCAGGTGAGACCGGTGTCAGTATCGCGACTTTGCGCTCGCAGTTGCGGGCGCTGCTGGCAAAGACCGGCACGCAGCGGCAGGCAGAGCTGATGGTGCTGCTGATGCGCGCCGGCCTTTCGGGGCATCCGATCGCGGATTAACGCAGATCGGCGCAGTAGATCTGGATCGACGAGGCCTTGTCATTGAACGAGGCGGGCATGTTCTGCCGCCCGCTGCGGCCATCGACCACCACATAACTGCCTTTGAAATTGACATGTTCATACAGCAATGCGGTGCAGATCAGCTTTGGTCCGCTGTCGCATTGCACCGAGGAAATCCGGTCATTCCACCATTCGCCCAAAGTCGGCATGGTCTGCGCCCAGACCGAAGTGACGGTGCCGCCGGTATGGCTCGTCGCCTGCCATTCAACGGGTTTCTTCCAGTCTGCGCCTTTTCCGTTGATATGTTCGTAGAACGTGCAGCCTTTGCCTCTGACCCCCGCAGGCATTTTCCCCGCAAGGCCCGGCGATACGGTGATGCGCGGCAGGTCCTTCAGCTCTGGCAGGGAAAGGAGCGAGCCGGCTTTAGGCTTCACCACCCCCTTCAGGGGATCAAAGGTCTGGGCGAAGGCACCACTTGCCGCGCTGAGTGCCAGCGTCGCGGCGACAAGAAATCTCATCATTTTCAATCTCCATCTGCATGATCCCGGCACAGGGTTCCGGATCTGCGGAAAAGAAGAATGGCTCGGGATGCGGTTCGCATCATCCAGATGAATGATGAAGCGGCTTTTCTGCCGTCTTAGCCTTGGCCCCGCTTGCGGTTGATCTGAGGGAGCGGCGGGATGCGGGAGTTCACGAGAGGCTGTCTGATGACGGCCAGCGGATTTGGCGCCGTGGCGCTGTGCCTTGCCATGGTGGCACAGGCGCAGACCACGCTGCAGCAGCTGGGCCGCATCACCGCCCCCTTTACGGTTGTAAGCGCCTCCGGCGCGACGCTGATGCGTGTCGAAGACCATGGCGGCGACCCTTTGCTGATCCTGACCGGCAAATCCGGTGGCCGCATCTCGCTTGGCGCGCGGGGCGACCGGCTGGCCATCGATATGCGCTATGACGAAAACCGCCATATCAGCCTGATCCTTGAGCAGGAGAATGCCGTGGCGACGGTCGTCATGGGCGGCAATGACGTGAACCTGATCGCGGCGCAGGACAGCGCGGGCGTCTCGGTCGCGCATGAGGGGACCGAGATCTCGCATCTCGGGCTGAAAGCGGGGCTTGATTCCGCGATCCGGATCTTTTCGACCGAAGGGAAACCTGCCGTGATCATCGGCGCAGCGGCAGGCAGTGGCGGCGCAGGCGCAGTGCGGGTGCATGATGCGGCAGGCGGGATCGCCGGCTTCCTCCATGGTCTGGCGGGCGGCGGCGGAGAGGTCGGCATCGCGCGGGGTGGCGACCCTGTGGTGCTGCTGACAAGCAATCAGACCGGGTCCGGCGGGCTTATCAATGTCGCCGATACACAGGGCAAGATCGTCTTCACCGCCGGCGCGCGGACCGATGGCGGCGGCGGGGCCTGTATCTACAATAACGAGGCCGGCCGGTGCTACGGCCCGTTCCTGCCATGACCTTACGAAAAGGAACCCGAATATGCGCCCATTCTGGTCTGCGATCTGCCTCAGCCTGACCCTTGCCTGGCCCGCCAGTGCCGACCCTGAAAGCCTCGCGCAGGGTTTCACGCGTGTTTCAGATTATGCGCCTGTTGACCCGGCCGCACTGGATCAGGCGCTGGACGCCGCGCTGGCTGACCGCGGCCTGGCGCAGAAGGATGCCGATGTCACAGCCATCGAAAAAGCGCTGCTGCTGGTCGAGCTGAGCGAGGCCCCGCTGCCGCGCAGCCGTTACATAGCGCGCCTAGGGGTGACCTGGTCCGGCGAGATCCCGGTCTCTTTCATCGAGGTGACGCGCTACAATCTCGGCCCCGCCACACGGGCCGAACTGATCGCGGCCTATGGCGCGGAAAATGTCGCCGCGCCCGAGGAATTCGGGCTGGGGCCGCATGTCAGCTGGCGCTTCGCAACCCAACCCGTCGCAAAGGCCGCCGCGCTGATCCTCTCGGCGTCCCGGCACGAGCTGACCGAAGCCGAGGCAGACGCGGCGCTCTGCCCGGCCCAGGCCTGTCTTGCCGTCGGGCAGCTGGCCGGATTTGCCGATTGGGCACCCGCCCCCGCCGATGAACAGCCGCTGCCACCGATGGCCTATGGCGCCCGGCCTGCAACGGCTGCCCCCATGTCTGGCGAGGCAGAACTTCCCCAGCAATCCACGGCGCTGATCGCGATCCGGCTGGCGATCGCGGCAGGCCTCGCGGACGGCGGCGGCGATGGTATCCTCTGGACCGCCACCCCGGACAGCGGGGCCGGGACACCGTTTGCCGAATGGATAATCGACAGCAACTCTGGCCAGGAAAGCGGCCTAGAGGGCTATCTGCGCATCGCGCCGCTGGACGGCGAGCCCGGGCCGCGATGGCTGCGCCTGACAACCACGGGCGAGGTCGGGGCCAACATCACGCTCTGGACGATCCCCGGCGATCTGCCACCCCCCGAAACCCTTATCCCTGAAGTGGAGAACTGAAGCCATGCTGCGCAGGATCACCCTTGCCCTCTCATTGCTTGCCCTTCCGCTGATGTCCCTTGAGGCCACAGCGCCTGCGGATGCCGACACCCTCTTCCGACCGAAAAAGCCTGTGATGGAAGAACTGCCGGAATTTCCAGGCAAAATCGGTCGCCTCAGCGGGATCACAGCCGTGGATGGCAAGACCAAAGGCATCCGTTTTGCCCTGCGCAGGAGTTCGAGATCACCGGCGTCGCATTGACCGAGAGCGGCATCGACAGCCTTCAGGGCTGGATCATCGGAACCAGGCGCGGCGGCTCCAACCTGCAGATCCTGCGGGCCAGCAAGACAAGGATCGTGGTGCGGCCGGTGGATATTCCTGCGGCAAAGACCACATGGCCCGCATCATCGAGGCCGACCGACCCGGAACTGCGTCAGGATATCAGGCTGATCATCCGCGATGACAATCGTCCCGGCCAGGATCTGACCTTCATCGTGAGAGGGTCCTTCTATCATTGCCTCCGGCGCGAGCAGGTCTGCGGCGAAGAATAGAAGCTGGCAACCGTTCCGGCGACCGTCGCATATGGGCGCTGGTCTCATATGAGGGCAAAGCGCCGGGGGGAAATATACAAATCCCGCGACCCACCCAAAGCAGGCCGCGAGATTGCAGATCACGGACGAGATCCGCCGCAGATCGTCGCTACATCCCATAAGTCGTGGCAGGAACAGCGTTATTTCCGGGATGTAGGTGATCATCATCAGGAAAACCAGCGCGGTCAGCAGCCAGGGCACGACCGATTTCGAAACCTCGGTCAGGCCCAGTTTCGAAATCGCTGATCCGACATAGAGGTTGAGCCCGACCGGTGGAGTGGCGAGGCCGATCTCCATATTGACGATCAGGATGATGCCGAAATGGACCGGGTCGATCCCCAGTTTCACCGCAATCGGATAGAGGATCGGCGCCATGATCAGGATGATCGCCGAAGGCTCCATCACCATGCCGATCACCAGCAGCATGATATTGACCATCAGCAGGAAGCCGATCTTGCCAAAGCCCAGACTGACGATCCAGTCCGACATATGCTGCGGGATCTGTTCCGAGGTCAGGATAAAGGCGAACATCACGGCATTGGTGATGATGTAAAGCAGCATCGCCGACATCGCCGCCGAGGTCAGCAGCACCTTCGGCACATCGCGCATCCGGATGTCTTTATAGACAAAGACCGCGATCACAAAGGCATAGACCGCCGAGACCGCTGCGGCTTCGGTCGGGGTGAAGATACCGCCATAGATGCCGCCCATGATGATGACGATCAGCAAAAGACCCCAGATCGACTTGCGAAACGCGGCAAAGCGCTCGGCCCAGCCGGCGCGTGGCAGCCGCGGATAGCCGTTCTTCCAGGCCCGCCAGACGGTGGTCGCCGCATACATTGCAGCCAGGATCAGCCCGGCACCACGCCCGCGATGAAGATCTGCCCGATCGAGGGCGAGAAGACGACCTCGCCATCCGGCCGGTCGCCATCATCCCCGATGTGGCCACCGCATACATCACCATGACGATCGAGGGCGGGATCAGGATGCCGAGCCCCCCGGCCGCCGCCACCGGGCCGACCGCGAATTGCGGCGGATAGCCCATTTTCACCATGGCCGGGATCATGATCGACCCCACGGCCATCACGGTCGCCGGGCTTGACCCCGAAATCGCTGCGAAAAGCGCGCAGGCCACCACGGCCGCAAGACCCATGCCGCCATGCCAGTGCCCGACCATCGAAGTGGCAAAGGCGATCATTCGCTTCGCGACCCCGCCATGGGTCAGGAAGTTCCCCGCCAGGATGAAGAAGGGGATCGCCATGATCTCGAATTTCTCAATGCCGGTGAACAGCTTCAGCGCGATGCTGTCCATCGGGATCGAGGTGAAGAAATAGAGGAAGCTGAACACCGTCAGACCAAGCGCGATGGACACCGGCATCGAGGTCGCCAGCAGCACGGTCAGAATGGCAAAGATGATTAGTGCGGTCATTTCGCGGCACCTCCATTGGCGGGTGCCGGCGCGTCATCCATGCCGTCGACATGACCATGCTCGTGATGCACGATCTGGCCGGTGGTGACATAAAGATGCAGCGCCTGGATGAAGCGGAAACACATCAGCGCCGAGCCGAGCGGCACCGCGAGATAGACGATCCACATCGGCATTTCGAGGTCAGCCGAGATCTGGCCGCCGACGCCGACATGGTAAACAAAGGTCGTGCCGATCCAGACAAGGATCGCGGTGAACAGGATGCCGCCCGACATGGCAATGATCGTCACGATCCGCTGCCATTTGGCATCAAGCTTCAGCACAACCATATCAACGCCGACATGGATGCCGATCCGCACGCCGTAAGCGGCTCCGAATTTCGCCATCCAGACAAAGAGATAGATACAGGCCTCCTGGGCCCAGGTCAGCTTGATCGAATTGATCGAGGAATAGACCGAACGCGCCCAGGATTGCAGTTCGGGCATATCATTGGCGCGCGCATAGCGCACCAGATCGGCGGCATAGCCGATCGAAAAGCGATGGAAGACCGCAACAAAGATCAGGATCACGGCGGCTGCCATCAGCACCGAGATCAGGACCTCCTCGAAACGGTCGAGGATGCGCAGAAACATGGCAAAACCTCGTGTCAGGGGATCAAAAAGGGGCGCGGAGAGACCGCGCCCCCGGGTTCATGCAGGGAAATCTGTCAGACGGGATTATTCGATGCCGAGCACGCCATGCGCTTTGGCGATCAGATCAGCGCCGATCCGGGACGCCATCTCATCATGGACCGGACGCAGCCGCGCGATCCATTCGGCGCGCTCGTCTTCGGTCAGTTCGTGGAAGGTGGTGTAGCCGGCCTTCATCATCTCGGCCATCGCCCATTCATTCTCTTCGCGGGCGATGGAATTGGCATAGATGGTCGATTCTTCCATCGCGCGGTCCAGCTGCTCGCGGATCGCAGGGTCAAGACCGTCCCAGAAGGCCTTGTTCACGATGACCGCATAACCGAGATAGCCATGGTTCGAGAGCGTTGCATGCTTTTGCACTTCATGCATTTTCTGGGTGAACATATTCGAGGGCGGGTTTTCAGTGCCGTCGACCACACCGGTCTGCAACGCCTGATAGACCTCGGAGAAAGGCAGCACCTGCGGCACCGCATCCAGCGCCAGCATCTGCGCCTCAAGGATCTTCGAAGACTGGATGCGCATCTTCAGGCCGAGGAAATCATCGGTGCTTTCGATCGGCGAATTGGCAGACATGATCTTGAAACCATTATCCCAATAGGCCAGCCCTTTGATGCCCTTGGGATCGAGAAGGCCCAGAAGCTCCTGACCGATCTCGCCATCGGTGATCTTCCGCAGATCGTCGTAATCCGCCATCAGATAGGGCAAATCGAACAGCTCGAACTGCTGCACGCCCAATGGGCCGAATTTCGCAAGCGAGGGCGCGAGCATCTGAACGGCGCCAAGCTGCAGCGCCTCCAGCTCTTCTTTGTCTTTGTAAAGCTGGCTGTTGGGATAGACCTCAACCAGCACCGCGCCTTCGGTGTATTTCTCGGCCAGTTCCTTGAATTTCTGGGCCCCTTTGCCCTTGGGCGTGTCGGGAGCCACCACATGGCTGAATTTGATGGTGACAGATTGAGCCAGGGCCGGGGCGGCACGGACAGGGCGAGAGCAGCGGCGCCGGCCAGAGCGGCAAGTGAACGACGAGTGATCATGATATCCTCCTCAGATCCCACCGCCCTCCTGCCGTGGGATTTCCGTTTGCTTCCTTGCCAGCGTGATCACGGTTTCGCTATTGTGGATTCCGCAATAAGGCAAGAAAGTTGCGTATGGGGCGCGGGGGCAAACAGATATGGCAACACAGGATCCCGGCAACAGGAGCAAAGGGTGAAGCGATACGGTCACGGACCCGTTAATGACTGAGGCCGCGCCTTTGAGTGCCCGCGCCCGGCCCGGCTCTCCCGATCAACCCGGGCGGGCGGCGCCGCGTGGTGGCTCCTGGGCGATGGAGATCGCGCATCCGCCGCGCAGGCGTGTGGATCTCTTGTCCCTGGTGCCGCTGCTTGCGATCATCGCGCTGGTCGGCATGGTCTGGGCGCTGGTCTGGCTGGTGGCCCGCGACGAGGGCGAGAAAGCCCGCGACAAACTCGCGACCGATGCGCTCTGGGTCGAACAGACCCTGCGGTTCCAGCTGGGTGTGGATGAGGATATGCTGGTCCGGCTGGCGCTGGATCATGCCGGCGGCGTGTCGGATCAGGTGATCGCTGCAAGGACGCGCAGCCATATCACGTCAAATCCCGAAGTGGTTTCGATCCTGTGGTTTGATGCCGATGGCGCCCCCGGATCAGCGGTGCCCGCCATTGGTTCAGAGGCGGATGCCGCGCTGGTCACGCGGATCCTTGCCAGCCCCACCGGGGCGATCCGCCCGGTTTATGGCGCGGTCGGGCGCGATGGTCTGGTGACCATCGGCGTGCCGCTGGCTGAAGGCCAGGGCGTGGTTACCGCAACGCTTTCCCTGCCCCGCGTGCTGGAGCGCCATCTGCCCTGGTGGATCGCCGAACAATATGGCGTCGTGCTGGTCGATCTGTCCGGAAATGTTCTGGCCAGCCGCCAGCGTCTTGAAGCAGCCCCGGAAAATCCGAAACATATCATCAGCTTCGATCCGCCGCTGCGGGGAACCTGGCTGCATATCAGCGCCTATACCGCGCCGGAGCCTTCCGCGCCACCGCGCTTTTCGGCGCCATTGCCGCCCTTGCGGCCTTTGCGGTGCTGGCGCTTGGCGTGCTCTACCGCTCGTCGAAACGACGCCGCGAGACCGAGATGCGGCTCTGGAGTGAGACCGCCTTTCGCCGCTCGATGGAGGAAAGCCTGACCGTGGGTCTGCGCGCCAAGGACCATGACGGGCGCATTCTCTTCGTCAATCCGGCCTTTTGCAATCTGGTCGGCTGGGAGGCGGAGGAGCTGATAGGGCATCAGCCGCCAATGCCCTATTGGGACCCCTCGATCCTGACCGAGACGCAGGAGCGCCATAGCCAGCTTGCCGCCGGCGGCGCGGTCAGCCAGCGCTTCGAGACCCGTTTCGTTGCACGCGACGGGCGCGAGATTGACATCGAAGTCTATGAGGCGCCGCTGATCGACGCGATGGGTGCGCATCGCGGCTGGATGGGCTCGGTGATCGACATCACCGAGGCGCGCCGCGCGGCCCGGCGCACCCGGTTGCAGGATGAGACCCTGGCGCGGACCGGCCGGCTGGTGACTTTGGGCGAGATGGCCTCGACGCTGGCGCATGAGCTGAACCAGCCGCTGGCGGCCATCGCCTCTTATGCGGCGGGGATGCTGAACCTGATGGAACGCCAGAAAGCCGATCCTCAGGTGCTCCGGACCGCCACAGAAAAACTGGCCCGTCAGGCCGACCGCGCCGGTCAGATCATCCGGCGGATCCAGGATCTGGTGAAAAAGCGCGAGCCGCATTTCCAGCCGCTTGACCTGAGCGCCGTGGTCGATGAAACGCTGGGCTTTTTGCAGGCCGATGCGCGCGAACACCGGGTCAGGCTTCTGCGCGATGGCGCGGTCAGGCAAGAGGTGGCCGCTGACCGCATCCTGCTGGAACAGGTGCTGATCAACCTGATCCGCAACGGTATGGAGGCCATGGCCGAGACCCGCCATGGCGATGCGGTCACCGTCCGGCTGTCGGAAGCGCCGGGCAAGGTGGTGCTTGAGGTCGACGATTGCGGCGCGGGCATCTCTGCCGATCTGCGCGAAAGCATTTTCGAAGCCTTTGCCACCACCAAGCCGCAGGGTATGGGAATGGGTCTGAAAATCTGCCGCTCGATCATAGAAGTGCATGGCGGCAGCCTGACCTGGCGCGAAGCGCGGACAGGGGAACGGTGTTCACGGTCGCCTTGCCGGCCATGAGATCCGGCGCAGGCGAGGGAAAAGCTGAGGGGAGCAGGGGGGATGCATGACCGGACTGGTTGACATCGTTGACGATGAAGAGGCGATCCGCGACGCGCTGGCCTTTTTGCTGGCCTCGCGCGATATCGAAACCCGGCTCTGGGCCTCGGGCGAGGATTTTCTCGCCGCGCAGCCGCTGGAGGATATGACCTGCATCATCATGGATGTCCGCATGGGGGCCTGTCGGGGCCCGAGGTCTATGAACGGCTGCATTCCATGGGCTCGGTGGTGCCGGTGATCTTTCTGACCGGCCATGCCGATGTGCCCATCGCGGTACGGACACTGAAGGCCGGGGCCTTTGATTTTGTTGAAAAACCCTTCAATGACAATCACATCGTTGATCTCGCTTTGCGCGCGATTGCCGCTGGCCTCGCCGCGCAGACCCAGGCGGCGCATCGGCGCGATTTCGACCATCGCCGCGCCTCGCTGTCGCAGCGCGAAGCCGAGGTGATGGACCTGATGCTGACGGGTGCGATGAACAAGCAGATTGCCGATCAGCTTGGGATTGCGATCCGCACGGTCGAGGCGCATCGCGAAAAGGTGCTGAGCAAGATGGGGGTACGCAATGCCCTTGAACTCGCCGCGCGGGGGCGGGCGCTGAGCCCTGATCCCTGAAGGCAGGTCCCGCGATCAGCTCAGCGCAGCGGGGATCCCGGCTCTTCCGGGCCCGGCTGGGTTGCCAGACGACAGCCTGCCGCAAAGACATTACAGGCCGGTTTGCGCTTTGGACCGCGAAGAATAGGGGCAGGCATCAAAGGGGCTGATATCAGCCTCGATACCGGCACAGAAACCTCCATACGGAAGGATCAGTTCAGCGCGCGGTTGCTCAATGGAAATCCCGGCTGGGAAACAGCTTCTTCGCCTGCTCTCTCGGATGCCGCGCCCTGCCCGCTGTCCGCGTCGGCCTGACGGTCTCCCCTGCCCTCTCGGTTTCGGCCCCGATCCGCAGCTGATGCCCGATGGTTGAAAGCCGCGCTGACAGATCCTCGATTGCTTCCGCGATCAGATGGGTGACCTGTCCGTCACGCTCGATCCGCCCCGTCACCCGCAAAAGCCGCCCCGCCACCACGGCGGGGCGGAAAGCGTCATAGATCTTCTTCCAGACCACGACATTCGCGGTACCGGTCTCGTCCTCAAGGGTAAGAAAGACCACACCCGAGGCGGTGCCCGGGCGCTGGCGGGTGATGACCAGGCCCGTGAGCCGGATGCGGCCTGTCGCGTGCAGGAGCGAAGCCGCCGGCAGGCTTTCGGGCAGATTGGGGCGCAGGAGTTCCAGCGGATGCGCCCGCAGGCTGAGGCGCAGGGACAGGTAATCCTCGATCACCTCCTGGCCGAGCGTCATCCGGGGCAGATGCGCCACCGGCTCCTGCCCGCCTTCCCCATCGAGGCCGAACAGCGGCAGCGGCTTTGGCGCCTTCAGCGCTTTCGCCTGCCAGAGGGCATCCCGCCGCGAGAGACCAAGTCCTGCGAAACCATCGACCTCTGCCAGCCGGTCCAGCGCGTCGGGCCTGAGCCCCGCACGCCGCCAGACGCTTTCGACATCGGGATAGCCATTGCCACGCGCGGCCTTGATCCATTCCGCATCCTCTTCACGCATCCCCTTCACCTGACAAAATCCAAGCCGCAACGCGTGCGATCCATCGGCCCGGGGCTCGATGGTGCACTCCCAGACGGACTCGTTCACCGAGACGGGGCGCACCTCGACACCGTGATCGCGCGCATCGCGCACCAGCTGGGCCGGCGCGTAGAACCCCATCGGCTGGGCATTCAGCAGCGCGCAGGTAAAGATCGCCTGATGGTGGCGCTTGAGCCAGGCCGAAATATAGACCAGCCGCGCAAAGCTGGCCGCATGGCTTTCAGGGAAGCCGTAAGAGCCGAAGCCCTCGATCTGGGCAAAGCAGCGGGCCGCGAAATCCGCGCCATAATCACGCCCGACCATGCCGTTGATAAAACGGTCGCGGAAGCCACCGATGGTGCCCATCCGTCTGAAAGTGGCAAGCGAGCGGCGCAGCCGGTCGGCCTCGGCCGGGGTGAAACCGGCTGCCACAACGGCGATCTGCATCGCCTGTTCCTGAAACAGTGGCACGCCATAAGTGCGGCCCAGCACCTCCATCATGGCCGGGCAAAGATCTTCAACCTTCTCACGGCCCTGGCGGCGGTTGATGAAGGGATGGACCATGCCGCCCTGGATCGGGCCTGGCCGGACGATGGCCACCTCGCAGACGAGGTCATAGAATTTCCGCGGCTTCATCCGGGGGAGGAAATTCAGCTGAGCCCGGCTTTCGACCTGGAACACCCCGATCGCATCCGCGCGGCAGAGCATGTCATAGACCGAAGGATCATCGGGTGGGATATTCGCGAGCGTCAGCTGCTCTTGCCGGTGATGACTGATCAGGCCGAAGGCATTGCGGATCGCGGTCAGCATCCCGAGCGCCAGCACATCGACCTTCAACAGCCCGAGCGCGTCGATATCATCCTTGTCCCATTCGATGACGGTGCGGTTCTCCATCGCGGCATTCTCGATCGGGCAGAGTTCGTCCAGTCTTCCTTGTGTGATGACGAAGCCGCCGACATGCTGCGAGAGATGCCGGGGGAAGCCGATGATCTCGGCGATCAGCTTCACTGCAAGGGCCACGCGGTTGTCTTCGGGGCTGAGGCCCGCGTCGCGCAGCCGATCCTCGCCGGGGGCCTCTGACGACCAGCCCCAGATCTGGCCCGAAAGCCGGGCGATCACGTCCTGGCTCAGCCCCATGACCTTGCCGACCTCGCGGATCGCGGCGCGGGCCCGGAAATGGATCACCACAGCGGTCAACCCGGCGCATTCGCGGGTGTAGCGCTCATAGATCCACTGGATCACCTCTTCGCGGCGCTCATGTTCGAAATCGACATCGATATCCGGCGGCTCGCCGCGTTCTTTCGAAATGAAGCGTTCAAAAATCAGGGTGATGCTCTCGGGCGGCACTTCGGTGATGCCGAGCAGGTAGCAGATCACGGAATTGGCGGCAGACCCCGGCCCTGGCAAAGGATCCCCTTTGAACGCGCAAAGCTGACGATGTCATAGACCGTCAGGAAATAGGGCGCATATTCCACCTCGGCGATCAGGCGCAGTTCCTTTTCGATGCCGGACATGACTTTTTCGGACGCGCCGTCCGGATAGCGCCAGGCCAGCCCCTCGCGGGTCAGCCGCTCAAGGCGGGCCTGGGCGGGCTCGCCGTTTTTTGTCTCATCAGGATAGCGGTAGCGCAGCTGGTCCATGCGGAAGGTACAGCGGTCGGCAATTTCGACCGTGCGGCGCAGCGCCGCCGGATAGCGCTGGAAGATACGGGACAGTTCCTCGCCGGATTTCAGGCGATGTTCTCCATTGGCAAGGCGCCGGTCACCGATATTGTCGATGGTGCAGCCCTCGCGGATACAGGTCAGCACATCAGCGACAGGGCGCCGGCTTGATCGGTGCATCAGCACATCGCCGACCGCGACTTTGGGCAGGCCGGTCGCCTGCGAAATCCCGGCCAGACAATCAAGCCTTTCCTGATCCTGCCCGTCATAGACGGGGGCCGCACCAAGGAAGCACTGACCGGAAAAGCGGGCGGAAACCCGGAGCAGATCCTGCTCGAAGCCGCTCTCTTCCAGCGGATCGGGCGGCAGGGCAATCAGGATCATCCCCCTGCCCCATTCCTCGAGATCGGCCAGGCCAATATGGCAGCTGCCCTTTTCAGCGCGCCTTTTCCCGAGCGATAACAGCCGTGTGAGCCGCGACCAGGCGGCCAGATCGGTTGGCAGCGCGAGCCATTCCACAGGACTGTCGGTCAGCACGAGGCGCGCCCCGGGGATCAGGCGGGGCAGAGAAGCCTCCTGCCCTGCCTGGCTTTGGCCTGTCTCCTGCGCAACCCGCGCGAGTTCCTTCAGAGCAGAAAAAGCCCGGACCACCCCCGCGACCGAGTTGCGGTCGGTGATGGCGATGGCCGTGAGGCCAAGATCGGCCGCGCGTTTCACCAGTTCCTCGGGGTGGGACGCCCCGCGCAGGAAGGTAAAATTCGAGGTCACGCAAAGTTCGGCATAGGCGGTCACAGGAAAACCCCCTGCGCATACCAGTCCCGTGACCCCGATTGCGGCGTGCGGAAGAGCCAGAGCCGTGGCCCCTCACTGGTTTCTACCCGCCAGTAATCCCGCACGCCGGAACGCCAGGCCGGGTCGTCGCACCACCATTCCGGCGTGATCCGCTCCGGGCCATGGGCCCGCAATGTGGAAAAGCCCATCCTGCGCCAGCTGAACCGCGCGGGCGGGTTGCCCGAGACCTGGGTCAGCAGTTCTGCGGGAAAGAGGGTGACGGGCCGGCGGGGGCGCCGCCCCTGCGGGAACGGCACCGGCGGCGCAGAGGCGGCGGGAACGGTCACGAAACTCCGCTCGGGAATGCGGCTGCTGGCGGGCAGGAAGCGCTGCACGGCATCAAACCCGAGCCGGTTGCCGATCCGGGAGATCAGATCTGAGAGCTCATCCCCGGCCCGCGCTTCTGTATTGCCGATCTGCTCGGGGGCCAGCGGCTCGGTCATTGTGGCGGTGAGGCGCAACCCGTCGATCCCGAAACCGGAATCGACCTCATCGACCCCTTTGAAGAACAAAGCCGAGATCCGGGCCGGGTCGCGCATTGCGCGGGCAAGCCCCACATCGACCACCGCCGCCGAGCGGTCCACGCGCTGCAGCTCCAGCCGGACCGCGCGCGCGCCCATCCGGGCCAATGCCAGCTTGTCGCAAAGCCGGATGAGCAGCCGGTCGAGCACGCCCATGACATCCGCCGTCAGCCCGATCGGATCGGGCAGGATCATCCGCACCCCGAAATGCGGGGCCTCCGCCCCGGCCGCAACCGGCTCGGACTGCGTCCCGAGCGCCTGATCAAGGCGGCGCAGAAGATCCGCGCCGAACCGCCGCGCCAAGGGCGGCCGGGGAACGGTGGTCAGATCAGCGATCCTGTGCAGCCCAAGCCGGATCAGAGCTTCGGCAACTGCAGGTTCGATCCGAAGCGCGCTGACCGGCATCGGCCCAAGCCGGGCCAGGAGCCCGCCTTCCGGGATCACGCCGCCGCCATGGCGGGCCAAGGCCCAGGCGCCGCCACGGGTTTCCGCTATGGCACTCTTTGCACAAACGCCTGTCCGCTCACACCACGCCTCGAGATCGGCAAGCAGCTCTGTCTCACCGCCAAAAAGATGCGGCACGCCCGAGACATCGACGACCAGCCCATCCGTTCCGTCTTTCGCTGCATGTGGTCCGTAACGGCTCGCCCACCGTCGCAGGCCCTCAAGCGCCCTGCCCTCGCGGATCAGATCGGCCGGACGGGTGGAAAGCGCAGGGCAAACCGCGCGCGCATCGGCGAGCGGCATGCCGGGATGGAGGCCTGCCGCCGTGGCGGCCTTGTTCAGACAATGCAGATGTTCCGCGTTCGACGCCCTGAGCGTCAACGCAAAAGGCCCATCAAGCGGGCGGATCCTCAGGCTGACATCGCTCGCGAGCCTGGGGAACCAGATGGACAGCAGCCGTCGCGCCATTCCAGTTCACATCACAGAATACGGTTGTTCCCTTTTTGTTCTTATTAAGGATCCAGCGATGGCGAGTCGAGTCCAGAGGTGAAGGCAGCGGATCACATTTCCAGCGCGTCTCGGCGGCATTGCTGCCTTTGCCTTCCTGGATCAGCATGAGGCCCGTGGTGTGCCCGGCTTCGGCGGCAAGCTGGAGCCGCCTGCCCGCGGTCAGCGTGATGGGCTTTTCCGGCGCCGCGATGACCAGAGACACCGGCCGCGCCCGCAAAGCCTCTTCAACGGCCCAGAGCAGATCCGTCTCACCCGGAGCCTCGATGAAATGCAGCCGCCCGGCAACGCCTTCCGGCAGGGATCCCGGTAACAGCCTGTCCCGGTCATGCGCAAGCATGATCCAGAAGACCGGCCCTGTCAGCCGGGCGGCCTGAAAGAGAGCAAACCCGATCCGACCGCGCCCTTCGACTTCATGAACGCGGCTGTTCAGAAGGTGCAGCGGGTCCGCATGGCTCTCATATGTAAGCCGCTTACGCAGGGTCTGCATGGTGCCCCTCCGCCACGATCTGCAGCTGTCCGTCGGGGAGCGGGCGCTGCAGTTGCAGCGCCGTATTGGTGTCCGCGGTCAGCCAGCAGCGCCAGTCTTCGGGGCGCGTCAGGATCACCGGCATGGCTTTGGGATGCACGGGCCGAACCTCGGCATTGGGCTCGCAGGTCAGGAAACCGAAAAGGTCCGCGGTCACTTCGCCCTCTTTCAGTTTCCTGACCGAAGTCCATTCGGTACGGATGCCGGCGAAGAAGGCGAGCGGCCGGTCCTGGCCGAGGGCAAACCAGACCGCGCTGTTGCGAGGTGCTCCCGGTCGGCCATCAGGTTCGGAGAAGCTGGTGAAGGGAACGAGGCAGCGATGTTCTGCTCCGAGCCAGCGGCGCCAATGGGGCGATCCGACATTGCGGATATTCGTGACGCCCGGATCCGTGCGCTTGCCGGTCAGATAGACTGATGGGGTCGGCATGCCCCATCGGGCGGTGGTCAGGGTCCAGCTGCGGCCGTTACCGTGGCGAATGATCGGTGCCGGATAGTCGGGAAAGAGACCGGAAGCAGGCGCGAGATTGCCCGTGGTATCGATAAGCTCCTCGTCCTGGCCCAACGCATCACGAAAGACCTGGCGCATCGCGTCCTGGCTTTTGGTCTGGGCGTAAAGGTTGCACATGATCTCACCTCGCAGTGTTCCCGCACGAGAACAATCAAAGAACCTATCTGATTCCTTTCGGGCGGTCTATCTGTCCGATCTGGTCTGGATGCGTGGGTTCAGGCACGAAGGACGGACCGGACATAGGCATCAGGGTTGAGGATGGAGCCGATTTGTTTTGCCATGCGGTCTTCGAGGCTCAGAAGCCCCCACAGCCCGAGCCGGTTCGCAGCGCTTGCCAGAATGTCCTGGCTTATTCTCAGCATCTTTCCGAATTCAAACGCGATGCGGGTGGCGTCCTGAGCGGTGGATGGTTCGGGATAGAAAGCGCTGACCTCGGTCAAGGCCGTCCAGCTGGCAGGTGATCCGGGTTCCTTCTTTCTTTTTTTTGTATCTGACTCTTGCTCTATGTGGCGGACATTTCGTCCGTCAGAGGCGGGCGTTTGGTTGGTCGACGCCGCGGAACATGTGTCTTGTGTGGCAGGGGCTTCTTCCATGGGTTCAGCCCTGTCGTGGTCGAGGGTATTCTCCGGGTGGCAAGCGGAGTGCGCTGGCCCCGCATTCGGCGGCAGGCGGGGCTCATCCCGCCTTGCCTGAGGATCCTGCGCTGACTGAGGCGGGATATCAGAAGAGAAGACCGTGGTCAGCCGGGCGAGGGCTGTACGCGCCTCACAAAGGGTAAGCGTTGTGCGGCGCACCAGGTTGCGCAACCCGTCGATGAAGACGGTGAGGGCCGCATCCAGATGCAGTTCGGCGCAGGCCGCGCGGAGCCTGAGGATCTGCGCCCGCAGCCCGCGCAGCTCATCTGCTTCTTCGCGGCGCCGCTGGGCAAGCGCGAGCAATGCGTCGGATTGCGCGAAGAGGGGGAGAGATCGAGCCCGAAGGCGCCGATCGGTTTGCCATGCCGCATCACCGGGAAGCGTTTGCCATTGGCGCTGTCACGGCGGAGGATCAGGCCGGCGGTTTCCAGCGTCTCTATGTGCCGGCGCAGCTGACGGTCGGTGAGCCCCCTGGCGCGGAAGCACAGGGTTTCGTTGCTGGCATAGATGGTGAGGAGGGTGGCCGGTGACACGAGGGTTTCGCGCCCATCCGCGCCCTGGCAGGGCAGGCAGCTCAGCAGAGCGTCCAGGACAACAACCGCCCCTTGCCGAATGCCGAGATCGCGGCCGCAGGTATTGACCGCGGCCATGATGTCACGCCGCGAGATCGGCCGGAACGCCGGCTGCAGGGTGATCGACCCCATCCCGGGAAGCGACTGCTCCGCGGATTTGGCACAAGTTTCCTGTGCCCCGGCCGCAAGGGCCGTGGATGTGATGTGCTTCATGCGATTTCAGACGGCAAACGAAGTCTGTTCACCGAAATCGGTGTTGCGCTGATTCGATTTTGGGGGTACCTAGTAAGTGCTGAAGTTACAGGGACCCTTCGTTAGCTCACCGCTTTCGGGGGTTTCTTTTTGCCTGAAGTCTGCTCCTTTTCTCGTGATTTGCCTGTGGGGTCGATTTCGCCGATTGACCATGGTCAATCTTTATAAATCAATGAGTTACAGGTTTCAGTCTGTGCGCTGGACCAATCAGAATAAAGCTGGGCCAGCTGCTCCTCTACATAGCGGAGGAAGGCACGATCCTGTTTTCGATCTGCGCGCAGAACCAGATTTCCGGTCGCCAGATGGCAGCTGACAGAACCCGCAATGACAGTTCGCTGTGGCGCCGGGCGGGATCGTTGAGCTTTGGGCTCGTCATTGATGCTGCCCGAAGACAGGGCGCTGATGACCGCTTCCAGCCGTTCTGCCGCTGATCCGCTTTCCGGGACGATGCTGACCGCTTTTTTGACGACCTTGTCGTTGGCGCCCTTGATCAGGTCGCGCAGCTCCATCCAGGGACGGCGCCCGATGCCCTGGGCCGCTCCGATGCGCTGAATGAGCTGATCAGGGATGTCGCGCACAACAGTCCGCAACCGGCTGAGGGTGCTTGAATCGATGGCAAGCGCTTGGCAGATGCGCTCGGCAGTGAACCCTGCCTCCTCGAGCTTGGCGGCGAAAACAGCCTGTTCAATGAAGCTTCGTTCGAGCCTTGCGGAGTTCTCAAGCGCCTGGGACATGAGGGCCTCATCGAGGCTCATGTCCTTGATATAGGCAGCCACCCTGATGCCGAGGGCACGGCAGGCGGCAATCCTGCGCCTGCCATAGACCACTTCGTATCTGGGTCCCGCGCCGCGGCGATGGCGGAGCATGACCGGAAGTTGCTGGCCTGAGGAACGAATCGACTCAACCAGATCGCTCAGCCCGTCCTGTACGTCGAACCGGTCTGCGATTTCGGAGTTGGCGATCTCTGCGGGATCGACATCCTGGGGGGCCTGCGCGGAAACACTCGACAGCACATCCGCCATCGACTTCAGGGATTTCGGGCCGTCCGCATTGGGGGCAGGGGAGGGCGCTGCGACCTCTGCTGTCTTATCGCCGCCTTCAAGGCTTTTCCGGAGGCTTTGAGCCAGGATGTTATTTCGCATCGGACACCTCCCGGCCCCAGGCCGCCTGAATGAGCTTCTCGATATCGTTGGAAAACCCGGTCGCAGAATCCAGCGCCCGTTCGAAGGTCTTACGGTTTTTGACCGAAGACAGATCGACCTCAAAGATAGTGCGCTGTGACAATCCCGCCTCGCTGACAGCCGATGACTTCACGAAGGGGGTCGGTATCACGCTTGTCCCGAGAAGCTCGCGTATCCACTCCGCAAGATCCTGTTGGGTGCTGATCGACGTGTCGAACCGGGTAAGCAGATAGGCGAAATTGTCAAAGGCGCCGGCGCCGCCGTTGGTGTGCAGCACTTCCATGACACCAGAGGCCATCATGAGGAACTGGCTGGCCGAGGCCAGATCCACCCGCTCGGGGGTGATCGTCATCAGGAGGGAGGTGGAGGCACAAACCGCCGACATTGTCAGGTAGCCGAGCTGCGGCGGGCAGTCGATCAGAACGATGTCGTAATCATCTTCGACCTGGCGCAGAGCATCCCGGATACGGTTGAAAAAGACAGGCTGCTCGCCCCGGCTGAGCGCCGTTGGCGTCTCGGTTTCGAACTCGGAGAGCAGGATCCCGGCCGGAACCAGATCCAGCCCCGGGAAATAGGTGCGTCGCAAGACAGTGGTGATCGACACACGCGTTGTATCGCCATCATTGTAGCGGATCGCATCATAAAGCGTACCGCCCTGGCGGAAGTCGATTTCGGGCTGATAGCCGAAGAATGTCGTCAGCGAGGCCTGTGGATCGGCATCCACCACCAGCACCCGATAGCCGCGGAGCGCAAGCCGCATGGCAAGGGTAACGGTCGTCGTGGTTTTCGATGATCCGCCCTTGAAATTCACGGTGGACCAGATCTGCAGCTTGTCGCCCTCGCGGCGACCGGGCAGGAACTGAAACGGGTCTTTGGCGGTCTGGGCCAGAATGCGACGGATGTCGATGATTGAGGCCGCCGTATACTGGCGCTTGCCGCCGGAGCCCTGCTCTACCTCGGGGATTTTGCCGTCGAAATGGGCCTTGCGCAGATAGCCATCGCTGACCCGCAAAAGTTCTGCGACCTCGGAAGAGGTAAAGCTGCGAAGTGTCTTTTCTTCTTTTGGCGCCAGGAACAGCTTCGACATACGCTCCAGGGCCTCCGAAAGGAGGTGGGCATCTGCCTTCAGTTTGTCGTGAAGAACAGGTAGGGTCATGGTCCGCTCGTGATCTGTCGCAGGTTTGCGTTACTCGGTGAAGCAGGTACTTTATCCTGCCCCAGAAACGCACTTTGCGATCATTTCTTACTTTTGTCGTTACACGTATGCCTGCGCGGTTCTCAGTTCTCAAGAAAAATCGTTCACGGGTATCTTGTGTTGGGCTTGAGCAGGCCTGCCAGATTTTGATTTCTTCCTCAGGTGACCGTTGAGTAAATTTATTCAATGTATTGTTTTAAAAGTATTTAGTTATGAACAGGCTGGGGGAAGGGGGCTCTGTGCTGACTTCTTGCACCCGGAGTGAGCCCCGCAGTCACGGTAACGCAAGGCAGGCCATTTTCTACCCAGGGCGTGTTCCGGAAAACACCGAGGCGATTCTTGTCACGGCCTGATTTGGAATGCGAATCCCTCAATGATCCTGCGCAATCACGTTACCGGGGTAGATGGTCCGGATCACGCGAAGCCGCATCCAAAGCCCGGAGAAGATCTTCGCGAGCCGGCAGTTCTGGGGGCGGCCGGTCCGCCTGAAAGCGCAAATCCGCTGGAACAGGTCCGGTCAGGGCTTTGCTATGCCGGTGTTTTTCAGGTTTTCATGGAAACCGTATAGAGGTCCGATAATGCAAGATTATGGGATGTTATCCAAAAGTGACGGATGCGGCGGATATGTCGGAAAAAAACAACAAAAACGCCGTGATATTCTGGAGCTCCGGTATGTTTCTTTCCCTGAACCCGCCGGATGGCCGCAGCCTCGCGCTGGCGCGCATGGGCGGCTCCTCAGACCCGTCTCCGACCTATGGCGGGTGGGGCTTCGACCAGCGATCGCCGTATAGCTGCCCTGGCATCATGCGTTGTCGTGTCACGGGGCACGTTCCGGCGGGCGGCCTTTGTCGTCCTGCGCTCCCGGGGCCGGCACCGGGGAGCCGTTTCCTCCATGAACAGCCTGGATAAGCGCTTAAGACGTTCGGCCTGCGGGCCATAACGCGCCCACCATTCCAGGCGTTGCTATATTGACAAGTTTTGCGAATTCATAAAACGTCATGTCAAATAATGAAACGATCTTTCGGATCGGCAATACGGGTTTCAATGATGAGCTATGCAGCCTACAGCGAAGATCAGCGTATGGTGGCCCAGGGTGTGCGTGCCTTTGTCGAAAAAGAGCTGATGCCCCATGAGGATCTGATCGAAAAGGCCGATAAGGTCCCGGAAGATCTGTTCCGTGAGCTGAAAAAGAAGGCAATAGATGCCGGATATTACGCGCTGAACATGCCCGAAGAGCTGGGCGGTGGCGGCCTTGGGCAGCGGCTGCGCGCGGTGGCGGAGATTGAGTTAGGGCGCACCACACGGGCGCTTAACATCATCTGCAACCGCCCGGCGCCGATCCTGAAAGCCTGCACCGGTGACCAGATCGAAACCTATCTGAAACCGGTGATCCGCGGCGAACGCTGGGAATGCTTTGGCCTGACCGAGCCGGGCGCAGGCTCTGACGCGCGCCAGATCGCCACCAGGGCGGTGCGCGACGGCGATGATTACATCATCAATGGCGAAAAGATCTTCATCACCATGGCGATGGTGGCGGATTTCATCATCCTTTTCGCCGTTACCGGCGTCGATGAGACCCCGAAAGGGCCGCAGAAGCGGATCACCTGCTTCCTCGTCGACAAATGCCTGCCTGGCGTGAGTGTCAGCCCGCTGGAGCTGGTTGGCAACCGGGGTTTCAAATCCTGCTCGATCGCGCTGGAGGATGTCCGCGTGCCGGCCGCCAATATCATTGGCGAAGAGGGCGGCGGATTTGCCATTGCGAAAAGCTGGATCTTTTCGGGCCGGGTGATGCTTTCGGCCAATATGGTGGGCCTGGCCGAGCGCGCCATGGGCATCGCCGCGCAATATGCCAATACGCGCCGCGCTTTTGGCAAGACCATCGGGCAGTTCCAGGGCACCTCGTTCAAACTGGCCGATATGGCGATGGAGATCGAGGCGACCCGTCTTCTGGTGCTGAATGGCGCCGCGAGGATGGAGGATGGGCTGATCACCCAGCGGGAGGCCTCTATCGTCAACCTCTATGGCTCGGAAATGGCGGGGCGCGTGACCGATAACGCGCTGCAGATGCTGGGCGGCATGGGGGTCTCAAAAGAATGGCCGATTGAGCGGATGTGGCGCGATGTCCGCGTCGAGCGGATATGGGAGGGCACCTCTGAAATCCACCGTGACATCATCTCGAAAGACGTGCTGCGGGAGTTCCCGGCATGAGCCGCATCAGAACCGAAATCCGGGGTCCGGTGCTGGAGATCGTCTTTGACCACCCGCCCGCCAATGCCTTTGACCAGCAGGCCAGCCGCGATTTCGATGCGGCGCTGACGCAGCTGAATGAAAGCCCGGATCTGCGGGTCGGGATTGTTTCCGCGGCAGGGGGGAAGATCTTTTCGGCGGGCTGGGATCTGAAGGCGGTCGCGGCGGGCGATGATGGCGAGGATTTCGGCCCGAACGGGTTCATGAGCCTGAATCGCCAGGATATGGTCAAGCCGGTGATCGCGGCGATCGACGGGCTTGCGGTCGGTGGCGGCTTTGAGTTTGCGCTTTTCGCGACACTGGTCCTTTGCACGGAAAAGACCGAGTTTGGCCTGCCAGAGCTTCAACGCGGTTTCATCCCCGAAGCGGGCGGGCTGTGGCGGGCGCATCGCCGGCTGCCGGTGAATATCGCCTCCGAGCTTTTGCTGACCGGGCGGCGGCTGACAGCGGAGGAGGGGCATAAATATGGCTTCGTCAACCGGATCACCACCTCTGAGGCACTGATGGATGAGGCCCGCGCCCTGGCCGCGCAGATCGTCTCGGCCGCGCCGCTGGCGGTTGCCGCGCTGCTCGAGGTGACGCGCGAGGTCGAGGGGCTTTCGGATCGCGAGGCTTTTGAAAAGCTTTACTCCGGCCTGCCCGCGCGGGATCGCATCCGGGCCTCGGAAGATTACAAGGAAGGTCCGCGGGCCTTTGCAGAAAAACGCGCACCACGCTGGACGGGGAAATAAGATGGATTTCGAGATTAGCGAAGAACAGCGGCTGATGCGCGACAATCTGCGCAGCTTCCTGACGCGTGAATGCCCGATTGAATATGTGCGTGAATGTGACGAGGCCGAGCGCTTCCCGACCGAGCTTTACGACAAGCTGGCGGCGGCGGGCTGGCTGTCGCTGCCGATCCCGGTCGAATATGGCGGCATGGGCGGCAGCTGCACCGATCTGGTGGTGTTTCTGGAAGAATTCGCCCGCCATTTCGAGGCCGGTGCCAATCTCTACTATACGACCGTGGTCATCGCGACCGATGCGCTGACGCATTTCGCGACCGAAGAGCAGAAGAAAGAGCTTTTGCCGAAACTGGCGCGCGGCGAGATCCGTTTCGCGCTCTCGCTTTCCGAGCCGGGCTCGGGGTCTGATGCCGCCTCGCTGGTGACACGGGCCGAGCTGGACGGTGAGGAATGGGTGATCAACGGGCAGAAAATGTTCTGCTCTGCCGCCCAGGTGGCGGATTACATCCTGCTGATGACCCGCACCGACCCGGAGGCCCCGAAGCATAAGGGCATCACCATGCTGCTGGTGCCGACCGGCACCAAAGGCATGGAAATCCGGCGGCTGAAGAAGCTGGGCCTGAAGCCGATGGATCTGAACGAGATCTTCCTGACCGATTGCCGCATCCCGAAAGAGAATGTGATCGGCGAGGTGAATGGCGGCTGGATGAATGCGCTGAAGACGCTGGATTACGAGCGCTGCTGCCTGACCGGCGTCAATGTCGGCGCGGCGCAGTCGGTGCTGGAGAAAATCCTGCAATATACCGATGAGCGCAAGCAGTTCGGGCAGAAGATCAACAGCTTCCAGCTGACCAAGGCGAAGCTCGCCGATATGGATATGGAGATCGAGGCCGCGCGGCTCCTGCTCTATCGTTCTGCAAACCTCGTGGATCGCGGCATTCCGAATAACAAGGAATCCGCGATGGCCAATCTCTTCTCGTCCGAGATGTATGTCCGCGCCGCGCTGAACGGTATGCGGATGATGGGCGGGTGGGGCTATCTGATGGAATTCGACATGCAGCGCCATTTCCGCGATTCTAAACTGGCTGAGATCGGGGGCGGCACGTCCGAGATCCTGCGCATCATCATCGCGAAAGAGCTGACGAAATGACAAAAGCCCCCGCACTCCGCCTGGCCACGATCGCGGTTCACGCCGGTCACGACCCGGCGGAGGCAATGGGGGCGGTTTCGCCGCCGGTCTATCAGACCGGCACCTTTGTCGCGAAAGACACTGCCGAGCTGATGGCAATCAACAGCGGCGAAAAACGCGGCTATGTCTATTCCCGGGTGCGCAACCCCACTGTTCTGGCGGCGGAACAGCGGGTTGCGGCGCTGGAAGGGGCGCAGTCCTGCGTGCTTTACGCCTCGGGCATGGCGGCGATTGCGGGGGCATTGGCACCTTTGCTGGAAGCCGGCGACGAGCTGGTGGCACTGCCCGATATCTATGGCGGCACCATCCGCTATTTCCGTGATGTGCTGCCGCGTCAGGGCGTCAATGTGGTCTGGGCGGCGTCGGGCGCGGTGGCGGATGTTCTGGCCGCGGTGACAGAACGGACGAAAGCGATCTATGTCGAGACCCCGACCAATCCGCTGCTCAGGGTAGTTGATTTGCGGGCGATCTCGGATCTGGCGGCACTGCGCGGCATTCCTGTTGTGGTCGATGGCACTCTCGGCGGGCCGATGAACCAGCGGCCTTTGCACCTTGGGGCGGCGCTGGTGGTGCATTCCGCCTCGAAATACCTCAACGGGCATGGCGATCTTTTGCTGGGCGCGGTTTGCGGCAGCCGGGATCTGACGCGCAGGCTGCGCAGCAATCAGCAGGCTTCAGGCGCCATTGTCGACCCACATGCCGCCTGGCTTTTGCTGCGCGGCATGACCACCTATGCGCTGCGCATGGCGGCCCATAATGCCGGCGGCCAGAAAGTGGCTGAATTCCTCGCCGCGCATCCCAAAGTGGCAAAGGTGCATTATCCCGGCCTGACCTCTCATCCCGATCACGCGCTGGCCCTAAGCCAGATGACCGGATTTGGCGCGCTTTTGTCCTTTGAGGCGCAGAGCCAGGATGCCGCGCGCCATGTGGTCGATGCCACCCGGCTCTTTGGCATCGGTGCCTCGCTTGGCGGTGTGGAAAGCCTGATTTCCCAGCCTGGCAATACCTCGCATTACTCGGTGCCGCAGGCGCAGCGCCTTGCCATGGGGATCAGTGAGAGCCTCGTGCGCATCTCGGTCGGGGTCGAAGACCCGGAAGACCTGATCGCCGATCTTTCCCAGGCGCTGGAGGGCTGCTGATGTCGATCCTGATCACCGGGGGCCGCGTTGTCACCCCGAATGGCGTGCAATTTGCCGATGTGCTGACCGAAGGCGAAAGCATCCGCGCGGTGCTGCCGCCGGGCGAGGGCCGCCTTGTCGCGCCAGAGGCACAGGTGATCGATGCGACCGGCCGGATCGTGATCCCGGGCGGGGTCGATCCGCATGTGCATCTGATGGTCGGCTTCATGGGCGTGCGTTCCGTCTATGATTTCGGCTCGGGCGGGATTGCGGCCTTGCGCGGCGGCACCACGGCGGTGGTCGATTTCGCGCTGCAAAGACGCGGCGGCTCGATCCTGAAGGGGCTGAGCCATCGCCGGGGCCAGGCCGATGCCAATGTGACGGTGGATTACGGGCTGCATGTCATCGTCACCGATGTGAATGCGCAGACGCTTGCCGAACTGCCTGCGCTGCGCGCGGCTGGGGTCACCACGCTGAAGGTCTATACTGTCTATGAGGAAGACGGGCTGAAGCTGACCGATGGCGCGCTTTATGCGCTGATGGAGGCGGCGGCGCAGAATGACCTCTCGGTGGTGCTGCATGCCGAGAATGCCGATATTGTCGAACGGCTGCGGGCCGAGGCAGTTGCGGCAGGCCATGAACATCCGCGCTATCACGCGCTGACCCGGCCGAAGATCGTGGAGATCGAAGCCGTTTCGCGGGCCATAACCTTCTCCCGTGCCACCGGCTGCGGCGTTCATATCCTGCATCTGGTGGCCGCCGAGGCGATTGATCTGGTCGCCCGCGCCCGGGCCGAAGGCGTAAAGATCACCGCCGAGACCTGCACGCATTATCTGGCGCTGACCGAAGAGGCGCTGGAGCGCGAGGATGGCTATAACTACATCTTGTCGCCGCCGCTGCGCGATCAGGCAAATCAGGACGCGCTGTTCCGGGGGCTTGCGCAGGGCGGTCTCAGCCTCGTGGCCTCGGATGAGGTCAGCTACAGCGCTGAGGCCAAGCGCAAAGGCCTGCCGTCTTTCACCACCGTTGCCAATGGCACCACCGGGATCGAGTTCCGGCTGCCGGTGCTCTGGACCCGCAGCGTCGATCAGGGCCGGTTGTCGCTGATGCGGTTTGTCGAGCTGTTCTCGACCCTCCCGGCGCAGATTTTCGGCTTTGAAAATAAGGGTATTATCGCCCCGGGCTATGACGCTGATCTGGTGCTAGTCGACCCGGTGACGCGTCACACCATCACGCCCGCCAGCGATTACGGCAACATTGGGTACAACCCCTATAGCGGGCAGGAGCTGACCGGATTTGCCACCGCCACGATCCTGCGGGGGAAGCTCGTGGTCGAGGATGGGGTCTTCCTCGGTCACGAGGGACAGGGACGTTTTGTCATGCGGGCCTCGCCCCGCCGCCCGGGTTAAGCGATGGATTTCCGGTCGGATTTCGCGCGGCTGAAGGGCTTTGGGGCCGATCCTGACGGCGGCTGGTCCCGGCTTGCCTTCAGCGCGGCGGATAATCAGGCGCATGACTGGCTGCTGGCCGAGGCGCGCGCGGCGGGTCTTGGCGCACGCTATGACGCCTTCGGCAATGCCATTTTGCGCCTTGAGGGCAGGGGCCCCAAATTCCTGATCGGCTCGCATCTCGATTCGGTGCAGCGGGGCGGCGCGTTTGACGGCGCCATCGGGGTGCTTGCTGGCCTTTCGGTCCTGAAACAGCTGAAAGCCGAAGGCTGGCAGGGCCGCGCCATCGAGGTCATCGCCTTTCGCGACGAAGAAGGGCGGTTCGGCCCTTTCACCGGCAGCCGCGCCATGGCAGGGCTGCATGATGAGGTGGCCCTTGCCCGCGCCCGCGCAGCCGATGGCACGGAGCTTGCGCCTCTTATGCAGGCGGCAGGGTTTACGCCTGCCAATGCGCCCTATGATTTTTCGGATGTGGCGTTCTATCTGGAACTGCATATCGAGCAGGGCCCGGTGCTGGAAGCCGCAGGTATTCCGCTGGGGCTGGTCACCGCGATTGCCGGTCAGGAGCGGCTGGCGCTGCGCTTTACAGGCCAGGCCGATCACGCCGGGACTGCCCCGATGGATCTGCGCCGTGATGCGCTGGCCGGAGCCGCGCGTTTTGCGACAGAGTTCCGGGCGATGATCCGCGCCGCCGGTGATCCGGATCTGCGCGGCACCATCGGCGTCTTCAGCGTTGCACCCAATCAGGGCAATGTGGTGCCGGGTGAGGTGCGCCTGGGTCTTGAATTGCGCGGCCCGGATGGCGGGCAGTTGCTCGCCCTGCGCGGTGCGGTGGAGCAGTTGGCGGAATCGGTCGCGACTGACGAAAAGCTCGGTCTGCGGATCCGCCGGGTCTATTCGGACCAGCCGGTTCCAATGGATGCAACCCTTGCGGCGGCAATGTCTGCGGCTGCGAAATCAGAAGGCGTCGCGACCTGCGAGCTGCTGTCCGGCGCCAATCATGATGCCGGGATCATCGGGCGCATCGTGCCCGCGATGATGCTGTTCGTGCCCTCGGTCGGCGGACGCAGCCATTGCCCTGAAGAAGAGAGCGACCTTGCGCATATCGAAGCGGCGATCCGGGTGATGCTGCGGATGCTCAGACAGGCCTGAACGGCCTTTTGACATCTCTGCAAGAACAGCATGTTCGTTCTGAAATCGGGCATGTTTGGGGATTTTCTGTCTAATCCCTTTTGACCCGTACAGCAGGTGCTTGTTTCATTATTAGGAACCTGATTTCATATATCAGACCCAAAGGACGTGAGCAGGAATGACGCCGAAGGCCGAAATCAGCGACAATACCCCTGCCGCTGCGCCGGGTTCAGAGACATTGGCCTTCCAGACCGGGCTGCAATCGCCGCATTGGCCGGCCGGGCTTGCTGCTGATCTGCCGGTGACCGGCGAAAATCTTGCCGCTTTGCTTGAGCGCAGCGCCACGACCTGGCCGGAGCGGCCGGCGCTTTACTATTACGGCACCGTCTTGCGCTATGGCGCCTTGCAGGCGGATGTCTGCGCGCTGGCTGCCTGGCTTGTTGCCGACGGGCTGCGCCCGGGTGACCGTGTTGTTCTTGACCTGCAAAATGCGCCGCAATTTGTGATCGGCTTTTATGCCGTGCTGCGGGCGGGCGGTGTGGTCGTGCCGGTCAACCCGATGAATACAGCTGAAGAACTGGGCTGGATTGTTGGTGACAGCGGCGCCCGTATGGCAATTGTGGCGGATGAGCTGCTGGAGCGGTTCGCGGGCCTGACCGGGGCGGGCGCGCTCGACCGGATCCTGCGCCTGCGTTACCTCGACCGGGTGCCGGAGACATCTGATCCGCTGCCGGAGGTGATGCTGCGTCCCGCACCGGCAGAGGTTCCAGTGATCTCGGTCGATTTCGAGGCCGCAATCCGGGCGGGTCGGGGGCTCAGCCTGCCGCCAATGCCGCCCGGGGGAGAGACGCTTGCGATCCTGCCTTATACGTCCGGCACCACTGGCCGACCCAAAGCCTGCTTTACCACCCATAGCGCTGCCGGCTTTGTCGCCGAGGCGCAGCGGGTCTGGTATCGCACCGATCACAGCTCGGTCATGACCTGCTTCATGCCACTGTTTCATGTGGCGGGCATGATTGCCTCGATGGCCGAGGCGATCTGTGCCGGGGCGGCGCTTGTGCTTCTGACCCGCTGGAACCCTGATGCCGTGCCCGGCCTCTTGCGCCGCCATAAGGTGACCTGGTGGTCTGCGGCGCCGACGATGATCGTCGATGTGCTGGGCTCGGAGAACTTCACCGATGATTGTTTTGCCTCGCTGCAGGTGCTGACCGGCGGGGGGCTTCGATGCCGGCTGCGGTGGCCGAGCGCCTGTTCAGCAAATGGGGGCTGCGCTTTTGCGAGGGCTATGGCCTGACCGAAACCATCTCTGCCACCCATATCAACCCGCCGGATGCGCCAAAGGATCAGTGCCTCGGGCTGCCGATACAGAATACCCATTCGATTATTGTCGATCCCGAAACCCTGTTGCCGGTTCCGCAGGGGAGCTGGGCGAGGTGTGGATCTCGGGGCCGCAGATCATGCGCGGTTACTGGAACCAGCCCGGCGCCAGCGCTGAAACACTGGTGACGCTGAACGGCAGGACCTGGTTGCGCAGCGGCGATCTCGGCTATGTCGATGCCGAGGGCTATTACTTCATTGTCGACCGCATCAAGCGCATGATCAATGTCTCGGGCTATAAGGTCTGGCCGGCGGAATGTGAGATGCTGCTTTATCGGCATCCCGCGGTGCATGAAGTCTCGGTGATCTCGGCCCCCATGCCCGCAGCGGCGAGACGGTCCGCGCCGTGATCGCGCTGAAGCCCGAATATCGCGGCAAGGTCGATGCCGATGAAATTATCACCTTCGCGCGCGGGCTGATGGCGGCCTATAAAGTGCCGAGGGAAGTGGAGTTCCGCGATGCTCTGCCGCGCTCGGGATCGCGCAAGATCGACTGGCGCAGCCTGTGGACCGAGGCCTGGAAAAAGACATGACCGAACAGATCTGGTATGAGACCTTTATCCCCGGCACGGTTCTGCAATCAGCGTCGCGGCTGATCACCGTGCAGGATATTGATGATTATGCCCGCCTGACAGGCGAGGATCATCCGGTTCACATGAATGACACCTTTGCGCGCGAGGCCGGGTTCGCGGGCCGTATCACGCATGGCCTGTTCAATCTGGCGCTGATCGAGGGGCTGAAGGCCGGGCTGGGCTGTTTTGACCGCTCTGTCACCGCATCGCTGGGCTGGAGCGACATCAAATTCTCCGCCCCGCTTTACCCCGGTGAAGAGGTGTATCTGAAGCTTGAATTCATCAGCCGGCGCGAGACGTCAAAGCCCGGACGCGGCCTCGCGACCGAGCGCGGTTATCTCGTCAAGACGGATGGCACCGAAGTGGTGCGGGGCGATCATCTCATCTTCTTGCTGATGCAACCGGCAGGCGTCACCGGAACAGGGGGTCAAGGCTGATGCATCAGATCCCGCTCCGGCTTCTTTCGGCGATCCCGACGCTGTTCGGAGTTGTGCTGGCCACCTTCCTGCTGACGCGCGTTCTGCCGGGCGATCCGGCGGTGTTCTTTGCCTCGAACCCTCGATGACCAGTGCCGATATCGAGGCGGTCCGCCAGAGCCTCGGGCTGGATCAGCCGCTGCCGCAACAGTTCCTGACCTATCTGGGGGCCATCGCACGCGGTGATCTCGGGCAGAGTTTCTCAACCGGGCAGCCAGTGCTGACCGAGCTGATCAACCGGCTGCCTGCCTCGGCAGAGCTGACGGTGATGGCCTTTCTGCTGGCGCTTGGCGTTGCCATTCCGCTGGGGCTTGCCGCCGCGCTGCGACCGGGGTCGCTGATCGACCATCTATCCCGGATCATCGCGACGCTGGGGTCTCGATGCCCACCTTTGTGACCGGGCTTTTGCTGATCTATCTGTTCTATTTCCTGATCGGCGTCGCGCCTGAGCCGATTGGCCGGCTTGATCCCTTTATGTTCGAGCCTGACCGCGTCACCGGCTTTCTGACCATCGACGCGCTGATTGCGGGTGATCCGGAAATCTTTTTTGCCGCGCTGAAGCAGATGGTATTGCCGGCGGTCACCATGGCGCTGTTTGCGCTGGCACCGCTGGCGCGGATGACGCGGGCGGCAATGCTGGAGGCGCTTGGGGCCGAGTTCATTCGCACGGCCCGGGCCTCTGGCCTGTCAAAACGCAAGATCGTGCTGACCTATGCTTTCCGCAACGCGATGCTGCCGCTGATCACCACCATGGGCATGACACTTTCCTACATGCTGGGCGCGAATGTGCTGGTGGAGCGTGTCTTCGCCTGGCCCGGCATTGGCAGCTTTGCCATGGACAGCATCATCAACCTTGATTACGCGCCGCTCCAGGGGTTCATGCTGATGATGGCGCTGATCTTCATTCTGATCAATCTCGCCACCGATATCCTTGCGGGGATCGTCGATCCGAGGGCCAGCAAATGAACGCCTCCCTCCTGAAAATCAGGCTGCGGGACGCCCGCTATGTGCTGGTGGAAAACCCGCTGAACATTCTGGCGCTGGTGCTTTTGCTGCTGATCCTTGGGGCCGCGCTGTTTGGTTCGGTGCTGGCGCCGCATGATCCACTGGCCACCAATTCGGCGCAGGCACTGCAACCGCCTTCGGCGCTGCACTGGTTCGGGACCGACCAGCTTGGCCGGGATATTTTCAGCCGGGTGCTGGTCGCCACCAGGCTTGACCTCAGCATCGCCTTCGGGCGGTGATCCTCTCCTGCGTGGCCGGATCGCTGATCGGCGCGATGATCGGTTATTGGGGCGGGCCAGGCGATGTGGTTGTGTCGCGGCTGGTCGATGTGCTGATGGCCTTCCCGCTTTTCGTGCTGGCGATGGGGCTGGTGGCGGCGCTTGGCAACAGTGTGATCAATATCATCTACGCCACCGCGATCATCAATCTGCCCTTCTATATCCGCCTGTGCCGGACAGAGGTTCGGGTGCGCCGCAACCTTGGCTATATCGAGGCGGCGAAGGTTGGCGGCTCGTCTGACATTCGCATTATGACGCGGTTTCTGCTGCCCAATATCGGTGCGCCGATTGTGATCCAGGCCTCGGTTAATCTGGGCTGGGCGGTGCTGAACGCGGCGGGGCTTTCCTTCCTCGGCCTCGGCGTCAGCCCGCCGACACCGGAATGGGGGATCCTGGTGGCCGAGGGCGCGCGCTTCATGATGTCGGGCGAATGGTGGGTGGCTCTGTTCCCGGGCTTGCACTGATGCTGACGGTCTTCACCTTCAACCTGACCGGCGACGCGCTGCGTGACCTGCTTGACCCAAGGATGCGGACATGAGCGCGCCCCTGCTTTCCGTCAGGAACCTGACCGTCGATTTCGCCACCCGCCATGGTGATGTGCATGTGCTGGATGATGTCAGTTTCGACATCGGTCGCGGCGAGATCATCGGCATCATCGGGGAATCCGGCTCGGGCAAGTCGGTCACCGCCTATACGATCATGGGCATTCTGGACCATGCCGCCCGTATCCGCAGCGGCGAGATCGCGTTTGACGGGCGCGATGTGCTGGGGATGAGCGGGCCGGAACGTGACAGCTGGCGCGGTGCCGAAGCCTCGATCATCTTCCAGAACCCGCGCACGGCGCTGAACCCCATTCGCGCCACCGGCGATCAGATCGCCGATGTCATCGCACGCCACAGCCCCGCCAGCGCCGCCGAGATCCGTCGCAGGACACTCGATGCGCTGCGCGAGGTGCGCATCCCGGACCCCGAGCGCCGGATGAAGGCGATGCCCTATGAGCTCTCGGGCGGGCTGTGTCAGCGGATCGGGATTGCGATTGCCCTCGCCTGCCGGCCGCGGCTGCTGATTGCCGATGAGCCGACCACCGGGCTTGATGTCACCACCCAGGCGGTGATCATGGATCTGATCCGCGATCTGGCGCAGAGCCAGAGCATGTCGGTCGCGCTGATCACCCATGATCTGGCGCTGGCAGCAGAATATTGCGATCGCCTGGTGATCATGCATGCGGGCCATGTTGTCGAGACGGGTCCGACCCCGGAAATCATAACCGCGCCCCGCCATCCCTATACCAGCCGGCTGCTGCGCTCGGTTCCTTCAATGGTGGAGGATCTGAACGAGCTGCATCCGATCCAGGGATCGCTGCCTGATCTGCGCCGCAAGGATCTGCCGCCCTGCCGTCTGGCCGAGCGCTGTGACCGCCGTCTTGCGGTCTGTGATGCCGGGCGGCTGCGGCTGGAAGCTTGCGGCCCCGCGCATTCTGTCGCCTGCAGGAACCCGCTATGACCACCCAGCTGATCGCCGCACATGGCCTGAAAATGCATTTCCCGCAGCGCTCCGGCAGGCTGTTTGCGCCAAAGGTGCATCTGCATGCCGTAGATGGCGTCGATCTTGAGATCGCACCCGGCGAGGCGCTTGGCCTGGTCGGGGAATCCGGTTGCGGCAAATCCACGCTGTCGCGGCTGATCTGCCGCCTGCTTGACCCGACCGAGGGTCGCATCGAGCTGGAAAATGTCGATATAACCGCAAGCAGCGCCGCGCGTTTTGGCCGTTCGCCCGCGCGCCGCATGGTGCAGATGGTGTTCCAGGACCCGACGGAAAGCCTGAACCCGCGCTTTACAGTGTTCGATCTGATCGCGGATCCCGCCCGGACGCTTTTGCCGAAGGAAAGCGCCGGGGCCCTGCGGCGCCGGGTCGAGGATGCGGCTGATGCCGTCAGCCTGCCGCATACGTTGTTGCAGCGCTTTCCGCATCAGCTGTCTGGCGGACAGAAAGCGCGGGTTGGCATCGCGCGCGCGCTGGTGGTCGAGCCGAGGCTGATCGTGCTGGACGAGCCGACCTCGGCGCTGGATGTCTCGGTGCAGGCGACGGTGTTGCAGCTCCTGGACAAACTGCGGCGCGAGCGCGGCATTGCGATGCTGTTTGTCAGTCATGATCTGAATGTCGTGCGGCTTTTATGTCAGCGCATCGCGGTGATGTATCTTGGTCTGGTGGTCGAACAGGGCACTACGGAAGAGGTCTATCACCGCCCGGCGCATCCCTATACCCAGGCGCTGCTTTCGGCGATCCCCAACCTGCGGGGCCGCAAAGGCGCGCGGATCAAGCTGGAGGGCGACCCGCAAAGCCCGTTCAATCCGCCCCCGATCGCTGCCGCTTTGCCGGTCGCTGCCCGGTGGAACAACCCGACTGCACCCGCGCCGCGCCGCAACTTCTGGGCCATGGCGGCAGTCAGCTGGTGCGCTGCTTCCATCCGGTCTCTGCCGCCGCAGACTGAGCTTTCCCGGAGGGAAAAGGAAAAGGCGGCCCCAATCTGGGCCGCCTTTTCTTTTGTCTCTCAGAATATCAGCCGCGCGACAGGGGCCGCAGATCCAGCTGACGGTGGAAGGTATAGGAGTAATTTTCGACCGATTTCGCCAGACCCACATCCAGGGTCGGATGCCAAAGCAGAATGATCGGAACCTCTTCCTTCACCAGCTCGATCATCCGCAGGATATCGGCATCATAGACCGCTTTGTCGGTTTCGTAGCGAGTCTTGTCGACCAGCGCTTTGAATTCCGGGTTCTGGTAATTGCCGAAATTCCAGCGGGTATCGCCGAAATAGAAGATGCGGAAGAAGTAGTCGGGATCCGCGAGATAAGAGGTCGATCCCTCGAAGTAGAAGGGAACCTTCTTCTCCTGCAAAAGCGTGCCAAGCTGGCCGGCCGGCACCTTTTCCAGGTTAACCCTGATACCGATCTTGCCAAGGCTTTCCTGGAGTAAAAGCGCAACAGGCTCGGCGACGGTGGCGACAGAGAGCTCATAGGCAAAGCTGGTCTCGAAACCATCTGCCAGACCCGCCTCGGCCAGCAGGGCTTTCGCCTTGTCGAGATCGGTGGAATAGCCCAGCGGTTGCGGGAAGGTGGTGGTTTCCGGCTTGCCGGGCGTGCCGCCAAACAGCGGCTGGGCGCGGCCAAACAGGGCCGATTGCAACATGTCTTGATAGGGCAGCGCATAGGCAATCGCCTGGCGCACCCGCACATCATCGAACGGCGCCACGGCATTGTTCATGCCGATGAACTGGAAGTTTGAGGTCGGCACTCCGACGACCTTGATGTCAGGATTGTCCGACAGCGCGATCACGTCTTTCGGCGGCAGATCCTGTACCACATCGGCATCGCCCTTGATCAGCGAGGCAACCCGGCTTTCGGCGGTCGGCACAGTCTGCCACAGCACTTGCGCAAATCCCGGCTTCGGCCCCGATTTCCAGTCATCGAACCGGCTGAAGAGAATGCGTTCGCCGATCTGGGCGCGCTCGATTTTGAAGGCGCCGCCACCTGCGGGATTGGTCTTCAGCCATTCCGAGGCAAAGGGATCCTCGGTGGTCGCATGCTGCGTCGCAAGTTTCGAGTTGACGATGATCGGATAGGTCAGCGCGATGTTGGGCAGCGCGAAACGGTCGGGCTGCGGCAGGTCGACGCGGAACGTATGCGCGTCGACGACCACGAATTGCTCGGGCGTGGTCATCGAGCCGGTCGAGAACTGGGCCAGACCGATGGGCGAGGCGACGAGACGGTCAAAGGACCATTTCACATCCTCGGCGGTCACCGGCGCGCCGTCATGGAAAGTGGCATCCTTGCGCAGATGGAAGGTGATCTGCTTCTGGTCTTCCGACACTTCAAAGCTTTCGGCCAGCTCAGGCTGAATGTCGAAGTAATCGTAATAGAAGGTGCCATCCTCGCGCGGCTTATAGGCGAATTTCAGCAGCCGGTCATAGATGTTCCAGGTGATCTGTAGCGAGTTGCGGTTCACGCCGACAGAGAAGCTGTCGAATGAGTTCGCGGCCCCCTCGCTGAGAACCCGCAGCGCCTCTGCCCTGTCCTGGGCATATGCCCATTTCGCCGGCAGAACCGCGGTTGCACCGAACAGGGCCGAGCTGGCCAGAAAAGCACGACGATTCATGATTGCTCCCGATGGAATGTGATTGCCAGTCTATCGACGTTCTGGGGAGATTATTCCACCAGATATAGCAGTTCACGCAAAACTTGGTTGGTTTGTTCTATTTATTGGGGCAAGGTCGGAATATTAATCTACCGCCTTGCCCATTCTCTGATCTGCTGTCCGGCCCGGTCTGCCGGGTTCAGAAACTGACTTTATCGCCACCCTTTGTCGCCAGCATACGCCGCGCATCCTCCGGGGTCGCGACGGTCTTTTTCAGCCCTTCGATCACCGTGCGGATCATGCCGACCTGTTCGGCATTCGACTCTGCCAGCTTGCCCGGACCGGCATAGAGACTGTCTTCCAGCCCGACCCTGACATTGCCGCCCATGGTTGCGGCCATGGTGGCCATGTTCAGCTGATGGCGTCCACCCGCCAGCACCGACCACTGATAGGTGCCTGCGCCGAACAGGCGGTCGGCGGTTTCCTTCATGAACATGAGGTTCTCGGGGCCGGGGCCGATCCCGCCCAGCGTGCCCACGATCAGCTGCAGGAACATCGGCACCTGAACCAGCCCGCGATCCAGCATATGGCGAGGTTGTAGAGATGGCCGACATCATAGCATTCAAATTCGAACCGGGTGCCACCTTTTCCCATCACCTCAAGGATTGTCTCGATATCCTTGAAGGTGTTGCGGAAGATGGCATCGCGGGAGGCCTCAAGATAGCCCTCTTCCCAGTCCTCGATGAATTTGCCGCGATACTTTTCGGCCATCGTATAGGTGCCGAAATTCATCGAGCCCATATTGCACGAACACAGTTCGGGTGAGGCGGTCGAAGGTGCGAGCAGCCGGTCCGAGATCGACATGAAGGTCGAGCCGCCGGTGGTCATATTCAGGATGGCATCGGTTTCAGCCCGGATCGAGCGCAGGATATGCAGCCAGATATTCAGGTCCGGGGTGGGCGATGCGTCTCTGGGTCCCGCGCATGCAGGTGGATCACCGCCGCGCCGGCCTTTGCCGCCCCGATTGCCTGTTCGATGATCTGATCCGGCGTCACCGGCAGATAGGGGGACATGGTCGGCGTATGGGTTGCGCCGGTGATGGCGCAGGTGATGATCACCTTGTTGCGGTCTTCTTTCGGGATCATTTGCGCATCACTCCGTATATTCCAGGCCGCCGCAGATCTGCATCACCTGGCCCGTGACCGGGCGACCGGCAGGGCCGGTCAGATACAGCACCATCTCGGCGATTTCGGCAGGATCGACCATGGTTTTCATGGAAACCGCGCGCAAAGCGATGGCCTCCATTTCCTCATAGCTGATGCCACGGGTCGCGGCCCGGTCGGTGAAAACGCGTTTGATGCGGTCGCCCGCCACGACACCCGGCGCGATAGCATTCACGCGGATCTGATGCGGGCCAAGCTCGACCGAGAGGGCGCGCATCAGCGAGATCACCGCAGCCTTGGACGCGGCGTAGGGCGAGCGCAGCCCGAAGGCGTATTTGCCGGCAACCGAAGCCATGCAGACGATCGAGCCGGAGGCATTCTTCTTCAGATGCGGGATCGCGGCATGGGCCATGTAGAACTGGCCATGGACATTCACGTCAAAGCAACGCCGCCAGGCTGCGGCATCCATCTCTTCCACCGACGCCGCAGGGCCGGCGATGCCGGCATTGTTGATCAGGATATCAAGCCCGCCCATCGCCCCGGTTGCACGGGCAACGAAAGCATCACATTGCGCCTGGTCAGCGACATCGCAGATCATGGTGCCGATCCCGGGCAGCTCAGCAGCGGCGGCGGCCAGCACCTCTTCGCTGATGTCGCAGATCCAGACCGCGGCGCCCAGGGCATGATAGGCTCTGGCGATGGCAAGACCGATCCCGCTGGCGCCGGCGGTGATGATCACCCTTTGCGCAGACCAGTAAGTTGTTGCCGTCATGTCGTCTCCTTATCGTCGGTCCGGAGCAGCGGGTGATATGCCAGTCTGCCGTCCTGAATGTGATCGCTGTTAACCCGCAGCTGGGTCGATCGCGGCAAGCCCGCCATCAAGCACCGGCGCATCGCGTTCGGCGGCCCGCGCCGTAAACCGGATGCGGCCAGGCTCTGTGGTCCAGCAGGACAGGCGCAGCGTCTCGCCGGGGAAAAGCGGGCCGGTGAAGCGGGCGGTAAAGCGGCGCATCCGGGCGGCATCCCCGCCTGCGAAGCGGCGGAGCACTTCAAGGCAGGCGATGCCGAATGTATTGGCGCCATGCATGATGGGCCGCTCAAACCCGATTTTGCGCGCGGTGTCGGATCGATATGCAACGGATTGCGGTCACCAAGCAGGCGAAACAGCAGCGGACTGTCGCTGCGTGTGGGCAGGTCGTGGGTCTGGTCAGGCTCTCCCGCAGGCATTGGCTCGCTGGCGAAAGCCTCGCCCTGCGAGCCGCCAAAACCGCCCGCGCCCATCACGAAGAAATTGGAATATGAGGTGAAGACGCGCTTGCCGCCCTGCCAGACCTCGCTGATCTGCAAGGCAAGCGCTGCCTTCCCCTCGCCCTTGTCGGTCAGGCCGCCGATCCGGGTTTTGACCGTCACCTCGCCCGAGGCAATAAAGGGGGCTTCCATCCGCAGATCCAGCCCGCCATGTACCACCTTTGCGATATCGACCCCGGCAGGCTGCATCCAGTCGTCAAAGAAACACAGATTCTGGCCAAAGCTCGGGACAACCTGCAGCCCGTCCTCGCGGACATAGCGGAAATCGCCTTCGGCCACCGCCCGGTCTGCGCCGCAGCACAGCGCGTAAAGCATGGCGTCGCGATCCTCATAGGAGAGGCTGCGATCCGCAATCGGGGTTCCAAAGATGCGGGAAGGATCCAGAGGCATTGGGGATTCCGGGCTGTTGCAGGCGGAGCCTTGCATTGTTCGAAAAAATTGCAACAGGGGTTCAAATAGTGGAACGTTTTAACCGACCGCTGCGTCAGTGCCGGTCGGGGATCTGAGTTCAGCCGCTGAAGGATCTCGAAATGCCTGCGCCCTTGCCCGAAGCCGTCATCGTCAGCACAGCCCGTACTCCGGTGGGCAAAGCTTATCGCGGTGCCCTGAATGACACCTCGCCACAACGACTGGCCGGCCATGCGATAGCGGCGGCGCTGGAGCGGGCGGGCGGGGCCGGGGCAATCGGGCCTGAGGTCGCGGATGTGATCCTTGGCTGCGCGCTGCAACAGGGCGCAACCTCTTTCAATATCGGACGCCAGGCAGCGCTGGCCGCAGGATTGCCGGTGACGGTGCCGGGCATGACGGTTGACCGGCAATGCTCGTCCGGGCTGGTGGCCCTGTCGCTGGCCTGCCAGCAGATCCGGCTGGAGGGGCGGCGGATCGTCGTGGCGGGCGGGGTCGAAAGCTGCTCGCTGGTGCAGACGCCGCAGATGAACCTGCATCGCGCCCGTGATCCGGACCTCAGCGCCCGCATCCCCGCGCTTTACATGAGTATGATCGAGACGGCCGAGATCGTCGCGCAGCGCTATGGCGTTTCACGCGAGGCGCAGGATGCCTTTGCGCTGGCCTCGCAGCAGAAGATGGCGGCGGCCCAGGCGGCGGGCCATTTCACCGCCGAAATCGCTCCGCTCACCGTCCTGCAAAAGCAGACCGACCGGGAGAGTGGTGCGGAGACGCTTGCCGAGGTCCACTTCTCGCAGGATGAATGCAATCGCCCGCAAACCCGTGCCGAAGACCTTGCCGCGCTGCCGCCGGTCCTGAAGGAGGGGCAGCAGATTGCGACCGGGGTTTGCGTCACCGCCGGAAATTCCAGCCAGGTCTCAGATGGGCCAGCGCGCTTGTTGTGATGTCGGGCAGCGAGGCGGCGGCGCGCGGGCTGGCGCCCTTGGCACGCTGCGCGGCATCGAAATTGCAGGCTGCGCACCCGATGAGATGGGGATCGGCCGGTCTTTGCGATCCCACCGCTGCTGAAACGCTTTGGTCTTACGGTCGCGGATATTGATCTTTGGGAGATCAATGAGGCCTTCGCCGCGCAGGCTGTTTATTGTGCCGACCGGCTGGGGCTGCCTTTTGACCGGCTGAACGTCAATGGCGGGGCTATCGCCATGGGCCACCCCTATGGCATGTCGGGCGCAAGGATGAGCGGGCATATCCTGCTGGAGGGCCGGCGGCGCGGCGCGAAATGGGGCGTGGTCAGCATGTGTATCGGTGGCGGCATGGGCGCGGCCGGGCTTTTTGAAATCTTCTGATCAGGGCGCGCCATCATGCAAAAGATCCCGCTTTCCGCCAGCGTCCATGCCGAGATCCGCGATGGTATCTTGCTGATCATCACGGATAATCCGCCGGTGAACGTGCTTTCTGCCGATGTGCGGCGTGGGCTGATGGCGGGGTTTGACCTCCTGGAAAGCCGCGATGATCTGCGGGCCGCCGTGCTGCTTTGCGAGGGGAAAAGCTTCTTCGCCGGCGCGGATATGGCGGAATTCGGCGGTGAGATCGCGATGCCGGATCTGCCGGCGCTGATCACCCGCCTGTCTCAGCTGTCGCGGCCGGTGGTGGCTGCGATGCATGGCACGGCGCTTGGCGGCGGGTTTGAACTGGCGCTGGCGGCAAGTGCACGGGTGGCGGTGCCCACTGCTGGCATGGGTTTGCCTGAGGTGACGCTGGGACTTTTGCCCGCCGGTGGCGGTATCGCGCAGGTGACGCGGCTGGCGGGCGCAGAAGTCGCACTGGATCTGGTGCTTTCGGGGCGCCGCATCGGGGCAGAAGAGGCCCGGCAGTCAGGGCTGATCGACCGGATCGCAGACGGGGATCTGCGCGAGGCGGCATTGGCGCTGGCCGGGTCGCTTCCTGCGCGGGTCGGGCCAAAGGCCGATCCGGACGCCGTGAGAAAAATTGCGGAATACCGGCGCAGGAATGCCGCGAAACTGGCCGGGGGTGACGCGCCTGAGGAGATCCTCCGGCTGATTGAGATGGCGGCGCAAGACCCCGGCCGTGACCAGGGGCCAGAGGCGCGCGCGGCGTTTTTCCGTCTCGAACAGGGAGAGCAATCACGCGCGCTGCGCCATGTCTTTGCCGCCGAGCGACGCCTGAAAGACCTGCCCTTCCTGCCGGCTGAAACGCAAAGCCTGCCGGTCGCGACCGTGGGCGTGGTGGGGGCCGGGACGATGGGCAGCGGCATTGCCACGGTGCTGGTAACCGCCGGGTTCACGGTGCTGCTCTGTGATTCCATGGCCGAGGGGCTTCAGCGTGGTCTGCAGGCGGTCTCCGATAATCTTGCGGGTGCAGTCCGGCGTGGCAAGATGGATGACGCGGCCCGCACGGCGGCGCTGTCCCGGCTTTCGGGACATGCAGAGCCGGAGGCCCTGGCCGGCGCTGATCTGGTGATCGAGGCGGTTTTTGAACGTCTTGACGTCAAGACCGCGCTCTTTGCCCGTCTTGACGCGATCTGCAAGCCGCAGACGATTCTGGCCAGCAATACCTCGTTTCTGGATATCGACGTGATGGCCGCTGCCACCGGGCGTCCGGATCGCGTGCTGGGGATGCATTTCTTCAGCCCCGCCCATGTGATGCGGCTGCTCGAGGTTGTGCGCGGCGCAAAGACCAGTCCCGAAGTGATCAGGACTGCGGTCGATATGGGGCGGCGCATGCAGAAAATCACCGTATGCGTCGGAAACTGCCACGGTTTCATCGGCAACCGCATCCTGCTGGCACGGCAGAGGGCTGCGATGGATCTCTTGCTGGCGGGTGCCTCTCCCTATGATATCGACAGGGCAATGACCGGCTTTGGCCTGCCGATGGGGCCGTTTCAGATGGCCGATCTCGCGGGTCTTGACGTTGGCTGGGATCGCGACGGCAGCGCCGGGCGGACGATGGAAGAGGTGTTCTGCGAAGCGGGCCGCTTTGGCATGAAGAACGGCCTGGGCTACTACGATTATGACGAAAAAGGGCGCGGCCAGCCCTCGGCGGATGCCATGGCGCTGATTAATGCTTTCCGGGCGCGCCACCCTGAGAAACTGCGCGATGCCGCGCCTGAGGCGCTGCTGGATCACCTGCTGGAGCCGATGCTGGACCAGGTTGACGCCATCATCGCGGAAGGGATTGCGCTCCGACCCTCAGACATTGATGTGGTCTGGGTGCATGGCTTTGGCTGGCCCCGCTGGAAGGGCGGCCCGGCCTGGCATCGCGGTTATCGCTAAAGGCGCGGCGCGGCTTACGACAGTGGCTGATGACCAAGCTGCGCCGAGAAGCTGACCGCAGCCCGGCGCACCACGTCTGAAATCGCCGCCAGTTTCTCGGGGCTCAACCTGTAGCTTGGCATCGAGACGCCGATGGTCGCATAGGCTTTGCCATCGGTGCCGATCACCGGCGCGGCGACCCCTGAGATTCCGTCGCGATATTCGTCCCGGCCTATCGCACAGCCAGCCGCCCGCATCCCGGCCAGTTGCGTCAGCAGCACTTTCGGGTCGGTGATGGTGTGATCGGTAAAGCGCTGCATCACCGGACCGAGTTCCATGACCTTCGGCGGCTCCTGTTGCATCAGAAATGCCTTGCCGAAGGAAGAGGCGTGCAGCGGCGACCGGCTTCCCAGTGGCGCAATGGCCTGAAGAGGCTGCGCGCAATCCACCTTTTCGATGATGATCACCTCCTGGACATCGGCCCGCGCAAGCAACGCGGTTTCATCCACGGCTGCGGTGATCGCCTGCAAATGTGGCCGTGCCATGATGCGGATATCGCTGCGCTGAAAGGCCCGCACGCCGACTTCCCACATCTTCACCGTCATCAGATAGCGGCCATTGGCTCATCCTGGGTGACATAGCCCATCTGCGAGAGGGTTTCGAGCAGCCGGTAGGTGGTGCTTTTGTTCATCTCGATAGAGCGGGACAATTCCGCCAGCCGCACCGGCGCATCATAACGCGACAGATGCTCAAGCAGAGTAAGGGCTTTGCCGACGGTACCAGACATCTATACGCGCTCAAATCCGACTGAGGGAATTCATTCCTGGGGATGATTAGCCACAAGGTCCGGATGCCGACAAGCAGCTTTTACGATTTGGCTTTTTGCTCGACCGTTTCAACAGGGTTGCCCGCCCGTTTCCAGTCGCCGAAACCACCAAGGATATGGGCGACCGGGGCAAGGCCCATATCCTGCGCCGTTTTCGCAGCCAGCGCAGAGCGCCAGCCCGAGGCACAGTAAAACACAAAGGTCTTATCTTCCTGAAAGACCGGCTTGGCATAGGGGCTTTCGGGGTCGATCCAGAATTCCAGCATGCCGCGCGGGCAGGAGAAAGCCTCGGGGATCTTGCCTTCGCGGGTCAGTTCGCGCGGATCACGCAGATCGACAAAAACCACATCATCGCGGCCGTAAAGCGCCAGCGCCTCTTCGGTTGTCAGGGTTTTCACCTGCTGATTGGCCTCGGCGACCATGTCTTTGATATGCCGGGTGATGGTCGATGGCATGCTGCATTCCTGCTGTAAAAGACGGGGACAGGCCGAAGCCGGGATCTTGTGGCCGGTTGCCGGCCGGACTGAAAAAAGCCTAGCCTGGGGCGTATTATTCCGCAATAAAAATAGAACGACGTTTTGAATAATGAACCACCATCGCTGGTGCGTTGTCGTCTGGCCTCAGGTCCGCGCTTGTGCAGCCGGGCAGAAAGGTGTTTCGACAGGCAGCAGGCCCAGGTGAAAGAAAAGCGGAGCGGCACCGATGTCTGTCACCCTGAACCATTGGGGAATTGACCGTCCGATAGTGGAAGAGGGCCGCCTCACCGGTATGAGACCGGCAGAAGGTGATCCCTCACCCTCGCGGATCAGCGAAAACTTTGTGGGGTCGGTCAACGGCCCGATGCGGATCACGCAGCCCATGATCCGCAAGGGGTTTCTCGAAGGCGATGGCGGCGCAAAGCGCGGTGAGGACAGTTTCGTCGCCGTCAGCTGGGATGAGGCAAATGCGCGCGTCGCGAAAGAGCTGCGCGAGATCATTGCTGAGCATGGCAATGAGGCAATCTTTGGGGGGTCTTATGGCTGGGCCAGCGCAGGGCGCTTTCATCATGCGCAAAGCCAGATCCACCGGTTCCTGAACCTGCTCGGCGGCTATGTCCGCTCTGTCAACACCCACAGTCATGCCGCCGCCGAGGTGGTATTGCCGCATCTGATCGGCAATCAGGATGGTATGGCCGACAACCAGACCCCATGGGAGCTGATCGTCGGCCATACCGAACTTTTCGTGGCGTTTGGCGGGCTCGCGGTCAAGAACGCCCAGGTCAGCGCCGGCGGTGTCAGTCAGCACAGGGTGCCCGATCAGCTGCAGCGCGCGCGCGCTGCCTGCACCCGTTTCGTCAATGTCAGCCCCCTGCGCGATGACACGCCCGCAGGCCTTGATCCGGAATGGCTGGCGCTGCGGCCAAATACTGATGTAGCGCTGATGCTGGCGCTGGCATATGTGCTGGAAGCCGAAGGCCGCGCCGATCATGCCTTTCTGGACCGCTATACCACCGGCTATGACCGCTTCCGGGCCTATCTGACGGGCCAGAGCGACGGGATCGCGAAAACCCCCGACTGGGCTGCGGCGATCACTGGTCTTACGCCAGAGGTGATCACCAGCCTCGCGCGCGAGATGGCGCAGAAGCGCACGATGCTCTCTATGGCCTGGTCTTTGCAGCGCGCGGATCACGGTGAGCAGCCGGTCTGGATGATTGTGACACTGGCCGCGATGCTGGGCCAGATAGGCCTGCCCGGAGGCGGTTTTGGCACTGGCTATGCGGCGGCGAACCGGGTGGGAAACATCTCTTTGCCTTTCGCCTGGCCGGCATTTCCGCAGCTGAAAAATCCGGTCCGCAGTTTTATTCCGGTGGCCCGGCTGGGCGATATGCTGGAACAGCCGGGCGCGGGTTTCGACTATAATGGCGCCCGCTATCACTACCCGAAGATCGAGCTGATCTGGTGGGCGGGTGGCAATCCCTTCCACCATCAGCAGGATCTGGGCAGGCTGCATCGGGTCTGGAAAAACCCCCGCTGCGTCATCGTCCAGGAGCCGTTCTGGAACGCGATTGCCAAACATGGCGACATTGTCCTGCCCTGCACGCTGCCGCTGGAACGCAATGATCTGGGCATCACGAAAGGCGAGCCGCATCTTGTTGCGATGAAGCAGGTGGTGGCGCCTTTTGCCCAGTCCCGCAATGACTTTGACATTCTGGCGGGCATTGCCGCAGCCATGGGGATGAATGAGGATTTTACCGGCGGCCTGGATGAGATGGGCTGGCTGAACCGGCTTTACGGTGAAAGCCGCGAGGTGGCGGCGCAGAATGGCTATATGCTGCCAGAGTTCCACCGTTTCTGGCAGGATGGCGAATTCGCCTTTACCGCCACCACGCCGCCGCGCGCGCTCTTGCAGGCTTACCGCGAAGACCCGCTGGCGCATCCTCTGGCAACGCCCTCGGGCCGCATTGAGATCTTTTCCGAGCGGGTGGCAGGGTTTGGATATGCGGATTGCCCTGGCCATGCGACCTGGTTCGAGCCCGGGAATGGCTTGGCAATGCACCGGAGAAGGGGTGGGGCGATGCGCTGCATCTGATATCGAACCAGCCTGACCGCAAGCTGCACAGCCAGCTTGACCTCGGCAGCTATTCGCGTGAGGCAAAGATCCGTCAGCGTGAACCGGCCAGGATGAATCCGGCCGAGGCGGCGCGGCGCGGCCTCGTATCGGGTCAGGTTCTGCGGATCTGGTCAGAGCGTGGCGCCTGCCTCGCGGGGCTGGTCATTTCGGATGCAATTGCGGATGGTGTGATTCAGATATCGACCGGCGCCTGGCTTGACCTCTCGCACGAGGGGCTGGACCGGCATGGCAATGTCAATGTGCTGACGCGAGATCTGCCGACCTCCAGCCTTGCCCAGGGACCGACGGCCCATACAACGCTGGTCTGGGCAGAGCCCTGGCTGGGCGAATTGCCCCGTCTGGAGGCGTTTTCTCCGCCCGAAATCAGTGGCACCGCCCAGCTCACATGATCTGTGCCGGCGTCGGGAACGGTTGCTCGTGATGGGATTTGCGCCAGATCTTCCGGTTCTCTGTATCGACCCGGCGGGATCTCAGCCAACCGATCAAGCCGTTCCCGATCCTGCCCGTGGCCCCAGGGTCGGGCGGCAGGGCAATCATCACCATAGCCCTGATCCATACGTCTGGCTCGGCGAGGCCGAATTGGCAGATGCCCTTTTTCGCGCTCCGCTTGCCGAGCGACAAGATCGTGGCGGTCAGGGGCAGACCCGCGATCGCGCAACTGAAATCCGCCTCATCCTTGCCTTCTAAGAACAAGGCTGAGATCCGGGCCGGGTCCCCCACAGCGCGTTTCACGCGCTGTCGCTCGAGGCGGAGGTCTCCTGCGCCTATCCCTCACGCGCTGGAACCGGGCCCAGGAAGACTGACCCCGGTGTCGCTACGACGATCAGGCGATCAAACCTCTTGAGGCGAAATTCCTGATCTCGTCAGGCGAGATTTTCGGAGCTGTTTGGCATGTGACTGGCGATGGTCGGGGTCAGGCGCGGTTTTTGAAGCGCCAGGACTCGTTGCCTGTTTCGATGATCTTACAGTGATGAGTAAGACGGTCGAGAAGCGCAGTGGTCATCCCGGCATCGCTGACACCGCCGGCCATTCGCCAAAGGCAAAGTTGGTGGCGTAAATGCACTGCAATCTGCGGTTTCGATGGTTCGATGGTCCCTGGGCCACGGGTCTGACGACTTTGACCGGGGGCCGGCCGTCTTCTCCAGGAACCGCAGCCGGCTTCTGAATACCGGGATGTCGCACATGGTCATCGCTGCGCTCATAACTGAAATCCGTCTCGTCCGACCGCAGGGTTTTCGCAGCATGTTCCGCGACATGTGCAGGTCCCGAAAGATCCTCTTTACCGCCCACCCATGAACATAGAGGGCACGCCGGACTGCGCGCTCGTAATCGCCCGCCTCATCTCCCCCTCATCCCGCTGACCCTCCGGCGATCGGTCTGACAAAACATCAGGGGGTCAAAATTGGGCGCCGAGGCCCCCGTGTAAGGGGTCAAGATTGCATGCCGCAACACAGATTGCAGTCCGACGGAAGGTTTCCCTGACCGCCGCAAAGAGCGACGTGACATTTGAGGATCGTGGCCAGCCTCCGGAGCAGAAATTAGCTTGACATACGGTATACCGTGTCTTGTATGTAAAGCGCGGTCCCCGTGGCGACCGGCCATCGAGAGATTCCCGACCGGTTCGTTCACCACGGCCCGTACTGACAGCGGGCTCAGATCTGCGGGTCTGAAACCCCCTAATTCATGCCGAGGCGCATATGAGAATTTCGCGAGTGGAGGCCATTGGCCTTTTTGGAAAATCCCCGAAAGGCGGCTGGTCGAATGAGATCAGGCCGGAAGACTCGATCCATGCGCTGATCCTTGTGCAGACCGATGACGGACAGGCAGGGATCGGCTCGGTCTTTACTGACGCGCGCCTGGTCAGGGCCGGACTGGATGTGTTGCGCGCATTGCTGATCGGCGAGTCGGCCCTGGAGCCGATGCGCGTCAGCGAGAAACTGCATCAGAACACGTTCTGGATGGGGCGCGGCGGCACGCTGACGCATGTGATCTCGGGCATCGACATCGCGCTTTGGGATCTGTTCGGCAAGAGCTGTGGCCAACCGCTGGCCCGGCTTTTCGGCGGCAGCTATCGCAACCGCGTGATGGCTTATGCTTCGATCCTGATGGAAGAGCCGGATCTGATGCGCGAGCGGACCGCTTATTACCGCGCGCAGGGCTTCCGGGCGATCAAGATCGGTTGGGGGCCGTTCGGGCGTCGGAATGACCGCAAGCTGGATGAGGCCATCATACGCGCCGCCCGTGAAGGGGCCGGGGATGACTGCCGGCTGATGGTGGATGCAGGGGCCAGCGATGCCTATTGGCCGAACGGTCTGAAATGGGCGCTGAACACAGCACAAATGCTCAGAGATTACGACGTGACCTGGTTCGAAGAGGCGCTGCATCCTGATGCTCTGGATGATTTTCGTCAGCTGCGCCTGCAAAGCCCGGTCCCGATTGCCGGCGGCGAATGTCTCACCCGGCGGCAATCCTATCTGCCGTGGTTCGAGGCACGGGCGCTGGATATCGTGCAACCGGATGTGACCAAAGTCGGCGGTATCACCGAACAGCTGCGCATTGCGAGGATGGCGAATGATTTCGGCATTCAATATATCGGCCATGGCTGGAACACGGCGGTGGGCCTTGCTGCCGATCTGCAACTTGCGGCTGCCTTCCCCGATACCGATATGGTCGAGTTCATCGGCGGATCTCCCTATATCGATGATATTGTAGAGAAACCCTGGGCGCTGGATGACGAGGGCCTGCTTGAGATCCCGGACGCGCCCGGCTTGGGTCTGCGCCTGCTGCCGGATGCGGTGGCCGAGCTTTCAGCTGATGCCGAGGCGGCAAAACTTCTGGCAGGGGCAGCATGAAGATCGAAGCGGTAGATTTCTTTTATATTGCCATGCCAGAGGTCACCACGGCCGCGGATGGCAGTCAGGACGCCCTGGTTGTTCGGGTGCAAGCCGGTGGATTGACCGGCTGGGGGAATGCGAAGCCTCGCCCCTGGTGTCAATCGCGGCCTTTGTGACCCCGATGTCCCACGGCGCCTGCCAGCCGGTATCGGCCTCGGTGCTGGGGCAGATTTTGGAAAAGCCCTCCGACATCGCAGAGATAGCGTCGCAGGTGGCTTACAGGTCAATGGATTTGCTTCAGGCCGCGCATACCTGGTCCGGTATCGAGATGGCGCTTTGGGACCTTTTGGGCAAGGCGCGCGGGGAGCCGGCCTGGAAACTGCTGGCTATGAAAGAGCCTATCCAAAGCTTCCCTATGCCTCGACACTTTTCGGCACGACCCCGGAGGAAACCTTTGAACGTGCCCGTGCAATCAGGGCCAAGGGGTTCCGGGCTGCGAAGTTCGGTTGGGCTCCCTTTGGCGATTCACTCGCGGGGATCTTGCCCAGGCCGACGCGGCCCGTGAGGGACTGGGAGAGGAAGGTGTTCTGCTGATCGATGCCGGCCAGATCTTTGGCGATGACGTTGAAAGAGCGGCGGTCCGGCTAGAGGCCCTGTCCCGTAACAGAGTGACCTTCTTCGAAGAGCCCTTTGGCGGTGCCTCCCTGGTCGCCTATCGGGGTCTGGCTGAAAAGGCCCGGGGCACCGGGGTGGGGATCGCGGGGGTGAAGCCGCGCATAACCGTGAAATGGCTGAACATCTTATCGAATTCGGCGGGGTGAACTTCATCCAGATTGACTGCGGTCGGATTGGCGGCCTTGGCCCGGCCAAAGCAGTGGCGGATTACGCCGCTGCCCGGGGCGTGACCTATGTGAACCACACCTTCACATCAAACCTTGCGCTTTCAGCCTCGTTGCAACCTTTCGCAGGGCTGGAAGATCACCGGATCTGCGAATTCCCCACCGAGCTGCGCGACGTGGCGCGCGACCTGACCTTGACCAAAATCGCCCCGGATGCTGAGGGATTGATCCATCTGCCCGAGGGGCCAGGCCTCGGGGTTGAAATCGACGTTTCGGCACTCGAGCGCTACCGCGTTCCGGTTGAGATCCGGGTGGGTGGCAAGACGATCTTTTCGGCCTGAGAGAGGACTGCACGGAATGAACAACATTGATCTGAACGGAAAAACGGCAGTCGTCACCGGTGGCTCGCAGGGGATTGGCCTGGCGGTCGCAAAGCGGCTTGCCGCCTCGGGCGCGAGGGTTGCGGTCTGGGATCTGAATGCCGATACGGCTTCTGTCGGAGGGCCGTAGCGATCAGGGCCGATGTGGCAGATGCGGCTTCAGTCGCTGCCGCAATGACACAGACCGAAGCCGCGTTGGGCCATGTCGATATTCTGGTCAATTCTGCAGGCATAGCGGGTCCGAACCACCGTTTGACCGACTATCCCGACGCTGACTGGCGCCGTGTGGTTGAGATCAACCTGATCGGCACCTTCAATGTGAACAAGGCCATCGTGCCCGGAATGGAGGCGCGCAATTACGGGCGGATCGTGAACATCGCCTCCATTGCGGGCAAAGAGGGCAATCCCAATGCCTCGGCCTATTCTGCGTCGAAGGCCGGGGCTATCGCTCTGACCAAATCGCTGGGCAAAGAACTGGCCGGCAAGAATATTGCGGTGAACTGCATCACCCCCGCCGCAGCCCGCACACCGATCTTCGATCAGATGAGCCAGGAGCACATTGACTACATGCTCTCGAAAATCCCGCGAGCGCGCTTTCTCGAGGTCGATGAAGTGGCCGGGATGGTGGCCTGGCTGGTTTCGGAAGAGAACTCTTTCACCACCGGCGCGGTTTTCGACCTGTCCGGCGGTCGCGCTACCTACTGATCCTGGCCTCGCGCCGTGAGGCGCGCTGAAAAGAGCTTCTGAGGAATACCGCCTATGAAACTGCAACGCTTAGAACAATCCGGTCGCATGATCCCCTGCCTGCTGGACGGTGCGGGGGCTGCGCGCGATGTCTCGGGCATCGTGACGGATTTTACCGCGGAGAATGCGTCTGAGCTGGCATCGGTTCTCTCTACTGTCGCAGTGGATAGCCTGCCTGTCGTTGATAGCGCCACTGCGCGGCTTTTGCCGCCCATCGCACAGCCGCCGAACATCTGGTGCATTGGGTTAAACTATTCTGATCACGCCGCTGAATCTGGCATGCCGGTCCCGAGTGAGCCAATCCTGTTCAGCAAAGGTTCGACAACCTATTGCGGCGCGAATGACCCGGTCTATTGGTCCGAATCCATGACCAAGCTCGACTGGGAAGTGGAGCTGGGCATCGTCATCGGCAAGGGGGGCCTGAACATCGCCCGCAAAGACGCGCTTTCGCATGTTCTGGGCTATACGATTGTCAATGACGTGTCCGAGCGGGCGTGGCAGATCGAACGCGGTGGGCAGTGGATCAAGGGCAAAAGCTATCCGCACTTCTGCCCGACCGGTCCATTTGTCGCCTCGGCTGATGAACTGGGCGACATCGCGGCGCTGGATCTTTGGCTCAACGTAAATGGTCAACGGATGCAAACCGGCACGACCGCGAAGATGATCTTCGATCCGGCCACGATCATCTCCTACATGAGTGATTTCTGCGAGCTGATGCCCGGCGATCTGATCTGTACCGGCACCCCTCCGGGCGTGGCCCTGGGCATGAAAGAGCCGCGCTGGCTGAAACCCGGCGATGTGATGGAGGTGGGTATCAAGGGACTGGGTGTGCAGCGGCAGATTGTGACCCCGATCTCACAAAGGGGCGCGAAATGACCGGCGCGTTGAACCTTGTCCCGACGGACCGTCTGGCCGGCAAAGTGGCGGTTGTAACGGCGGCGGGGCAGGGCATCGGCCGCGCAGTCGCCGAGCGGCTGGCGGCAGAAGGCGCGCGGGTTTTTGCCTCGGATCTGAACGAGGCGGCATTGGCGGGTTTCACGGCTGGCGAACGCAGCAAACTGGATGCGACCGACGCGAATGCTGTGGCTGACTATTTCGCGGGCTTTGAACAGGTCGATATTCTGGTTCACGCGGTGGGCTATGTGCATCAGGGCAGCATCGAAGAATGCGAAGCTGAGGAATGGCATCGGTCCATCTCGATAACCCTGAACAGTGCCTTTCACGTCCTTGGCGCGGCAGTCCCCAGGATGAAACAGGCCGGGGGATCGATCATCACCATCGGTTCGGTGGTCTCCTCGATCAAGGGCTTCCCTCGTCGGGCGGCTTACGGTGCTGCCAAAGGCGGTGTCATCGCCCTGACCAAATCCATTGCTGCGGATTATGTCGGGCACCGGATTCGCGCCAATTCGGTCTGCCCCGGAACGGTTCATTCGCCGTCTTTGGAAGAGCGGATCACAGCGTTGGGCCAACAGATGGCCTCTCGTGAGGCCGCGCTGAAATCCTTTGTCGATCGTCAGCCCCTGGGCCGTCTTGGCACGCCCGAAGAGATCGCGGGGATCTGTGCCTTTCTGGCCTCGGATGAAGGGGCCTTCATCACCGGTCAGGCCATCAATGTCGATGGAGGCATCACCATCTGAGGCCCTGGCCCGGGATGACTACGATGCCTTCACCATGATCATGAATGAGAAAGGAGGAGTGACGCCGCCATAATCCCAGGTACGGCCCGACCGTATTCTCTGTCCAATTCAAAATAAACGAAACCAACAGGAAAGTATGATCCATGACCACGGCAATCAGGCTAGGGTTCTCCCTTGCAGCGACGCTGACCTTGGCGGCCCCCGTGCTGGCGCAGGATGCAGCAGCCCGCTTTGAATTCACCCCGGGCTTTGAGGCCTGCGCCGGCGACACCTCGCTGTCGGATGCGCAGACCAATGGTATCACACTTGGGATCAGCCCCAGCCCGCCCTATACCTCGCTTGATCCTGCGACCGGCAAGGCTTCGGGCATCGACGTCGAAATCGTCGAGGCAGCACTCGGCTGGCTTGGCATCGACAAGATCACTTACGAGGTCGCACCGTTCCCTTCTTTGACGCCGTCGCTGATTTCCGAACGCATCGACATGGTTGCGGCCAATATCCACGTCACGCCCGATCGTCTTAAGGTTCTCAGCTTCACCGGCCCGGGCTGGTGGTACGGGCCTGCAATCACCGTCGGCAAGGGCAATCCCAAGGCGATTCACTCCTTTGAGGATCTGAAGAACCATAGCGTGGGTGCCATCGCGGGTTCGGCGGCTGACGAGTACCTGCGCTCTCTGGGCGTTGAAGTGGTCCCGTTCCAGACTGACGCTGACCAATTCATGAGCCTGTCGCAAGGCCGCGTCGACGTGATCCTGGAAGACGACATCAAGGTGGCGACTTATATCGCCGAAAACAAAGACGAGTCGATTGAGATGGTCGCCGGGGTGGAAATCCCGGATGAGCTGATCTTCCAATACGGCTATGGGTATGCGCGCTACGGCATCCGCATGGAAGATTGCATGCTGCGCAGCGCGATGTCGATGGCCTTGGCCGAAGTGCGCGGCAATGGGCAAGTGTCGCGCGTGCTGAGGAATTATGGTCTGACTGACCGTAATCTCTTCTACTTCCCGGTCTCCAACTAACCCTAAATTACGGGGCGCGCACAGGCGTTTGCGTGTGTCGCGCCCCGGTTCACTGAGGTGGCCCGATGGATCTTCTGAATTTTTCAGTGGTGGCGGAATATTATCCGACCCTGCTGAAAGGCTTCGCCGTCACGATTGGCATGACGCTGGTTGTGATTACCCTGAGCCTGACACTTGCCATACCTGTCGCACTCGGCCGGATGTCCGAGAACTTCCTGATCCGCTTCATTTCAGGGGTCTATGTCGAAGTGCTGCGCGGCACGCCGCTGGTGCTGCAGCTGGTCTATCTCTATTTTGTGCTGCCCGGTGTGGGCATACGGCTTAATGGGCTTACGGCCGCCATGGTTGCGCTGACGCTGCACTACACGGCCTATCTCAGCGAGGTCTATCGCGCAGGCATCCTGTCGGTGCCAAAGGGCCAGTTTCAGGCCTATGCCGCTCTTGGCATGTCACGGCAGCAGGGTTTCGTCCGGATCATTCTGCCGCAGGCCATCCGCACCGTAACACCGGCCTTGGGCAACTATTTCATATCGCTATTTAAAGATACCGCGCTGGCCTCGGTGGTGACGGTTCAGGAGTTGTTGTTTTCGGGCCAGATCATCGCGGCGCGTACCTACCAGTATTTCACCATCTATACTGTCTGCATGATTATGTATTTCAGCGTCGGCTATCCGGCTGCAATCTTTGTTCGAAAACTCGAAGCCCGCATTTCCAGGGGTTATGCTGGCAAGAAAAAGCGCCGCGCAAAGGGAGGCCGGGTATGATCAGGCTTGAAGGGATTGAGAAATCCTACGGCCAGCTCAAGGTTTTGAACGGGGTCTCTCTGAATGTTGCGAAGGGGGATGTGGTTTGCATCATCGGTCCGTCAGGATCGGGCAAGTCCACGCTGCTGCGCTGCGTGAACTATCTGGAGCAGCCGGAGGCAGGCCAGATCACCCTTGATGGAAAACTGGCCTACCGTGACTTCAGGAATGGACGGATGATCTCGCGCTCAAGAGCCGAGATTGATGAAACCCGGCGCGAATTCGGTATGGTGTTCCAGGATTTCAACCTGTTCCCGCATATGGATGCGCTGGCGAATGTCACCGAAGCTCCCATGCGGGTCCGCAAGTTGCCGCGGGCGCTGGCGGAGGCGAAGGCGAGAGATCTGCTGGAGCGGGTGGGCCTCGGTGCCAAGATCGATGCCTGGCCCGAGGAACTGTCGGGTGGCCAGAAACAAAGGGTTGCCATTGCGAGGGCCCTGGCGATGGAGCCCAAGGCGATGCTCTTTGATGAGCCGACCTCCGCACTTGATCCCGAACTTGTGGGCGAGGTGCTGGAGGTTATGAAGGCGCTTGCGGCCGAGGGCATGACGATGCTGGTGGTCACCCATGAAATGGGTTTTGCCCGCCAGGTCGCCGATCGGGTGATCTTCATGGACCAGGGGCTAATCGTGGAAGAATCCCCACCGCAGGAGTTTTTCGACACCCCAAAAATGGAGCGGACGAAGGCTTTCCTGCGTGTGACACAACGCGAATAGAAGCAGGGTTTTGCGGTTTTTCAGGCTGCGCTTTTCATTTTGGTGCTGCCGCCGCATAAATGGCCCAAGAGTTCAGTACGTGTAACCTAGATATACTCAATGAGGGGTTCCCGGTTTGGAGACCAGAATTCGACCGCGAGATGCCCAGGTGACAGCCTCAGCGCGACCAAGCGCGCTTTCGGCCATTCCCCGGCCCCGAACCACCGCAGACGAGGTCGAGGAACGCATCGTTCTGGCCATTGCGCTTGGAGAGAAAAGCCCAGGCGACCGGATCACCGAAGCGGAGCTGGCAGCCACGCTGAATGTCAGCCGGATGCCCGCGCGTGAAGCGTTGCAGAAGCTTCATCTGCGGGGCGTATTGGTCGAGAGCGACCAGCGAGGCCTTAAGGTTGCCGATTACTCCGAAGCGTTCATTGATGATCTTTATGAAGTCCGCCATTCGATCGAACGGGTGGTATTGCGGCGCGTCATGTCTGAGAATTTCGACCGCTCTGAACTTTTGGAGGAACTGGAAGAGCATATTTCCATGATGCGTGACCTGGCGGGGTCTGACGATACTTTGCTGCTTGGGAAGACAGACCTTGCTTTCCACCGTGCCATTCTTAGGCATTCAGGCAACGAGCTGGCGGCAAAGATCTGGGAGGGCCTGGCCCAGCATTGCCTGATTGTCTTTCTGCGTGATTGGGCGCGTGTCGCAGATCGTACCAGCGAAGTTGCGCTCCACCGTCACTTTGCAGATTTCATCGCCAATGGCGAACTAGAGGATATCGATGGCCTTCTGAGGGAGCATTACACCCCGGCGCATGACCGGGACTAGAGGTTCTGCGGCACAAGCGCGGTTTCAGGGTCACCGACGAGACCAAGTGGTTCTGGTGGGGGCCATCGGCTTAGCCGGGCGTATCAGAGGAACACCACTTTTCAGATTATCTGGCAGTTACTCGAGCTTCCAGAATACGCAGGGCAACACGCCCAAGTCCTCAAGCAGCTTTATCCGGATGAGAGTCTGGACCGCTGCGCCTGGAGCTTCGCGGCTCTGCTCGCGGGGGGCGGGCTGGCTGTGCCACCGGGAATGTGCATGTAGATCGGCGGGTTGTAAGCGATCGCGCTGTGGGGCCGGACCTCGCTGTCGTAACTACGCCAAAGGGGCTTGCGACACGCCTCGCTGACGCACTGCGATCCTCAGGTGCGGCGCGGCGGCAAACACACCCATCCGCAAGAACGGGTAATGAGGGCGGGAGGACTGTCCCACCGCCAAGGCCCACAAGAGATCCTCAAAGCCACAGAATGCCTGGGGCGAGCGGCCTGAAAGCGCATGGACCGGCGCAGAAACACAGACCAACAGGAAACTCCCGAAGGTTGTCCTCAGTCGAGTTCGAGCCCGAAACGGCGCACGAGATCAGTGATCTGCGCCTCGGTCAGCAGGCGCGGCTGGCGGCCATGGGTCAGCAGGACCAGCTTCGCGGTCTCTTCCAGTTCCTCAATCGCATTCACGGCGGCGTCGAGATCCTTCCCGGCCACCACCGGCCCATGATGTGCAAGCAGCACCGCCGAGCGACGCCCGGCCAAGCTGCGCACCGCATCGCCCATCGCGGATCGCCGGGCGCAAAATAAGGCAGCAGCTTCACTTTGCCGAGTCGCATCACTGAATAGGCGGTGATCGGCGGCAACACATTGTCGGGTCGGTGTCGGGCAGCACGGAAAGCGCCACAGAATGCGTTGAATGCAGATGCACCACCGCGCCGGCGCCCTTTCTGGTGTCGTAAAACGCCTCGTGCAGGGCCATTTCTTTGGTCGGGGCATCGCCAGCTGTCTGGCGTCCATCGGCGTCGAAAAGCGCGAGACGGCCCGGCTCGAGCGATCCCATGCTGGAGCCGGTGGGCGTTACCAGCAATCTCCCATCCGACAGCCGGGCCGAGATGTTCCCCGAGGCGCCGCAGGTCAGGCCGCGCTCAAAGATCGAGCGGGCAAAGCGGCAGATGTCGTCGCGCAGGCGGGTTTCCTCGCTCATGTCGCGCCCAGGATTGTATCGGCTTCGGCAAAGAAATCGGGCCCCCCGAAATTCCCGGATTTGAGCGCGAGGGCAAGCGCGCTGCCATTTGGCAGGCCGCTGCGCAAAGCCGGTGCCCCGGGTGCGATTTCCGGTCCTATTTCCAGTGAATGCAGGCCCAGCCCCTCAACTACCGCTCCGGACGTCTCGCCGCCCGCGACGATCAGCCGGCCAATCCCGCCCGCAACCAACGCCCGGGCGATGGCCGCAAACAGCGCTTCGATCGCTCCGGCTGCGCGGTCGCGACTGTGTTTTTCCTGCGCCGCCCGCACCACTGCCGGATCGGCGGATGAGTAAATCAGCGGGCGATTGTCTTGCGCCAGTGCCCAGGCGGCGATTTCTTCGGGATTCAGTGCGCCGGCAACGGCGGCGTCGGCGCTGATCTCAAACACAGGAAGGCCCTGAGCCTGATGTCGCGCCACCTGGCCGCGCGTCGCGTTGGAGCATGATCCCGACAGTACCGCGCTTTTGCCGCTAACGCCCTGCCAGCCGTTCTGCCCGCCTGCCAGCAGCCCCCGGCGGCGGAAATTTCCCGGCAACCCCATCGCGACCCCCGAGCCGCCGGTAACCAGCGGAACCCCGTCCAGCGCGGTACCGATCTCGATCAGGTCCTGATCCGAGAGCGCATCGACGACGATCAGCCTGGCACCCGCCGCATCCGCGCGCGCCAGCGCAGCGGCGATCTCTGCCGCACCCTGGCGCACGCTGGCAAAGCCGATATGGCCGGTTTTCAGAACGGTCTGGGCTGCCATCCAGCGGCGAATATCGGGGTCAGTCATTGGGGTGAGGGGGTGGTTCTCCATCCCGCTTTCGCTCAGCAACCGGTCATTCACAAAGAGATGCCCCTGGTAGACCGTGCGGCCCGCTCCGGGAAAGGCAGGGCAGACCACCACCTTGCGGGCGGCCAGTGCCTCGGCCAGCGCGGCGGTGACGGGGCCGATATTGCCCTCGGGTGTAGAGTCAAAGGTTGAGCAATACTTGAACAGAAATTGCCGGCAGCCCTGCGCGCGCAGCCAGTCCAGTGCGGCGAGGCTTTGGGCAATCGCCGCATCAGCCGATATGGTGCGGGATTTCAGCGCAACCACACCGGCCTCGATACCGGGATCTGCGGGTCCTGCGGGCACGCCGCAGAATTGCGTCACCCGCATGCCCTGAAGGGCGAGGGTATTGGCGAGGTCGCCTGAGCCGGTGAAGTCGTCACCAATACAGCCAAGAAGCATATGGGCTTTCCGATGGAAGAGGGGTTGAGAGTGAGGGCGAGACAGGCACCTGCGGGGGGGACAGGCGCGGCGTTGGTCAGTGCCGGATCCCAGGCGGGGCGGGTTGCGCCGCGGAAGCAAGCTGCGGAGCCGGCATTTCTCCGGGCAGGCGGAAGGCAGGCCGCGACTCACCCGGTACGGATTTGTTAAGCCCGCGATCCGTTCTTCTGTAACACATGGAAAACATGTAATAATATTCCTCAGCACCCAGGTGTGCCGGATCTTGGCTTACGCGCTGTTCTGGCCCTGTGCCGTAGTCTGATCCGGGCACAAATTTAACAGCTTGACCCGAAGAATGGAATCATCCTTATATGCAAACGTTCCCAGAGAACGTTTGCATTAGTCTGACGCAAACGTCTCCGGGGCGAGGGAGGAGATCTATGTCTGATGCGACCGGCCGCGAAAGCGGCAGCCCTGCATTTGCGGGGGCGGTGGCGCTATGTGCCGAAAGCCTGCGTAAGGCTTACGGGGCGACCGTTGCGCTGGAACATGCCGATATTTCGCTGGCGGCGGGCCAGGTCCATGCGCTTCTGGGCGAGAATGGCGCTGGTAAATCGACGCTGGTTCGGATCCTGACCGGCGCGGTTCGCCCGGATCAGGGCGAGATGCAGATCGGCGCGGCGGCCTATGCGCCGGGCTCGATTCTTGCGGCCCAAAGCATGGGCGTGGCGACCGCGTTTCAGGAGCTGAGCCTCGTGCGCAACCTGACCGTGGCGCAGAACCTGCATTTGCCGCAGCAGCCAAAAGGTGGCTTTGGCATCAATTCCCGCCGCCTTGGCGAGGAAAAGGCGGCGGCCACCCTGGCTAAATACGATATGGGCCGCATCAGCCCGCGCAGTCTGATCGCCGATCTGCCGCTGGCCGAGCGCCAGCGCATCGAGATCCTGCGCGCGATGGAACATGCCTCAAAACTGCTTATTCTTGACGAGCCGACTGCTTCGCTGGCTGAGACCGACTGGCTGTTCGATCTGATCCGCAAGAGTACCGCGCGCGGCCTTGCGGTGCTCTATATCTCGCACCGCCTGCCGGAGGTGCGCGAACTGGCGACGCGGGCGACCGTTCTCCGGAACGGGCGTTCGATTGCGAGCGTCGATTTGGCGGCGGCGGATGATGACGATATTTTCGAGATGATGGTCGGCCACAAGGTCGATCACGCCCGCCCGGCCCGCGCGCCACGTGCGACAGCCACCCACCGGATTGAGGTGAAAGACGTAACCGGCCGGGGCGTGAACGGCGCCGGTTTCACGCTCGGCACGGGCGAGGTTCTGGGCGTCGCGGCGCTGGAGGGACAGGGCCAGCGCGGGCTCTTCCGGATGCTTGCCGGGCTGGAGCCGGTCAGCAGCGGTGAGATCCGTGTCGATGGCAAGCCCGTCACACTGCGCAGCCCGCGCCAGGCGCTGGCCGCCGGCAGCGGCATCGCCTTCCTGCCCGAAGAGCGCAAGACCGAGGGTATCCTGGCCGGCCTCTCCACCGCCTCGAATGTGGTGCTGCCTGTATTGGGCCGTATCTCGCGCGCGCTGATTGTCGGGCCGAAAGCAGAGGCAAAACATGCGCTTGAGACGGCCGCGAAGGTTGATCTGAGCCCGCGCTATCTGGGTTTTGCCATCGGAGACCTCTCGGGCGGCAATCAGCAGAAGGCGCTGATCGCGCGCACCATGGCGACGGGGGCCCGCACGCTGGTGCTTTACGACCCGACGCGGGGCGTCGATGTCGGCACCAAACAGGCGATCTATGACGCGATCCGGGCCTTTGCCGATGAGGGCGGCTCGGTGCTGTTCTACTCATCCGAACTGCCCGAGATCGTCCAGCTCGCCGACCGCGCGCTGGTGTTTTACGGCGGCCGCGTGAATGGCGTTTTCGAGGGCGAGGCGATCACCGAACAGCGCCTTGTCGCGTCCATGTTGGGCCAGGGAGCGGAACATGCTCCCCGCGCAAAAGGGGAGGCGGCATGAGTTCCGCGACTGAACAGAGACAAATGAAGCGAAAGCCGGTGCTCAAAAGCCTTCTGACCGAGGGCGCGGTGCTCATCGTGCTGATCTATGTCATCCTTTACGCGATCAATGTCTGGCAGCAGCCGCGCGCCTGGTCTCTGGGAGCCTTTGGCAATCTGGTGAACAATTCGGTGCCGCTGGCGCTTGCCGCCGCAGGCCAGACCCTGGTGGTATTGTCGCGGGGCTTTGACCTTTCGCTCGCCGGGGTGGTCTCGCTCACCAATGTGGTGATGGCGGTCTATCCCCTGCAGGGGCCAGCTGGGGCGCTGGCCTCGCTGGGGATCTGTCTTGGCATCGGCGCGGTGGTCGGCGCGGTCAATGGCTGGCTGGTGGCGGGGCTGCGGCTCCAGGCTATCGCGGCGACTTTGGCCACGATGATCATCTGCCAGGGCATCGCACTGGTGATCCTTGATGCGCCCGGCGGCCAGGTGGCCAACTGGGTGAGCTATGAGCTGACTGACCGGCTCTGGGGGTGGTGCCGGTTTCCGGGCTGGTCGTGCTGGCGGTGATCGTGATCTGGAGCCTCGCCCGCCGCACCGACTGGGGTGTCGCGCTTTACGCCATTGGCGAGGATGAACAGGCGGCGCGGCTTTCCGGCGTGCCGGTGGCGCGGGCGCGCTTCCTGACCTTTGTCGGCGCCGGAATGCTTTACGGGCTGGCGGTTATATGCTCTCGGCGCAGACCGCGACCGGCAACCCCAATGCCGGGACGCCACTGCTGATGCTGGCCTTTGCCGCCGTGGCGCTTGGCGGCACCGCTTTCACGGGCGGCAAGGGAGGGCTTTTCGCCTCGGTCATGGGGCGGGCACTCTGATGCTGTTGCAAAAGGTGCTGTTCTCCAGCGGCGTCGCCTCTTTCTATACCGGGATTTTCCAGGGCGCGGTGCTGATCCTCGCGTGGTCTTCAGCGGTGTGCTGGCGGGCATCGGGCGCGCAGGCCTTGGGAAGCGCTGAGATGAAACAGATGATTACTTCCACTTCAGCCGAAAAATCCTCAGGTTACGCAGCATCCCCGACCGGCGTGGCGCGGCCAGGATCTCACGCGAGACGATCTCGACGCTCGCGGTCTTTGCGATCTGCATCCTCATGCTGCTTGGCTCGCGCTTCATCAGCCCCAATCTCGGCTCATGGGCGCAGGTGCAGACCGTGATGGTGCTGGCCTCCTTCCTCGTGGTCCTTTCGTTCGGCCAGGGGCTGGTGATCCTGACCGGCGGGCTTGACCTGTCACTGCCGGCGCTGATCACCCTTGGCGGGGTGCTGGCGACCAGTCTCGTGGGGGCGGGTAATCCCGGTGCATGGTATCTCCTGCCGCTTGTCGTGGTGATCTGCGCCGGGGTGGGGCTTGCCACCGCCATCGGCGTCGTCTGGCTGAAAGTGCCGCCCTTCATCATGACCATGGCGACCTCGATTATCGTGGCATCGGTCGCGCTTGGCATGACCAAGGGGACGCCGCGCGGGGCCTCGCCCGAAGCGCTGACCTGGCTGATGAAATCGCATCTTGCCGGCGTGCCGCTGCCGGTGGTGTTCGTGATCCTCTTCGTGGCGTTCGGCTGGCTGGTGCAGTCGCGTTCCACGCTTGGCCGCTATCTCTACGCGCTTGGCACCAATCCCGAGGCCGCGCGCATCGCCGGCATCCCGATGCTGACCGCACAGGTGGCGCCCTATGTGATCAGCGCCGCCTGCGCCGGTTTCACCGGCATGATGCTGGCCGGCTATTCGAACGGCGCCACGCTGCGGATGGGTGACAATTACATGCTGCCCTCGATTGCGGCGGTGGTGATCGGCGGTTCGTCGATCCTTGGCGGCTCCGGCTCGTTCCTCGGCACCGTCGGCGGCGCGATCCTGCTGACGACGCTCGGCACCATCATCTCGGCGATCGGGCTGCAATTCGGCCTTCGCACGATCATCGAAGGCACCATCATCCTCGTCGCATTGCTGCTGCTGCGCGACGAGGTGTTCGAGAAGATCCGTGCCCTGGTCCGCAAGGGCTGAGGTCAGGGGAGGGCGGCGCCTGCCTGAGCGGGCGCCGGATGCAGAGACCAACAGATTTTCAGGAGGAGAAACGAAACCATGACCACCACATTCGCGAAACTCTCGCTTTCGGCGCTGGCTCTGGCCACTGCAGGTGTGCTTGCCGCCGGCCCGGCTGCGGCAGAGGGCAAGAAATACAAGATCTATCTCTCACTCTCCTATTCCGGCAACTCCTGGCAGTCGGAGGCGGCGAATATCGTTAAGGCCCTTGCGGCAACAGCGCCCTATAACGAGACGGTTGAGCTGATCGAGGTGATCTCGGGCACTGACCCCCAGGCGCAGATCTCGGCCTATGAGAGCATGATCGAGGATGGTGCCGATGGGATCATCACGTTCCCGATTTCCTCGACCGCGCTGAACCGCACCATCAAACGCGGTTGCGATGAGGGGGTCCTGTTCTTCACCTATGACGCCACCGTCACCGAGCCCTGCGCTTACAATGTCAGCTATATCACCTCGGGCTTTGGTGAGAATTCGGCTCAGGCGCTGGTCAACGAACTGGGCGGCAAGGGCAAGATCTTCCTGTCGCGCGGCGTGCCTGGCAATTCGGTCGACAAGCGCCATACCGATGGCGCGATGCATGTCTTCAACCAGTATCCCGGCATCGAAGTTGTGGCGGAATACTATTCCTACTGGGACGACCGCACCACGCAGCAGGAAACGGCCAAAGCGCTGGCCGCGCATCCGGATGTCGACGGCATCTGGGCCCAGGCCGGTGAATTCGGTGCTATCCAGGCGCTGCTTGATGCAGGCGCCCGTCTTGTCGCGATGACCGGTGAAAACTCGAATGGCTTCCGCCTCGCGCTGGCAGATCCCGACATGCAGGCCAAGGGCCTCAAAGGTGTCTCGGCTGGCTCGCCACCGGCGCAATCGGGCTATGCGTTCAAACTGATGATGGAGATCCTTGAAGGCAAGCGCGAGCTGGAGCCGATGAATATCGAATTCCCGCTGCCCTGGGTGCCGGCTGCCGATGTGAAGATCTGTGAAGGCGAGAAATTCGAGAATGGCTGCAATGCCTTCCCGGCCGACCGCGTGCCGTCTTCCTTCGTCACCCAGGTGCTGGACCCGGTGCTGCTGCCCGAGCTTTCCATCGACTCGGCGCTGAACGGCACCCCGGTTGAGGGCGCAACCATCCAGGCACTGCCCGCAGATGTGCCGGCAGGCGCCAACGAGCCGGGCATCAACTGCCAGGACTGCGAGCCGCCCGCTGATCTCTACAAGCTGACCAAGGTCGAGCCGACCGTTCAGCCCTGACCCTTGTCGCGCCGGCTGAGCCCGGCCCGCAACCCCTGCGCGCGGGGACCGCTCCCGTCCCCGCGCGTGATTTTCCCGACTGGCCACCACACAGGAACCGGACCACCATCATGAGATACCTCAAGCAGGGACAGACGGCCGAAGCGATCTCGGCGAATGATGCCGTCGTTAAGGAAACCGTCGAGACGATCCTTGCCGATATCGAGGCGCGCGGAGATGCCGCCGTGCGCGAGCTGGCAGGTAAATTTGACGGCTATGCGCCGGCAAGCTTCCGCCTCTCAGAGACTGAAATCCAGCAGGCGATTTCAGAAGTTTCGCCCCGCGATCTGGAGGATATCCATTTCGCGCAGACCCAGGTCCGCAACTTCGCAAAGGCGCAGCGCGATTGCCTGAAGGATCTGGAGGTCGAAACTCTGCCGGGCGTCTTCCTCGGCCATCGCAATGTGCCGGTCGAAGCCGTGGGCTGCTATGTGCCGGGTGGTAAATACCCGATGGTCGCCTCGGCGCATATGTCGGTTCTGACGGCCAAGGTTGCCGGCGTGAAGCGGGTGATCGCCTGCGCGCCGCCCTTCCATGGCAAACCGCATCCGGCCATCGTCGCGGCGATGCATTTCGCCGGCGCCGATGAGATCTATTGCCTCGGCGGCGTTCAGGCCATTGGCGCCATGGCGATCGGCACCGAGACCATCGCGCCAGTCGATATGCTGGTCGGCCCCGGCAATGCCTTTGTCGCCGAAGCAAAGCGTCAGCTTTACGGCCGCGTCGGCATCGACCTTTTCGCCGGCCCGACCGAGACGCTGGTGATCGCCGACGACACCGTTGATGGCGAGATCTGTGCGACCGACCTTCTGGGCCAGGCCGAACATGGCCCGACCAGCCCGGCGGCGCTGATCACCACCTCGGAAAAGCTTGCCAATGACACCCTGGCCGAGATCGAGCGCCAGCTTGGCGTGCTCCCGACCGCCGATATCGCGCGCAAGGCCTGGGAGGCTTACGGCCAGGTGATCCTGTGCGACAGTGAAGAGGAGATGCTGAAAGTCGCCGATGATCTGGCCTATGAGCATGTCCAGGTCATGACCCGCGACCCGGATTACTTCCTGAAAAACATGCAGAATTTCGGCGCGCTCTTCCTTGGCCCACGCACCAATGTTGCTTATGGTGACAAGGTGATCGGCACCAATCACACGCTGCCAACCAAAAAGGCCGCGCGCTATACCGGCGGGCTGTGGGTCGGCAAGTTCATCAAGACCTGCACCTATCAGCGCGTCACCACTGACGCCGCTTCGGCGATGATCGGCGAATATGCCTCGCGGCTTTGTATGCTTGAGGGCTTTGCGGGCCATGCAGAACAGGCGAATATCCGCGTTCGCCGCTATGGCGGTTCCAACGCAGCCTGAAGACCGGAGCAAGGGTTATGAGTGACGACAGCAATAAAGGTGGTTCGCGCAAGCGGGTGACGGTCAAGGATCTTGCCCGCTCGCTCGGGATGTCGGTTTCGACCGTCTCGCGCGCCTTCTATCCCGATGCCATCGTTGCCCCGGAAACCCGCCGCCAGGTTCTGGAAGCCGCGGAAGAGATGGGCTACCGGCCCAACCCTTTCGCACGGTCGATGATCACAAGGCGGACGCGAATCGTCGGCCTTGTGGTCGCGGGCATCACCAACCCTTTCTATCCGGAGGTGATGACCCGGCTGACCACAGCGCTCCAGGAGATCGGCATGAATGTCATGCTGGTCTCCGCCGAAGCGCCCGAGCGGATCGATGAGGCGGTGGAACAGGCGCTGACCTATCAGCCTGATCTGATCATCATCCTCGCCGCCACCATGTCCTCGCGCGCGGTGCAGGAATGTACCGCCGCCGGCACCGCCTGTATCTTTTTTAACCGGCTGTCCTCGGACCCGGCCGGGCATGGTGTCACCTGTGACAATATCACCGGCGCCCGCATGGCCGCCGATCACCTGATCGACAAGGGGCACAGGCGGCTTTGCTATGTCGCGGCTTTTCCCGATGCCTCGACCAATATCGAACGCTGGCAGGGCTTTCGCGACCGCGCGCTGGAGCGTGGCCTCTCTGAGCCGCAAAAGGTTGAGGTCGGGAATTTCAGCTATGAGGCCGGGTTCTCGGGCGCCGAGGCCTTCGCCGCGCTGTCGGAGCGCCCGGATGGCGTGTTCTGCGCCAATGATATCGTCGCCATCGGCTTTGTCGAAGGCGTGCGGGCGCGGCTGGGGATCGGGGCCCCGCTTGATATTTCAGTGGTCGGTTTCGATGATATCGCCATGGCCTCGTGGCCATCGCATTCTCTGACAACGATCCCGCAGCCGATTGACCAGATGCTGGCGGTCACCGTCGATCTGGCGGCGCGGCTGGCAGCTGATCCGGGGACGCCGGTCGAATTGCACCGTATCGCCCCGAAACCGCTGATCGAACGTGGCACCACCGCGGGGAGACAAGAATGAGCGGCCATCCCATCTCCCGCCCGCAGGGTGCCGCGCTGTTTGAGCGGCTCGCGGTGCTGCACCGCCCCGATTGCACCGCCCCGATGCAGCCGCCACCCGCTGAGAGCCTGCCTGACGAGGGCGAAATCGCGCGGGCGCTCGCCTCCGACGCTGCCGGGCGCTACGGCATCGCGGCCCGCGCCGTTTTCAACGATCTGCGTCGGCTGGTCGGGCAGCTGGCCGGACTTCTGATCCTCGCGCGGCTCACTTCGCGCCCCGATCACGCCGGTCTGCCCGAGGTGAAAGCCTGCCGCGAGCGCGAGGCGGAGATTGCCGCGCAGCTCGCCGCGCTTGTTGCCCCCGGTCCACTTGGCCCCCATCGCGACCGGCTTGCCGAAAGCGCCGGACTTTGCCGCGCGATCCTTGACGGGCTGGTCGCCTGGCGGGCGGATGCGCCGGGGGGAGACGCCACTTTCGACGCGCTCAATGCGCAGATCCGCCGCGCATATGCCGTGTTGGAAACCTGCGCCGAGACGCGCGCCGGACTGCAGATGATTGATTTCAGCCATGCCTGCTGCGCCTGCGGCGGGCATTGATCCGGGACAGTTCTGGGAGGAAATGATGTCCGACTATTCGATCTGGGTTTGTGAATATTCGTTCGTGAAAGACTATCACAAGAGCGGCGTACTCTATGGCGCCCATAACCAGGGCTATGTGAAGCTTCCCTATTGCTATGTCGTGATCAAGGGCAAGGATCACGTCGCCATGGTCGATGTCGGCTATAATGACAAGGCTTACGGCAAAACGCTGGGCGACCGCTTCAAGGTCGAGAAACTGGCGCAGCCCGCGTGAGGTTCTGGCCGGGATCGGGCTGACGCCGGAAGATGTCGATACCGTCTTCATCACCCATGCGCATTTCGACCATTTCGGCAATGTCGAAGACTTTCCCAACGCCAAATTCTACATCCAGGAGCGCGAGATCGCGAAATGGGTCTGGGCGATGTCGCTGCCCGAGCGGATGCGCTGGATGATGGTCGCGGTCGATCCCGGCGATATCGTGCGCGGGGTGGAGCTGGCACGCGACCGCCGGCTGATCACTGTCAATGGCGCCGTCGAGAATGTTCTGCCGGGGATCGATCTGCATCTGGCCGAAGACAGCCACACCTATGGCTCGATGTGGGTCACGGTCCGGAATGACGGTCAGACACAGACGGCAGACCCCTGGGTGCTGACCGGCGATCTGGTCTATGTCTTTGAAAACGTGAAAGGCCCGGGGGCTGCTGTCGATGCTGGCGAGATCTATGTGCCGGTCGGCCTCGCCGTCGGCAGTCAGACCAATCTGGTGCTGGCGACGGAAGAGATGATGAAGCAGGCCGGCTATGACGCTCATCGTGTGATCCCGGTCCATGAGGAGCGGCTGCGCGACACCTTCCCCTCGCGAATCACCAAAGACGGGCTGCGCATCTCGGAAATCTGCCTCGCCGATGGTGAGGCCTCGAAAGTCGCATGATGTCAGGAAAAGCTGTAATAGGGATTGTCGGGGCCGGGCTGGTCGGCTCCGGCTGGGCGGTGGTCTTCGCCCGCGCCGGGCATCAGGTGCTGGTGTTTGATCCGTCGCCCGAGGTCCGTGCGAAGGTGATCCCCTGGGCGCAGACCGCGCTGAACGACCTGGCTGAGGTTGGGCTGGCCGATGATGCAGGCGCCGCGCTGGCGAAGATCAGCGTGGTGGAAAGCCTGTCGCAAGCCGTCAGCCCCGCCGATTATATCCAGGAATCTGTCTTTGAGCGGGTGGATGTGAAGACAGAGGTCTGCCGTCAGATTGGCCCGCTGCTGAAGGCAGGCGCGGTGGTTGGCTCGTCCTCATCGGGGATCCCGGCCTCGGCTTTCACCGAAGACTGTGCGAACCGCAATCGCTTCCTGATCTCGCATCCGGTCAACCCGCCGCATCTGGTGCCGGTGGTGGAGCTGGTGCCGGCGCCCTGGACCGACGTGGATGCCGTCACCTCGACCCGCGCGCTGATGGAGGCGGTGGGTCAGGTCCCCGTCTCGCTGACGCGCGAGATTGAGGGCTTTGTGTTGAACCGCCTGCAAGGCGCGCTGCTGAACGAGGCCTGGGCGCTTTATGACGCGGGCTATGCGACGGCGGCGGATATTGATGCGACTGTGGCACATGGGCTCGGCCTGCGCTGGTCTTTCATGGGGCCGTTCGAGACCATCGACCTCAACGCGCCGGGCGGGGTGGTCGATTACGCAGCGCGGCTCGGGCCGCTCTATCATTCCATCGCTGAGTCCCGTCGCGACCCGCAGCCCTGGTCCGCTGACCTTATCGCCCGCATCTCCGCCGAGCGCCGTGCGGCGCTGCCGGAGGGCGAGCTTGCGGCCCGCAGGGCCTGGCGCGACGGGCGCCTGACGCGGCTCGCCGCTTTCAGGGCGCGGGAAGGCGCGAAATGAAGATCGACCTTACAGGCAAACGCGCCTTCGTCACCGGCGCGACCGGCGGGCTCGGGCGCGCCATCACCATCGGACTCGCAGCCTCGGGCGCGCGGGTGGCACTTGGCTATAACAGTGCCGCAGCCGGGGCGGAGGCGCTGGCGGCTTTGATGCCGGGCGAGGGGCATCTGCCTTTGCGCGCACCGGTCACCGACAGCGCCGCGCTGGCAGAGGCGGCGGCAGAGATCCGCGCGGCGTTTGGCGGGCTGGATATTCTGGTGAACTGCGCCGGCATCACGCGTTTCGTGCCGCATGACGATCTTGACGCGCTGGAGGATCAGATCATCGACGATATCCTTGCGGTGAATGTGCGCGGTGTGGTCGCCACCACCCGCGCCATGCGACCGATGCTGGATGCGTCCGACCGGGGCGCGGGCGGCAAGGCAGTGATCGTCAACATCTCCTCGATCGCGGCCCGGACGGGGATGGGATCGAACATCGTCTATTGCGCGTCAAAGGCGGCGGTCGACAATATGACGCTGTCGCTCGCGCGGGCGTTGTCGCCGAAGATCCGGGTGCTTTCGGTGGCGCCGGGGCTGGTCGATACCGATTTCGTCAAATCACTGAGCCAGGACTGGCGCGACGAGCAGGCCGCGCGCACGCCGCTTGGCGCTCTGGCGCAGCCGGAGCATATCGCCGATGCAGTGGTCGCGGCGGCGGGGCTTCTGACCTATTCGACCGGCGCGGTGATCGCCGTGGATGGCGGCAGACCGCTCGGCTGAGGCCGGGCCTTTTAACGGAGAAGATGATGACCCGGACGGGTGCTGTGGCCGTGATCGGTCTTGGCTCTATGGGGCGTGGCGCGGCTTTGTCGCTCTTGCGCGCCGGGCTGGAAACCCATGCCTTTGATATCCGCCCCGAGGCGCGGGCGGATTTCGCCGCGCAGGGCGGTTGCGCCCATGAGACCGCTGTTGCGGCAGTCGCGGCGGCGGAGGTGGTCTTCCTTTTCGTCGTCAATGCCGATCAGGCCGAAGACGTGCTGTTCGGCACCGGCCAGGCGGTCGCGGCGGCACAGTCTGGTACCGTCTTCGCGGTCTCGGTGACGCAGGACCCGGCGCGGGCCGAAGATCAGGCGCGCCGGTTGCGCGAGGCCGGGATGCTGCCGCTGGACGCCCCGGTTTCAGGTGGTTCCGCGAAGGCGCTGGCGGGCGAGATGAGCGTGATGGCTTCTGGCCCCGAAGCGGCGTTCCTCAAGGCCGGCCCGGCGCTTGACGCGATTGCGGGCAGGGTCTTCCGGCTGGGCGCGGCACCAGGGGCCGCGTCAAAGATGAAGATGATCAACCAGTTGCTGGCTGGGGTGCATATTGCGGCTGCGGCCGAGGCGATGGTGCTGGCGCGCGCCGCCGGCCTCGATCTGCATGAGGTGATCGGGGTGATCGGCGATTGCGCCGGGATGAGCTGGATGTTTGGCAACCGCGCGCCGCATATCGCCGATGGCGATTATACGCCGCATTCGGCGGTGGATATTTTCGTCAAGGATCTCGGCATCGTGACCGGCGCGGCTTTGGGCTTGGGGCCAGCGTGCCGCTTTCCGACAGCGCACTTGCCCTGTTCCGTGAAGCCGCAGGTGCCGGGCTCGGGCGTGAGGATGATGCGGCAGTGGCGAAGGTGCTCGCCGCGCGGGCCGGAATCACGCTGCCCGGCAGCGGGGGCTGATCGGGATGCGCTTTTCTGCCAATCTCGGGTTTCTCTGGGCCGATCTGCCACTCCCCGAGGCGATCCGCGCCGCCGCACAGGCCGGCTTCGACGCGGTCGAATGCCACTGGCCTTATGAGACACCGTCGGCCCAGGTGAAGGCGGCGCTGGAGGAGACCGGGCTGCCGATGCTCGGCCTCAACACGCGGCGCGGGGCGTCGGGTGAGAACGGGCTGGCGGCGCTTCCCGGGCGCGAGGCAGAGCGCGCGGATGCGATCCTCGAAGCGCTCGCCTATGCCGATGCGATTGGCGCCGGGGCGGTACATGTGATGGCCGGGATCGCTTCCGGGCCGGAGGCCGATGCTGCGTTCCGCGCCAATCTTGCCTTTGCCTGCGCGCGGGCAGGCGGTCGTACCATTCTGATCGAGCCGCTGAACCCCTATGATGCGCCGGGGTATTTCCTCAACAGCGCCGAACAGGCAGCGTCTATCATTGAAGGCCTCGGCCATCCGCCGCTGAAACTGATGTTCGACTGCTATCACCTGCAGATCTGCGGCGGTGATATCTGCCGGCGGTTCGAGCGCCTGCTGCCGCTGATTGGTCATGTCCAGATCGCCTCGGTCCCTGACCGGGGCGCACCTGATCATGGCGAGCTGGATTATCGCGCGGTGCTCGCGCGGATCGGCGCGCTTGGCTGGACGGCACCCATCGGGGCGGAATACCGGCCCGGCAGGACGACTGCTGAGACGCTGTGCTGGCTGCCCGCCTTCCGCGAAATCCCCGTCAGCGCCTGAGAAAGCCTGTCAGCAGATCGGCGCCGCCGAAACCGCCGGATTTCGAGACCAGCAAACGCCCGTCGAACCGGCCGCCGATGACGCGCGAAACAGGGATGCCCGGACCGGCCTCGCCGATACAGTCGAGGGCTTCGGTGCCGGTCTGAGCAAGAACAAGGCTCAGACAATCTCCGCCGGTCACGAAAATCGCGCCGGCGCCGCCGGGCTGCAGACGCGAGAGGCTGTCGCGCAGCCGCGCATGGGTCTCGCGCGCATCAGCGCTGAGCTGCACCGGGTCCAGCAGGACAGGTCTCGCGCTGTCGGCGTCGAGCCCGGCCCCTGATGCGGGACGGATCAGGGGGCAAGCGCTGCCGCCTGCGCGCGGGTGGCGGGATGCGCTGTCCCGAGGATGAAAAGCCCGACCTCTGGGCGCGGCAGGGGCGATGAGGGGGCGGCCAGCGCCTCGGCCAGCCCCCGGCTTCCTGCCCAGAGCGTGCCTTGCATCCCGGTCCAGGGGCGGATGGCTGCGCGCAGTTCCGCCGCGTTCTGCGCATCCGGCACATGGATTTCGCGCTCGGGCGCCAGCCTGGCAAAAGCCGCGCGCAGATCGCCTTGTGCGGTCTCGCGCCAGGTCCCGCCGTCCAGCACCAGCTGGCGCCCTTCCCTGGTGATCCGGCCCATTTCGGGGAAGGCCGGCGCAAAGATGCAACGCGCGAAACCGCCGGCTGCCATCATCGCCAGCGTCTCGGCCAGCGGGTGGCCGCGCAGCACGCTGTCGACCTTCTTGAACCAGAGCGCCGACGGGTCCGCCATCCGGCGCGCGGCATCGCGCACCAGCCCACAGGCGAGCGGTTCCGCCAGATCGCGGCTTTCGGTGCTGTGGCTCAGCGCAGGCGTATCGCCGCCGGCTGACAGCGTCAGCCGCACCGGCGCGGCCTCGCGTGCAAAGGGCGCCGCCGCATCCAGCGCGCCGGTCAGATCATCCGCGATCAGCCGCAGCCTCACGGCAGTGCCGCCAGATCGACCTGGGGAATAGCATGTTGCAGCACCGCCAGCTGATCAAGCCCCAGCCGGTCATCCGTCACCAGCCGGTCCAGCTGTCGCAGCAGACCAAAGCTGCAAAAGGCGCGTGAGAAGATCTTCGAGCTGTCCGCCAGCAGCACTGGCCGGTCGGCGGCGGCAAGGATCACGCGTTTGAGCTGTGCCAGCTCGACCGAAGTGTCCGACATCTCGGTCTCGCTGACCGCATGGGCACCGACGAAAGCCAGATCGGCGCGCAGCCGCCGCATCAGATCGAGCGTATCCGCCCCCATCAGCGTGCCGGAACCGGGGCGCAGCTCTCCCCCGGCGACGATCAGGCGGATCTGCGGCGCCTCCGCCAGCGTCGCGGCGATTGCGAGATCATTGGTGACGGCGGTAAAGGCCGTGCCGCTGTCGCGCGCCGCCCGCGCCGCCGATGCCGTGGTGGAGCCGCTGTCAAAGATCGCGGTCATGCCGGGGCGGATCAGCTGCGCGGCCTCGCGCCCGATTGCTGCCTTTGCCCCGCTTTCCAGCTCGGAAGCGATGGCGCGGCCGAGCTCTGGCCCGGCACGCAGACTGCCGGTCAGCAGGGCGCCGCCGCGTGTGCGTTCCAGATGCCCGGCCTCAAAAAGCATGTCGACATCGCGGCGCAGCGTCGAGACGGAGACCCCGAGCGCGGCTGACATCTCTTTCAGCCCCGCTGCCCCGTCACGGCGCAGGAATTCGATGATCCGGGCCTGGCGCAGGGCTGGCAGCATGGGCTTCTTTCCGGTGCGGTTGGGTTGCGGGCTATTCTGGAATGGCCCGGCGAATATTTCAATACATTCCACATTGTGCCGGAAAATACTTCCAATATCTTTCATATGATGTCAAAAGATTTCAGTTCGATGCAGCCCGAGGTTCCAATGTCCCGCCCGCTTCTTGCTATCACGCTTGGCGATCCCGCCGGAATCGGCCCGGAAATCACGCTGCGCACGCTGGCGCATCTGCAGGACAGGCTGGATCAGGGCGCCTTCGCACTGGTGGTGATCGGCGATCCCGGCGCGCTCGCCCTGGCGGCGGAGGTCACCGGATTGCAGCCACCGCCGGTGATCAGCGAGGCGCAGCTTGCCGGGCTGCAAGGGGCCGCGATCCTGCCGACCCCGGCGCCGGACGCTGAGATCCGCTGGGGTGAGATCACGGCTGCGGCGGGGGAGCAGGCCTATCAGGCCATCGCCATCGCAGTGCGCCTCGCCATGGCGGGTCGGATTGACGGCATCGTTACCGCGCCGCTGAACAAAGAGGCGCTGAACCTCGCCGGGCGCCACTATGCCGGACATACCGAGATGCTCGCCGATCTGACCGGAGTGAAGGGCAGTGTGATGATGCTGGCGCATGGTGGCATGCGGGTCAGCCATGTTTCGACCCATTGCGCACTGGAGGAGGTGCCGGGACGCGCCACGGCGGCCCGCATCTGCCATGTAACGGATCTGACGCTGGCGACGCTGAGGCGGATGGGGATGACGGCGCCCCGCGTGGCCATCGCCGCGCTGAACCCGCATGCCGGCGAAGGAGGGATCTTCGGGCGTCATGATATCGACGTGACGGCGCCGCTGGTTGCGGAATACCAGGCGAAGGGCGAGAAAGTCTTCGGGCCGGTCCCCGGCGATACGGTCTTCGTGCGGCTGCGCGGCGGGGATTTCGACGCGGTCGTGGCGATGTATCACGACCAGGGCCATATCCCGGTGAAGCTCTTAGGCTTCGCGGTTGACCCGGCCACCGGGCGCTGGACGGCGCTGAACGGGGTGAATGTGACCCTCGGCCTGCCGGTGATCCGCACCTCGGTCGACCACGGCACTGCCTTTGACATTGCCGGCAAGGGCATCGCCGAGGCATCAAGCCTGATCGAGGCGGTGGATTACGCCCTCACGATGATATGAGCAATATCGTCCTGGAAACCCGTTTTCGGGGTTGGTTTCCGCCTGACCTGTTTTTGTGATCCGTCCCAATCGCTCCTGCTCTCCGAAGGAGTGCTGACGTGGAACAGGTCCAGGCCAGACGGCGAAGCCGCAGCCTCGCCGGCAGGGTCTGCGAGCGCTTCGCCGTTTCGGCGCCACCAGCAGGCCGATATCTCGTGCCGGTCACAACGCCCGGATTGAAGGGGGTTGCAGCGTCCGCGGCCTGGTCTCAGCTGGCAACGCATGATTTCGAACAGTCATCAGTGAAGGCTCCACGCGCCTGAGCAAACCATGCGGTTTGCCCAGGCGGTGCCTGTCGAAATATGTCGATCCGGCGGGCGGGCTGACCGGATCAGCGGCGGATGAAGGGGTTCGGGATTTCAACCCCCGTCGAGAGCCAGACACTTTTCAGTTCAACATATTCCATGATGCCGGTCATGCCCCCCTCGCGACCGATGCCGCTCATCCCAAAGCCACCAAAGGGCGAGGTGATCGAGGTGGAGCGGTAGTTGTTCACCCAGACCGTGCCGGCACGGATCTTTTCCGTCATGCGCAGACCGCGGGCGAGGTCGCGGGTCCAGACCCCTGCGGCCAGACCGAAGATGGTGTCATTGGCGATCTGCACTGCCTCTTCCTCATCTTCAAACGGGATGATCGAAAGGACGGGGCCGAAGACTTCTTCCTGCGCGATCCGCATCGAATTTTTCACGTCGGTGAAAATCGTGGGTTCATAGAACAGCCCGTTGGGCCAGTCTGCGACAGCGGCACGTTTTCCGCCGCGCACCAGCTTTGCGCCCTCGGCGGTGGCGATGGCGACATATTCCTCGATCTTTGCCAGCTGCGGCGCGGTTGAGATCGGCGCGATCTGGGTGTCGGGGTTCGATGGGTGGCCGAAGCGGATATCCTTCAGGAAGTCCACCAGCCTTTCCACAAAGCGATCATGGATGGACCGCTGCAGCAACAGGCGCGAACCTGCCACGCAGGTCTGGCCTGAGGCCGCAAAGATCCCTGCAACCGCACCTTTGATCGCCTGATCCAGATCGGCATCCTCGAAGATGATGTTCGGAGATTTGCCGCCCAGCTCCAGCGTGACCCGTTTCATGGCGCGGGCGGCCTGTTCGTTGATGATCCGCCCTGCGACCGGCCCACCGGTAAAGGCGATGCGCTCGACCTTCGGATGCGCGACAAGGGCCTCGCCCATCTCGTGGCCATAGCCGGTCACCACATTGACCACACCTTTCGGGAAGCCGGCCAGCTCTACCAGTTTCGCGAATTCCAGCGTCGAGGCCGAGGTGAATTCCGACGGTTTCAGCACCACAGTATTCCCCGCCGCAAGCGCCGCCGCGAGCTTAAAGCTCATCAGGGGCAGGGGCGAGTTCCAGGGCATTATACAGGCTACGACGCCCAGGGGTTCATAGCGCGTGTAGTTGATTACCCCGGGCTTGTCGGTCGGGATGGTTGCGCCCTGCAATTTGTCCGCCATGCCGCCATAGTAATAGTAGTAATTCGGCAGGTAGCTCATCTGGACGGTCAGCTCGGCAATCAGCTTGCCGTTATCCTTCATCTCCAACTGGGCAAGCCAGGCGGCGTTTTCAGCAATCAGATCGCCGAGCTTGCGCAGCAGCGCGCCGCGCGCCGTGGCAGAAAGTCCACGCCAGGCGGGATCGTTGAACGCGCGATGGGCGGCCATGACGGCGCGGTCGACATCCTCATTCTGGGCGCGGGCGATGGTGGACCAGACTTTGCCAGAGACCGGATCGGTCGATTCGATTCGGCCGCCCGAAGCTGCGGGCGTGAAGGCGCCGTCGATATAGAGCTGGTATTCGACAATGCCATCGCGGGCCGGGGTCGGACGGATGGCGGGATTGGCGGCCTGCGGCTGGAAGGGCCCGGTCGGGTCGGAGAGAGGCATGGCAACCGTCCTGTTTTGCGTGGCAAATGTATTATAGTGGCTACAATATAGCTTAAGATATATCTGCCCTGCAAGATGCTGTCTCTGCTGTCATGGCCGCTTCCGCAGGCTGGCGACATGCCCGAAGCAAAATCTGCTTGCCAAATACATAAATGTATTATTATTGCTACTATATAAACTATCCGGCGCCATGCGACCTGATGACCGCAGAAAGCGCCTGATTCCGGATAGCGATAATGGGCCGGTGTGTCGCCTGCCCTCTGACAGGAGAGTGACCAAAATGAGAGAAAAGAGGCTCCGGAACTCCGTCCTGCTGGCATTGCCGCTGGCACTCGGCTTTGCTGCAGGGGCGCAGGCGCGCGACCTTGTGATCATCGGGCCGGGCGGTGGCTATCAGGATGCGGCGCGCGAGACGCTGTTCAAGAGCTTTACCGAGGCGACGGGAATCAAGGTCAAGGATGATGCGTCCGATGGCGAGCTGGCCAAGATCTATTCCATGGTCGAAGCCGGTCAGGTCACCGAAGACATCCAGATGATCGGCGAGCCGGAACTGTTGCGCGGCTGTGAAGACGGGATCTTCGAGGCCGTCGACTATGATATTGTTAAAAAAGATAAGTTCATCGACGGAACCGCACTGGAATGTGGGGTTGGCGGCGCGGGCTGGGGCGCGGCTGTCTTCTATGACAAGTCGAAACATGCCGCCGGACCGCAAAGCTTCGCGGAGTTCTTCGATGTTGAGAAATTCCCCGGCAAGCGTTCACTGCGCTCTACCGCTCAGATGACGCTTGAGGCGGCGCTGCTCGCGGATGGCGTGCCGTCTGCCGAAGTCTACGAGGTTCTCGCCACGGAAGAGGGCGTGGCCCGTGCTTTCGCCAGGCTTGATACGCTGAAAGGCCATGTCGTCTGGTGGAATACCGGCGCGCAGCCTTTGCAATTCGTCGGCAGCGGCGAGGTCGACTTCGCGCTGGCCTTCACCGGTCGTATCCTGCGTGCGATGAGCGAAGACAAGAAAGACTACCAGCTCGACTGGAACACGCTGATCTATTCGGTCGATTACTGGGCAGTGGTCGCCGGTTCGCCGAAGAAAGATGAGGCGATGAAGATGCTGGACTGGATCACAGATGTCGGCCCGTTGCGCGAACAGGCGAAAATCTGGCCAATCTCGCCGGCGAACAAAGAGGTGAACGAGGATCCGGTCATCCGCGAAAGCAATCCGGGTATGGTTCTGAACCACACCGATGAAGGCCTTCGGATCAATACCGAATTCTGGGTTATCCATGGTGAGGATCTGGAAGCGCGGTTCGCGGCCTGGGCTGCGCGCTGAACACTGAATGAACCGGCAGGCGCGCGCTTCAGGACGCGCCTGCCAGAACTGACTGCGGGGCGCGGGTGGCGAAGTGAACAAAACGACCGTTTCATGGCTGCTGATTGCGCCACTTTTATTGCTGATCCTGATCGGCTTCGTCATTCCGATCGGGGTTTCGATCAAACGGGCCTTTGACAGCCCCGAAATAAGCATCGCCCTGCCGCGCACGACTCTGGCGCTTGACGCCTGGGACGGTGAGGGGATGCCCTCCGAAGAGGCCTTCGCGGCGCTTGTCGCCGATATGGGGGCAGGGCTCGACAATCGCGCTTTCGGGGCGTTAACGCGGCGGCTGAATTTTGAATCGACCGGGCTGCGGTCGACGCTGACAAAGACCCGGTCCGGGGCGGATAAGCTGGAGGCGCCTTTCGCGACCTCGCTTCCTGAAATTGCCCCGGAATGGGGGAAGCCACAGATCTGGCGGCTGCTGAAACTCCATGGCAGCCCCTATACCGCCACTTATGTGCTGCGGGCGCTGGATCTGCGCTATAATGACAACGGCGCCATAGTGCCGGTCAGCGAGGATCAGGCAATCTTTCGCAGCCTGTTTCTGCGCACCTTCCTCATCAGCGCGGCGGTGACCCTGATTACCGTGGTGATTGGCTATCCCGCCGCCTGGTATCTCTCGACCCTCACGGGGCGTGGCAAGGCGATAGCGATGATGTGCGTGCTGATCCCGTTCTGGATCTCGATCCTCGTGCGCTCGACCGCATGGTTCATCCTGTTGCAGCGCGAGGGCGTGATTAACGGTCTGCTGAGCGCGGCCAGTCTGATCTCGGAGCCGAAGGCGATCATTTTCACAAGGCCAGCGGTCTATATCGCGATGGTCCATGTGCTGCTGCCCTTCTTCATCCTGCCGCTGCTGAGCGTCATGGCGCGGATCAAAGGTGACTATGTTCGGGCGGGTGCCTCGCTCGGGGCGAAGCCCTGGCAACAGTTTCTGCTGATCTACCTGCCGTTGACGCTGCCTGGTCTCAGTGCCGGTGCGCTGATCGTCTTCATGCTCTCCGTGGGCTTTTACATCACACCCGCGCTGGTCGGCGGCATCACTGATCAGATGATTGGCTACTATATCGACTATTTCACCAATAACACGATCAACCAGGGCATGGCGGCGGCGCTTTCCTTCCTGCTTTTGCTCTTTACCGGGCTGATCCTGCTGGTGGCAGGGCGGCTGATGCCCTCGCTGGGCAAGGGAAAGAGCTGAGCCATGATGCTTGCAATCCGTATCTTCGCGATCTTCGTCTTTGCCTTTCTGGTGCTGCCGATCCTCGTGATTTTCCCGCTTTCCTTTTCATCGGGCGAGGTGCTGACGCTGCCGACCCCGGGCTGGTCGCTGCGCTGGTACGAGGATTTCTTCCATTCGCCGCGCTGGCTGCTTGCAACATGGAACAGCTTTGTCATCGGCATCGCCACCATGTTCCTCGCCACCACGCTGGGCACTCTGGCGGCCTTCGGCCTGCATATGTCCGAGTTTCGCGGCAAGAAAATCGTGATCGCAACGCTGTCTTTGCCGATGGTGGTGCCGACCATCGTCATCGCCTCATCGCTGTTCTTCGGCTTTGCCACGGTGGGGCTGACCAACTCGCGCACGGGTCTGATCATCGCCCATACAATCATCGCAGCGCCCTATGTGGTGATCACCGTGCTGGCGGCCGTACAGACCTTCGACAACTCGCTGTTGCGCGCAGCAATGTCGCTCGGCGCTGGCCCTTTCACGGCCTTTGTCGAGGTGGTGCTGCCGATGATCATGCCGGGTGTCATTGCCGGGGCGATCTTTGCTTTCGCCACGTCGTTTGACGAACTGATCATCGCGATCTTCCTTTCCGGGCCGGAACAGCTCACCCTGCCGCGCCAGATGTTCTCTGGTCTGCGCGAAATGCTCAGCCCGACCATCGCGGCGGCAGCGGTGCTGATGATCCTCTTCTCAACCGCCATGCTGATCGTTGCGGAAGTCGTTCGCGCCCGCAGCGAAAGCATCCGCCGCTAGTTCTTCGTTCTCACCGGCCACAGCCGTCAGGAAATGCCTATGTCTTCCCAAGACCCCTCTCAGCCGTTCGTCCGTTTTCGTGATGTGTGCAAGAGCTATGACGGCTCTGTCCAGGTGGTCGATCACCTGAATCTCGACATTGCCGAAGGCGAGTTTCTGACGTTGCTCGGCCCTTCGGGATCGGGCAAGACAACCACCCTGATGATGCTTGCGGGCTTTGAGAAACCGTCCTCGGGCGAAGTGATCTTTGACGGCAAGCGCATCAACGAAACCCCGACCTATGCCCGCAATTTCGGCATGGTCTTCCAGAATTATGCGCTGTTTCCGCATATGACCGTGGCGCAAAACCTGGCCTTTCCGCTCCGGATGCACAAATTCGCAAAGCATGAGATCGAGGCGCGGGTGAACCGGGCGCTGGATATGATCCGGCTCGACAAGGTGGCGGATCGCCGTCCGGTGCAGCTTTCGGGCGGCCAGCAGCAAAGGGTTGCCCTCGCGCGCGCGCTGGTGTTCGAGCCGAAGATGGTCTTGCTGGATGAGCCGCTGGGCGCGCTTGACAAGCAACTGCGCGAACATATGCAGCTTGAGATCCGCGAGCTGCATGAAAAGCTGGGCCTCACCATGCTTTACGTGACGCATGACCAGTCCGAGGCGCTGACAATGTCGGACCGGGTCGCGATCTTCAATGAGGGCCGCATTCAGCATATCGGCCCGCCGGATGAGGTCTATGACCGGCCCCAGACCGCTTTTGTCGCCCGGTTCATGGGCGAGAATAACGTCATCACCGGCAAGGTCAGCGGCAGAGATGCTGATACCGTGACGGTGCGGACAGCGGCAGGCACCGAAATCCTGACAACCGCGACCGGATCCCAGTCGGACGGCGCGGATGTGCAGGTGCTGGTGCGCCCCGAACATATCCGGCTTGGGGCGGAAGAGGGCGCCCCGAACCGCTTCGCCGCCCATATCCGCGATGTGATTTACCACGGCGACCATTTCCGCGCGGTGATGGAGGTCGCAGGGATCGGCCCCATGACCGCCTATGTGCCGCGTGGTCTTGGCAAGAAACGTCCGGCAGCGGGTGATGACGTTGCAATCAGCTGGAAAGCCATTCGTGCGCTGACTTTCGCGACAGATGAGAAGGTGCGGTAAATGAATATTCGAAACGAGGTGACCATGGCAGAGCCCGCTTTTGTAACCGCTGCCCGTGAACACCGCGCCCGCGCGCTGAAAACTGTTGCCTTTGGCTGCTCCTCGACCCCGAGAGGACGCCAGTTGCCGGCGCCACTGGTGGCGGCCCGCGCCGAAGGCGCGCATCTGTGGGATATTTCCGGTGCGCGTTTCATCGATTACGCGCTTGGCTATGGGCCGCTGATCCTCGGGCACAGTCCGCAAGGGGTGATCGGGCGGTAAAGTCTTCGCTAGATCTCGGGCTCAGGACCGCGACCATCCACCAGGGCGAGGCGGAGCTGGGTGAGCTGATCGCACAGACGCTCCCCTCGGCTGAAGTCAGCGCCTTTGCCAGCTCGGGTTCTGAGGCGATCCAGCTGGCGCTGAGGATTGCCCGCGCTGCGACTGGGCGCACGCGGATCGTGAAGTTTCGCGGCAATTATCATGGCTGGTTCGATACGATCCAGATTGCGGGTATGCGGGCAATGACGGGCCGGATACGCTGGGCCAGGACCCGGCAGCGGCCGCTTCGGTCACGGTGCTGGACTGGGGCAATCTGGATCAGCTGCGCGCGGTGCTGGATGACACATTCGCCGCCGTTATCCTTGAGCCTGTTGCGATCAATGGCGGCTGTTTCATGCCGCCGGCCGGCTACCTTGAGGGGCTGCGCGACCTGACACGCGAAAAGGGCGTGGCGCTGATTTTCGACGAGGTGATTTCGGGGTACCGGCTGGGGACCGGCGGCGCGCAGGCGCTGGTAGGTGTGACGCCTGATCTCTCAGTGATCGGCAAGGCGATGGGGGCGGGGTTCCCGATCAGCGCTGTCGCCGGCAGCCGCGCTGCGATGGAGCCGGTGGCCTCGGGCCGGATGCTGCATCGTGGCACCTTCAATGGCAATCCGGTGTCAGTTGCGGCCGCTGTGGCCTGTATCCGCGAACTGATCGCGCGCCAGGATGAAATATTCCCGCGCATGGAAGCGCAGGGCGCGGATCTCGAAGCCCATATCCGCGAGACCGCCCGCGAGGCGGGATTGCCGCTTTCGGTGGCGCGTACCGGCTCTGCGTTGCAGATCTTCCTCGGGATTGATCAGGTCTCGGGCCTTGGTGATCTGCGCGGATCGACCGCGCCGCGACCGCAGCTTTCTGTGGCGAGCTGTTGCTTGCAGGTGTGCAGACCATCTCGCGAGGGCTTCTTTATCTTTCGGCGACGCATTCGGATGACGACATTGCCCTCACCAAAGCGGCTGTTACCAGGGCCATTGCCTTTGCCTCCGGTCGAACCGCCTGAACACGCGGCCTGCACCGCGACAAGCAAGAAAAAAGGCGGCCTGTATCAGGGCCGCCTTTCGTGTTTTAAGCGCGGACGCGCAGCCATCAGACCTCGCGGCGGGGCAGACCCTTCATATAGTCCAGCACCTCGGCGGTGGGGATCACATCGGCATATTTGCAGTTCATGTCGAAGAGGTTGATCGCATGGCTCGCCTCGAAACGGTCGAAGGCGGTTTCCTCCGGTATGATCACCTTGAAATTGTAGGAATACGCGTCAACCGTGGTCGCCCGCAGACAGCCAGATGTCGTGCAGCCGGTCATGATCAGCGTATCGACATCAAGGAAATTCAGGTGGCTCATGAAGAGCGTGCCGAAAAAGGCCGAGGGTTTGCGCTTGCCGATCAGGATATCCTGCGGCTGCGGCGCAAGCGGCGCGACGGTCTGGGTCGCATGGCTGCCTTCGGTCGAGGTCTTTTCGCCACCACGGTGGTTCTTGCCGACCTGAACACCGCTGTCGAGCATATCGGGGCGCCGCTCTGACTGCGTATAGAACACCGGCAGGTTCTTTTCGCGCGCCATCTTCAGCAGCGGCTCGATCCGGTTTACCGCTTCCCAGCCCGCCGGGCCGCAATGGGTGCGGTATTTCTTCACGCCCTCAATCTGCGATTCACCGGGTTCGTCGCCACAGAAATTATACTGCACGTCGATGATGAAAAGCGCGGGCCGTTTGCCAAATCCGCCGCGCTTGCCATATCCGGCGAGCTGGTAGATTTCCTTGTCATGTTCGGTGAGGAATTTATCCCAGACCCGTTCCGTCATTTCACGCTTTCCCTGCAGTTCTGAAAATGTATTCACCGCCGGCCTCGATGCCGGGCAGGACCTTGCCGCCCTCGGCAATCAGCCGGCCTTTCAGGACGGTTGCGGTTACCGCCCCTTTCAGTTTGCGCCCGGCCCAGGGCGTATAGTCGGAATGCGATTCCAGCTGGTCCGGATCGACCAGCGTCTCGCCATCCAGATTGACAATTGCGAAATCGGCGCTGTAACCCGGTGCGATACGGCCCCGGCCCGCCAGATTGTAAAGATCCGCCACATTCGCGCTGGTTGCCGCCGCCAGCACGTCCAGACCGACGCCGCGCCGGTGCCAGCCCTCGTCCAGCAAGACCGGCAAGAGCGTCGCGATCCCCGGGAAACCTGCGCTCGCAGTCCAGATGCCGCCGTCTTTGGTCGCGGCTTTGCGGGGCACATGGTCAGATCCGATGGTGCTGATCTCGCCCAGCCGCACCCCTTCCCAAAGCGCGTCGATATCGGCCTGCGACCGCAGGGGCGGGTTCACCTTGGCCAGGGCTCCGCTGGCATCGTCATGCGAGAGCGAGAGGTAATGCGCGCAGGTCTCGACATGGATCGGTGCCCTGTCGGGCCGGCGCAGACGGCGCACGATGTCGAGGCTTTCCCGGCAGACATATGCACGATATTGACCGGGCAGCCGGTTTTCTCGCCAAACCAGCAGACGCGGAAGACGTTCTCGGTTTCCAGAAAGCCGGGGCTCTGTTCATCCAGGCTCTCAGATCGTCGCGCCCGGCCTCGCGCAGCGGTTCGCGGAAGACGGGAATGACTTCGGTATTCTCGCAATGCACGCCTACCACGGCGCCAGGGATCTTTGCCCCGGCCTGCAGCGCGCGGAACAGCAATGCGTCATCGACCTCGCCAAAGCCTTTGGCGGCCCCGGCGGCGCCCTTATACATCAGATAGACCTTGATCGAGGTCACCCCGAACCGCGCCGCATTCTCTGCCAGCGTCTCGACATGGGCGCGGCTGGTGACCCCGAAATGAAACCCGAAATCAATGATCGAGCGCGCTTCACCCGCCTCGCGCCACGGTCCGGTCGACTGCGCCAGATCGTCCGAGCGGTGGAAGGTCATCATCCCGGTCACCCGCCAAGCGCGGCGGACCGGCTCTCGGTCAGGAAGTCGGCTTCTTTTGCGCCAAAGCCGATATGGGTATGGGGGTCGATCACGCCGGGGAAGACGTGTTTTCCCTTGCAGTCGATCACACGGACGGCCGTCGCGCTCTCGCCCGGCGCCAGCAGCGCGGCAATGCGCCCGCCGGTGACCGCGACCGAGGCGTCGACAAGGCCGGTGCCGGGGATCACGAGGGTTCCGTTTTTCAGGATCAGGTCAAAATGCATCGAAACCTCAGGAGACAGGGGCAAGCAGGCGGTCAAACAGCCGCGGGAAGATACCACCGGCGGCCAGTAGCGCCCGCTCATCGGCACCGTGAAGATCGGCGGTCAGGCTGAAGCGGATCTCGCTGCCATCCGGCGCGGTGGCGGTGACGCGGATCGGATCTCCGGTCCTGATCGCCGCGTGAAGGCCGTCAATGGCAAAGCTTTCCTCACCGCTCAGCCCGAGGCTTTCATGGCTCTCGCCCTCCTGGAACAGCGCGGGAAGGATCCCCATGCCGATCAGGTTAGAGCGGTGAATGCGTTCGTAATTCTGTGCCATCACCAGCGAGACCCCAGCAAAGCCGGGCCTTTCGCGGCCCAGTCGCGGCTGGACCCCATGCCATAATCGCGCCCGGCGAGGATGATCGTTGGAACCGAAGCCGCGCGGTAGCGCATGGCAGCGGTATGGATCGGCATCTCTGCGCCTTCGGGCAGGTGACGGGTCCAGCCGCCCGGACGGCTGACAAGGCGGTTGCGGATGCGCGGATTGGCAAAGGTCGCCCGGGCCATAACCTCATGATTGCCGCGCCGCTGCGTATAGGCGTTGAAGGCGCTGACCGGCACGCCCAGGCTGGCCAGATACTCACCGGCAAGCGTATCTGCGGTGATCTCGCCCGATGGGGTCACATGGTCCGTGGTCAGGCTGTCGCCAAAAACCGCCAGTGCGCGGGCCGCATCGAGACGGTCCGGAACTGAGCGACGGGTTTCCAGGAAATCCGCGTCAAAGAAGGGTGGGCGGGAGATATAGGCCGATGCCTTATCCCAGTGGAAGAACGGGCCCTCCGGTGTCTCCAGCGCCTGCCATTCCTCGGTGCCCTGCGCGATCGTTGCGTAGTTCTGACGATAATCATCCGGGCGGAGCGCCGTTGCACTGAGCGCCGCCAGTTCCTCTTCGCCCGGCCAGATATCGGCAAGATAAACCGGCTTACCCGCCTGATCGTGGCCCAGCGGCTCACGCGTCAGGTCAATGTCGATCCGTCCTGCCAGCGCATAGGCCACAACCAGCGGCGGCGAGGCGAGATAGGCGGCCTGGACGGCCTTATGGGTGCGGCCTTCAAAATTGCGGTTGCCGGACAGCACTGCAGTGGCGACCATGCCCTCCGCGCTGACCTGGTGCTGGATGCCGGGGTCAATCGGGCCAGACTTGCCGGAACAGGTGGTGCAGCCAAAGCCGACCGTATGAAAGCCCAGCTCATCCAGCGGTTTGAGAAGCCCGGCCGCTCCGAGGTAGCTGAGCGCGACCCGCGAGCCCGGCGCCATCGAGGTCTTCACGCCTTTTGCGGTTCTCAGCCCGCGCGCGACCGCGGCACGGGCCAGAAGCCCTGCGCCCAGCATCAGCGTCGGGTTGGACGTATTGGTGCAGGAGGTGATCGCCGCAATGGCCAGGCGGCCATGATCGGGATGCGGCCCGGCCTCGAACCCGCCCGCCGATGCGGGGAGAGAAAGCCCCGCACGAAACGCATCCGCGACCTGTGACAGAGCCAGTCTGTCCTGCGGGCGGCGCGGTCCCGCAAGCGAGGGCTCGACCTCGGACAGATCAATCTCAAGCAGGTCGGAAAATTCCGGCTCCGGCGCCCCGTTGTCGCGAAACAGGCCGAGGCGGCGCGCAACGGCTTCGACCTGAGCGATATGCTCCTCGTCGCGGCCCGTCTGACGCAGATAGTCGAGGGTCAGGCGGTCGATCGGAAAATAGCCGCAGGTCGCCCCATATTCCGGCGCCATATTGCACAGGGTCGCGCGTTCCGGGACCGCGAGGTGATCAAGCCCCTGGCCGGTAAATTCGACAAAGGCCCCTACGACATTCAACGCGCGAAGGCGCTGCGTCAGGGTCAGAACCAGGTCGGTCGTGGTGACACCCGGCCTCAGCGCGCCGGTCAGCTTCACACCGGTGACGCGCGGGATCGTGACGCGGTAGCGTTCGCCGACAAGGGCGGCCTCGGCATCAATACCGCCAACGCCCCAGCCAAGCACGCCGAGGGCATTGATCATCGGGGTGTGGGAATCGCAGCCCAGCACGAATTCCGGATGCCCGTCCTCCGTGACGACCCGCGCGAGATGTTCCAGATGCACCTGGTGGATGATGCCCATACCAGGCGGGATAACCCGCAGCTTTTCAAAGGCCCGCTGCGCCCAGCGAAAGACCGTGTAGCGCTCGGCATTGCGGCGGAATTCCATCTTCAGATTATGCTGCATCGCCCCGGGTGCCCGGCCTGATCGACGATCAGCGAATGATCCACCACAAGGTCGCACTGGATCTGTGGCTCGGCGCGGGCCGGGTCGCCGCCCTCGCGCAACAGCGCATCGCGTAAGGCGGCGAAGTCCATCAGCACCGGCAAGCCGCTGGAATCGGGCAGCACCACCCGGTCGACCGCCAGAGGCACCACGAGACCCGGGGCCCCCGGTCTCCAGGCGGCGACCTCAAGGATCAGGGCACGCTCGTCGGTCGGGCTGTTGCGGATCAGGTTCTCAAGGACGATCCGCAATGAATAGGGCAGCGGTGCGGTTCGTGTGGCGACGAGCCTCGCCAGTTCTGCTGCAACAGAGGCCTGTCGCCCATCGGCGCGGTCCTCGGAAATCTGGGTAATGCTCATGCCTCTGCTCTCCTGACGCCATTATGGTGCAGATCGCGAAAACTGTCAAGAAAGTTGTATTATAAAGAATACAATAAAACAAATATGGCCAAAGAGAACGGCGCGACATCTGGTATGCTGCATCCGGATCACAGGGGAAGAAGCCGGGCACACCGTCTGGCAACGAGCAGGCCCCTGTCTGGGGGCCTGGCACATCTGTTCGGTTTCGCATGTGGGGGTGTGCGGCCTGGCGCAAGGGCGGGGCTACCGGGCGCCGCTGAGACCGGAAATTCGCGGGATGTCAGGAAGAAGCAGAAGAGCCCGTCAGGATGCGAAGTCCTGGCCACGCCGGACCCATTGCGGCGTCTGGCTTTCGCCCTGTTCGCGCGACAGGCTTACCCGGTATTCAAACAGCTCGGGATTGTAGAAGATCCGCAGAAATTCCACGAGGCGCCCGGTACTGTCGAAAACGGTGCGGCGCATACAGATCAGCGGCGCGCCGGGTGCCATGCCAAGATGGCCGGCCAGTTCTGGATCGGCGGCAACGGCAGTCAGGCGTTGTTCTGCATGGGAAAAGACAAAACCCTGTTCTTCCAGCGCTGCAACCACCGTGCGGTTTCCAAGCGATTCTTCGGAAAGCAGGTCCGATTCCGGGGGGAAAACATAGACGACGGAATGTGAAAACGGCACCTCGCCGCGGCGACGGGTGCGCCGGATCCTGAGCGCGGGACCGTTCAGCGCCTGACCGGTTTCCCGGGCCAGATCATTCGGAATATCCACTTTGGCGAATTCATGCAGTTCAACCGCCGTGGTTTCCTCAAACTCCCGAATATTGTCTTTGAAGCCGCTGATGCCGTCTCCGGGGCCACGGTCCAGCACCTCCGGATTGACAAAGGTGCCGCGCCCGCGATGGCGGGTGATCAGACTGGCCTCTTCGAGAAGGGCCATGGTCTTGCGCACCGTCACCCGCGAGACGCCATATTCAGCTGCAAGCTCCTGTTCGGAGGGCATGACCTCGCCCTCGCCCCAGGTTCCGGCGCGAATCTGCTGATCCAGCACCAGGAAGATCCGGAAATACAGCGGAATGATGTCCTGCAAATCCCTGCTTTGTCGGGCTTGTGTCATCATTGCTTTACTGTGGATCCTGCACCGCGTTGCCAGAAGCTATAGGCCGCACAGGGGCTTGCGTCCAGTCTGGTGTGGCCGTTCAGCCAATGGTTTGCGCAAGCTCGGGGGCAGCGCGCTTCATGTTTTCACCCGGCGCGATATTGAGCGTCTTCAGCAACCACCATGCGGTGCAGAGGTTGGAAGACAGGAAGGGCAGGCCGCTGTCAGCGACCGCAAGCCCGGCGGGCACGGTGATCATGCCGGTGCCGCTCATCACCACGGCATCCGCGCCGCTGTGATCCACCCGGCCAAGGGCGGCCGCGACCTCATCTGTCGTCAGCTCGTAAGCGCGGAACTCTTCCGAGATCGGGACAATCTGGGTCACCTCGCAGCCAAAGGCCGTCCAGAAGGCGGTGGCCTTTTCCGTGAGCCAGGCAGGATAAGGCGAGACGAGGGCGATCCGCTTTGCCTTCAGGGCCTCAAGTGCGCGCAGGATCGCGAGGCTGGCCGTCGCGACCGGATGACCTGCCTGGGCCGAAAGGCGGTCACATTGCGCGATATCGCCCTCGGGCAACAGCCGGTAAGACGGGCCGGTCAGGCCAATGGCTGTCGCGCCCAGCGTGATCGAGCCGAAATCGCCCAGACGCTGCGGATACTGGTCAAGATAGGCCTGGTTGCGCTCTTCGAGCGTCGTGCCGGGGCGCACGGGAAAGCGGGTCACATGCAGGCCGACGGTTTCGGGAAGCAGGAAGCGCAGCTCGGGTTCAACCGTCGGATTGGCGGGGGGCACCATCACGCCAACACGGGCGGCGGGGGCGAGAAGATCGGCTGCGACGGTCATTTTGCGGTCTCCGGCTGGATGGTCTGTGCGGGTGTCATCCGGGTGTCCGGCTGAAGGTTTTGGGCGTCACGCGGTGGTGCCATGTCGAGCATGGTGGTTCGCACCAGCATTTCCCGCGCGTTTTCCGGGCTGGCGGCACGGCGGCGCACTTCGTCAAGCCATCCTGGGCCGCCCGCGACATTGCGGTCGGTGCGGGGCAGCAGTTCTTCTTCCGCGACGCGGCGCCTCGCAATCGCTGCCGCTTCGGCAAGCCCCGGCTGGCCGCTTTCCAGCGCATCGGCAATCGCATGTCCCAGCACCCAGGCATCATGGATGCCGCAATTCATATTCATGCCACCGCGTGTATTGGTCAGATGCAGCGCATCGCCAATCAGGAAAACCCGGTCATTGCCATGGCTGGAGGCCAGCATCTTCCGCGCGCCATAGATATCATGGCTGCGCAGGGTGAGACGCTCGGGCAGCATCGGCAGGAAATGGTGCAATTCTTCCATATACCATTCCGGTCTGACCACTTCATCCTCGTCAAACCCGGCAGGCAGGCGGATGATGAGCCGCCAGCAATCGGGCATTTGCAAGAGGCTGACCGAGCGGTTGTCACGGTCGAAAACATAGCTGATCTGACCGATCCCGGGGAGGTAGTCTTCAATCGGGTCGGTGCTGACAAGCCGCAGCACCCGGCCCGGATAGTGGATACCCTCCAGCTCCAGACCCAGAAGATCGCGCACCGTGCTGCTGGCGCCATCGGCCCCCACCACGAAGTCACAGTCATGATGATGAACGGCGCCATCCGCATCAGACCAGCCGACGCGCACCCCGTCTTCCAGCGTTTCAAGACTTTGCAGCTCTGCACCGAAGCGGATTTCGCCATGGCCCGAGCCGCGCACGATATCCGCCATCAGTGGCGTGATCGCCGATTGCTCCAGATGCAGGCGGAAAGGATAGGGGGTGTCGGCCTCCAGCAGCGCGTGGTCGAATTCGGCAAACACACCGTCGGGATCGCGATACTGGATATGGGTCGCCTTGCGCCCCTTCTCGAGCATTGGCCCGAGAACCCCGAAGTTTCCAAAGATTTCCAGCGTCGGCGGGTGGAAGGTCGACGCTTTTGACACGGTGCTGAGGCCGTCGCGCTTTTCGAGCAGAAGACAATCTGTGCCGCGGCGGCTGAGCACGACCGCAATCGCCAGCCCTACCGGCCCGGCTCCGATTACCGTTACTCGTGCAGCATCGGCCATCCGAACTCTCCTCAGTCTTGTGGTTGCGGGCAAACGGACAGCCTGGGCTCCGGAAAGTTCTATCGCATAGCTTTATGTCTCATACAAGATACATTTGATGCGGTGTGATGTCTCACATCAGGCCATTGCGCGGTGGGCAGATATTGCCGCCGCACGTCTGAACGCTGTTCCGGCAGGTGGCTGCAACGAACAGGACAGGTGCCGTTTGCGGCGCTGAAGAAATCCGAAATGAAACAGCCCTCAGGCGCCGCCGTCCGGCAATGCGCGCAGCTGATCCAGCGCCAGGCGGATATGGGCGCGCATCAGGGCTTCGGCCTGATCCCCTTCTCCGGCGGCAATCGCGGCGGCGATGGCGCGATGCTCATCAGCGGCCTGGGATTTGCGCTCGGGCACCGCGCCGGATTGGCGGCGATAGAGCTTGAGCAGGTGATAAAGATCGCCGCAAAGCGTCCGCACCAGCCGCTCATTGCCGCTGGAAACTGCGACCAGCTCATGAAAATCCAGATCCGGGCCATCAATCAGCGGCTCAAACTGCGCGAGCAGCGCCTGTGCAGAGGAAGGCTGCATCCGTTCCGCCGCAAGCCGGGCGGCGCATCCTTCCAGCGCTTCGCGCAGCTGAAAGAGATCAATCATCGCCGCACGCGACAGCCGAACCACCCGCGCCCTTTGCCAGGATTCGCGGGTGATCAGTTCAAGGCCCTGAAGGCGGCGCACCGCCTCCCGCACCGGGCCGCGGCTGACGCCCATCTCGGCCGCAATCCGTGCCTCGCGGATTTCGGTGCCGGGAGGAATGGCGCCGGAATGGATCTGCTCAAGAAGAGCATGAAACACCCGGTCGCCAAGCGCCGCTGCTTTCGGTTCTGGCTCTGTCATAAGGTCCCAGTCCGGCTTGTGATCCGGTTCGCGGTCAGTATGTGACCCCGTCAAGGTCCATATAGCGCGCTTCCAGACCGGCGACATCATTCTCGCCCATCAGATCCCACAAATCATCGATATCGGTGAGGAGGTCCGGTCGTTCTGTCGGCTCAAAGCTGTCGAGCGAGTCCTTCATCGCCACCAGCGCCCGCCGCATCGCCAGCACGGCCGCCGCAGGCAGCATCCGGGGCAGGGTGACCCGCTTCACCCCAAGCTCTGCCAGCCGCGCCACCGGAATCAGCGGCGTCGTCGGGCGCGAACGGAGGCCAAAGCCCATATTGACCGAGACCGGCACATCCACCGATTCGACCAGGCGGCGGATCTGGTCCTCTCCCTTGATCGCATCGGCAAAGATCAGATCCGCCCCCGCCTTTACATATAGCTGCGCCCGGCGGATCGCCTCATCCAGCCCCTCGACGGCAATCGCATCCGTGCGGGCGAGGATAACGAAGTCATCATCCCTGCGGGCATTGCAGGCGGCCTCGATCTTGCGGGCCATCTCGCGCGCATCGATCACATCCTTGCCTGCCATATGGCCGCATCGCTTGGGGCTGACCTGATCTTCGATGTTGATGCCGACAACGCCGGCTTCCTCGAAAAGCTTCGTGACATGGAAGACGGTGACCGGGTTTCCATAGCCCGTATCGGCATCGGCCATCAGCGGGATCGAGATCGAGCGCGCCAGAATGCGGACCGCTTCGAGATTGTCCGTCAGGCTCATGATGCCCGTATCAGGCACACCGAGCCGCGCATTGGCGAGGCCCGCGCCGGTGGTGCAGGCGGTTTTGTAGCCCATCTGCTCGACCAGCTTTGCGGAATATCCATCGAAGACGCCCGGAGAGACGAGAACGGGCTCTGACTTCAGAAGCTCCCTGAAAACACGCGCCTTAGTGATCATTTTCTTCCCTTACCGTGATCGAGTTCGTTGGGTGGCAAGATTGTGGAGGAGCAAGAAACTGTCAACACTTTGAATGCAGGCCACCGCCTTATGCCTGGCCCATGTGTTTTTGTGACGCCTTTTGTGATGACCATGAGGTGACGTTGCCCCCTGTGGCTGATCCAGTCTGACCTCGGCTCTGGCCGAACCGAAAGGGCCCGAGATGACGCGCAGCAGGTTCACCGAAGACCAGATTATCGGCATTCTGACTGAGCACGATGCCGGGGTTTCTGCGGTCGAACTGTGCCGCAAGCACAGCGTCAGCGATTCGACCCTCTGCAAGGGGAAGGCCAGGTATGGCGCTATGGATGTCAGCGAGGCGAAGCGGCTGAAGGGGCCAGAGGTGGAGGAGGGTCAGGAGACGATCCGGGGGATCGTTTTCCCGACGAACGGAATGCCCGTCTGAAGCGGATGCTGGCGGGCCACGGGATGGGCGACCGTCGGGCGTGTCGGGTGATCGGCACACGGGCACCGATGGCGCTGTCGCTCATGCCGGACCAGATCTGGTCGCTCGATTTTGTCTCGGACCAGCTGACCGATGGCCGCCGCGTCCGGGTCATCACCCTGGCCGATGACTGCAGGCGGAAATGCGTCGCCCTGATCGCCGACGCCTCCTTGTCCGGAGCCAGGGTGGCGCGGGAACTGGCCACGCTGTTCGAGGTGCGTGCCAGGCCTCTGACAATGGTCAGTGACAACGTCCTGGCTCGGGAAGGAAACGCGGTTTCAGGCGTCAGATCACGGGGCATCCGAGCGAAGGAGCGCCTTAAGAACAGATACCCAGGCGGGTTTCGCCGTCGGGAAGTGGCCTTTGCTATAGCAAATACAGGGTCGGCCAGGTTGCCGCCCTTACCGTCCTTAAGACCAGATCCTAAACCCCCGGGCGGAAGGCCAGAACATTGTCTGCGAGGTCAGGAAGCTGCCCCCACGCCTCTACAGAGAGGGGTCCTTCCTGCGCCGTGACCTGCATCTTGTGCCTGCCAGGTATGGTGATGACTGCGCGCGGCGGGCCGGATGTTCTTCACAACCTGCCCGGCGGGCGCTTTCATCGTGACGGCTTTCCTCACCATCTTCTCAACTTCATCCGGCTCTGGATGAGCCAGAAGCGCTCCACTGCGCAATCACGCCAGACTGTTCCATGGGGCTGCCGGCGGACAATCCTGTCCCCCTTACGTGGAAAAAACCGGGTAAGGACCCTGTAAATCCAGGGGCCATTACGTGCGACCACTCAGCCGCAGCACCAGCACGTAAAGCGCGGGGACCATGAAGAGGGCGATCACCGTTGAGGCGACCATACCGCCCAATACCCCGATTCCAATGGCATGCTGCGCTGCCGCACCTGCGCCGGAGGCGAGCGCAAGGGGCAGCACCCCAAGGGCAAAGGCGAAAGAGGTCATCAGGATCGGCCGCAGCCGCGCCTCGGCGGCAGAGCGGGTGGCGGCCAGCAGCTCCATCCCCTGTTTTCGTCGCGCCTCGGCGAATTCGACGATCAGGATCGCGTTGCGCGCGGCAAGGCCGATGGTCGTTAAGAGACCCACTTTGAAATAGACATCGTTCGACTGCCCGAACCCCCAGGCCGCAACAAGCGCGCCAAGAATGCCCACCGGCACCGCCAGCATCACCGAAAACGGGACCGACCAGCTTTCATAAAGGGCCGCCAGCGACAGGAACACCACGAGTGCCGACATGGCGAAGAGGATCGGCGCCTGGTTGCCCGAAAGCCGCTCCTGATAGGAAAGGCCGGTCCAGGCGATGCTGTAGCCGGGAATATCTTCCAGCAGGGCCTCGAGCCCCGCCATCGCCTCGCCGGTCGAAATTCCCTCACCCGGATTGGCAGAGACCGAGATCGCCCGTGTGCCGCCATAGCGGTTCAGTGTGGGCGAGTTTTCGGACCAGGTCTGGGTCATGAAACTGGCAAAGGGCACCATCTCGCCGGCGCGGTTCCTTGCATGCCAGACAGTCACGTCTTCGGGCTGCATCCGCCATTCGGCGGCCCCCTGGACGATCACCGGTCGCAGCTCGGCCCCGAGTTCGAAATCGTTCACCTCCCGGCCCGAGAAGATCACCGAGAGCATGGCATTCACCTCGGACACCGTGAGCCCCATTGCCCGGGCACGGCTTTGGTCGACATCGAGGCGCAAAGCGGGGCGCCGGCTTGGCTCATGGCCGCGAAAGCCCGAGGCGATACCGGCCTCCTGGGCGCGCGTGGCCAGAAGCATTGCGGCCTCTTCCATTGCGGCCTGGCCCTGACCTGCCTGGTCGATCAGATAGAAGGAAATACCGGCGGAACTGCCGACCCCCTGGATCGCCGGTGGCTGGGAAAAGGTGATATTGCCGGCGCGATGGCCGTTGAAATGGGCATTGGCGACGCGCTCCAGCCGGGAGGCAGACAGGCCGGGGCGTTCGGCAAAAGGTTTCAGCCTGATATAAAGCATGGCGGTATTCGGCCCGCCTCCGCCCCAGGTAAAGCCAAGCGCGGTCATCACGGTGTCAACGGTCGCGCCTTCTTCCTCCATCAGCCAGTCAACGACTTCTTCGGTCACGGCACGGGTCTGCGAGGTGGTCGAGCCTTCGACAAGGCGCAGCTGCACCATCATCACGCCCTGATCCTCTTGCGGGACAAAAGACGACGGCAGCTGGCGAAACAGCTGGAACGAGCCCCAGCTGATCGCGCAAAGCACAAGCAGGACAAGAAAGGGCCAGCGCATGGCCAGCCCGGCGGCATGGCCATAGCCGCGCGTCACTTTGGCCATTCCGCGGTTGAACTGGCGGGCAAACCAGTTGCCGCCGTCATGCGCGCGCGGCTTCAGAAGTGCCGCACACATTGTGGGAGACAGGATCAGGGCCACTGCCAGCGACAGGACCATGGCCGAAATGATCGTGATCGAAAACTGCCGGTAGATCACCCCGGTCGAACCCGTCATGAAGGCCATCGGCAGAAAGACCGAAGACAGGACCAACACGATCCCGACCAGGGCCGATGAAATCTGCCCCATCGACCGGCGCGTGGCGCTGACCGCATCCAGCCCCGGCTCATGTTCCAGCTGGCTTTCGACATTCTCGACCACCACGATCGCGTCATCGACCAGGAGACCGATCGCCAGCACCATGGCGAACATGGTCAGCGTGTTGATCGAATAGCCAAGCCCCGAGAGCACCCCGAAGGTGCCCAGCAGCACCACCGGAATGGCGATCACCGGGATGATGGTTGCGCGCCAGCTTTGCAGGAAGATCAGAATGACGATGAACACAAGCGCCACTGCTTCGGCCAGCGTCTTCCAGACGGTCTGGATCGATTCCTCGATGAAGGGCGAGGTGTCGAACGGATAGGCAACCTCGACCCCTTCGGGCAGGGCGCTTTGCAGGCCCGAAAGCGTCTCTCGCACCCGTTTCGCGGTCTCGACGGCATTCGCCCCCGTGGCGAGCGTCACCGAAAAGCCGGCCGCATTGGCGCCGTTGAAAAGCGCCGAACGGCCATAGCTCGTCTGGCCGATCTCGATTGTGGCAACATCGCCCAGCAGCACTTCGCCGCCGCCTTCTTCGACCCTGAGCCGGATCTGCGCGAACTGATCGACCCCGGTAAGCTGGGTCTGCGACGAGAGCGCCACAGTCAGCTGCTGCCCCGGCACCGCCGGATCCGCGCCAAGCGCTCCGACCGAGACGGTGGAATTCTGATCGGCAATCGCGGCGGTGACATCGCCGGGGGTGATCTGGAATTCGGCCATCTTCATCGGGTCCAGCCAGACCCGCATCGCAAAGCCCGATGAGAAACTGTCGATCGATCCGACCCCGTCGACCCGGAGCACTGCGTCCTCGACCATCTGCGTCGTCAGATCGCCCAGTTGCAGCGTCGAATAGCGGTTGTCGCGCGAGACCAGCGCCCCCACCATCAGCGAGCTTTCCCCGGCGCGCTGAACTTCGGTGCCGCGTTCGCGCACGACCAGTGGCAGACCGGATTCCGCCAGCGCGACCTTGTTCTGCACCTGGTTCTGCGCCTGATCCGCCGTCACCGTGTCGTTGAAAACCAGTTCGACCCGGCTGCGACCGCTGGCGGAAGAGCTTGAGGTCATGAACAAAAGCCCGTCGAGCCCGGTCATCGCATCTTCGATCACCGAGGTGACGGAATTCTCGGTCGCCTCGGCCGAGGCGCCGGGATAGGTCGCGGTCACACTGATACGGATCGGCGCGATATCGGGATATTGCTCGATGGGCAGGTTCCAGAGCGACCAGCTGCCGAACAGCATGGTGATGATCGCGAGAACCCAGGCGAAGACCGGGCGGGTGATGAAAAACTGTGCCATCAGATCAGTTCCCCGCGCCGCCTTCGGTGGCGGGCGCAAGGTCGCGCACCACCCCTTGCGCATCTATGGTCACCGGGACGGGGGTGATCTCGCGCCCCTCACGCATGGTGTTGATCCCGTCAAGCAGCAGCCAGTCGCCCGGTTCCAGCCCGGCCTGTACGATCCAGGCCGCCTCCCAGGTGCCGGTTTCGGTCAGATAGCGTTTGGCGACTTTTCCATCCACGGCGATCCAGGCCGATAGCCGCCCGTCGCGTTCGCGCTGTGTGGCACGCTGCGGCACAAGGATCGCCTGCTGCCGCGCCAGCGTCAGCTCGGCCTGGAGGAACATGCCCGGCGCAATCATGCCGCCCGGATTGAGAACCTCGAACCTGAGCGTGCGGGTGCCGGTGGAAGACGACACAGTTGCCGCCGAAGAAATCAGCGCCGCCTGGCCCGCGATGCGCCGCCCGCCATCGAGAACCAGGACCAGTTCGGGTGTGATCAGCTCGATCTCGCCTCTTTCGGCCCGGGCCTCGATGGCAAGCCGCGTCTGATAGGGTTCCGACAGATCGACCAGCACCGGATCGACCTGGACGATTTCGGCCAGTGCCTGGGCCTGGCCCTGGGTCACCAGATCCCCGACCGAGACCTGGGCCACACCGACAATCCCGGTGATCGGTGCCCGGATCGTCGTCCAGTCCAGCTGGGCGCGGGCCAGATCCACGCCGGATTCCGCCTCGGCCAGCCCGGCCTGGGCTTTCAGAAGGTCGGTTTCGGCAATATCCAGCGCCGCCTGGCTGGCTGATGAGCCGCGCAGGGCAGAGACCCGGCCATAGCTGGTTTCCGCCGCCTTCAGATCCGCCGAGGCCCGCGCTAGGCTCGCCTCTGCCGAGGCCAGCGCGGCACGATAGGTCAGCGGGTCAATGGTGAAAAGCGGGGTCCCGGCCTCGACCTGCGCCCCCGGGGTATAGAGGATCGCGGTGATCTCGCCCCCGACCCTTGGCCGGAGCTGCGTCGCACTGCGCGCCACCGCCCGCCCGGTCAGCAGTTGCTGCACCGGCACCGAGGCCCGTTCCAGCACGACATATCCGGCCTTGGGGGTGGAGACGGGGCCTCCTGTGCCAGCGCGGGGCGCAGGAGCGGCAGCGGCAGCCAGGAGATTGCGGGCGGGAGAAAAGCGGGATGGCCGGGCTCCGGTGGATCGCAACTGAGTTCGCATCGGGAAGTCTCCGGCCTGTAGCTGCCTGTTCGGCTGTTGTTATGGTACGGATCCGCAGCCGGACCCATGGACTGACACGTCAGCCGCAGAATTTTCCGGCGTTTATGTCGCGACAAGGCTCTGATAAAGGCCCATGGCGCTGATCTGCCTGAACTTATGGCACTGTTTCGTGACTTTTCCTCTCTCGCCAGCGGAACTTCGCCCCTGGATGGTAAATCCGCCGTGAACCACGCCTCCTGAGGTGGACTTCTCTCCCCCTGGCCCGGATAAATGGCTGATGTCTTCCAGATCCCTCCTGACCCTGATCATCGCGGCTTTGCTGCTTATTGCCATCGGTATCGGCACCCTGATGCCTGGCGGCGCACTGCCACAGATGCCTGGTTCTGACAAAATGCAGCATTTTGGGGCCTTTGCCCTTGTTGCTCTTGTTGTCACCCTGCTGCGGCCGGGCTGGGTCCTGCCGGTCGCGCTGATCCTGGTGGCCTATGGCGGGCTGATCGAGCTGATCCAGCCGCTGGTCGGGCGCGCGCGCGAGCTTGCGGATTTCGTGGCGGACAGTCTCGGCGTGGCGGCAGGCAGCCTCACGGGGCTGATCGTCCACCAGGCTATTCAGCGCCTCCAGCGCGGAACCAGCGACACCGTCGTAAACCAGACCGCCGATAACCGCTGACCCAGAGGGCTTCCGGCTGGACGACCTGGGCCGGATCCCTGGCCCCACCCCAGGCAGAGCCGAGTGGATTCAGGCCGCCATTGAATGGGGCGCCTAAAACCTGCACCCGCTGATCCTGACGATCAATTGGCCGGTCTGGTCTGATTAAGATGCTCCCGAAGGGTCGTCCCGGTATATGCCTCGCGATAGATCCCCCGCGCCTGGAGATGCGGCACGACTTCCCTCGCGAAGTCTGAAAAGCTTCCAGGCAGAAAAGCCGGGGTTACCACAAACCCGTCGCAGCAGCCGCTCTCGAACAGCTCAGCTAACCTGGCAGCGATTTCCGCGCCGGTGTCAGCAATCTGTGGGACCCGGATGCTCGCGGCCCAGATCCGGCCAATGTCACCCAGGGTCTCATACGGGGCATGGATCGAGGGCAGCTTCTCACGGACATAGGCTGGGACCTCGGGGCGCTCCAGCAGGGCCTCAACCGTCAGGTCCAGCGGATAGGGCCCAAGGTCGAAATTCAGCTGCCCCGAAAGCGTGACAAGACCCAGTTCCGGCCTCGCGAGGCTGTTGTGAAAGCGCAGCTTGTCCTCTGCCTCGGCCCGGGTCGCGCCGATAAAGGGCATCACCGCCGTGAGGATCTTGCAGTCCTCCGGCTGACGCCCGGCCAGTCGCATCTCTTCATGCACGGATTTGCGGAACCGGCGCATTTCTTCCGGCTGCCGGTGGATCGTGAAAATCACCTCGGCCCAGCGGGCACCAAAGCGCCGACCGCGGCCGGAGGAGCCTGCCTGGATGATCACCGGGTGACCCTGCGGCCCTGGCGGAATGTTCAGCGTGCCATTTACCCTGATCCATTTTCCTTCATAGGATACCGGGCGGATACGGGACGGATCGGCGAAAATCCCGGCCTCTTTGTCATGGATAAGTGCATCCGGAGCCCAGCTCTTCCACAATGCCAGCGTGGCCTCGACAAATTCATCGGCGCGGTCATAGCGCAGATCATGGGCCAGATGCTGATCCGCCCCGAAAATCCGGCCCTCGCTGTCATTCATTGAGGTGACGATATTCCAGGCAGCCCGACCCTTTGAGATATGGTCGAGCGTCGCGAAGGAACGTGCAACGTGGTTCGGCTCGAAATAAGTGGTCGAACGTGTGCCACCGAGGCCGATCCTGCTGGTCTGTGCGGCAAGATAGGACAGCATCGGCACCGGATCGAGACGCGCAGCATCCTGGGCCCCATAGCGAAAACTGGTCTCGCGCCCCTCTGTCAGCTGCTCCGAGACCGCCAGGCGATCCGCGAAGAACAGGAAGTCAAAAAGACCTTCTTCCAGCGCATGGGCCGTTGCTGTGTAGAGCGCGGGATCCAGGAAACTGCCCCTGGTTTCGGGATGACGCCAGAGCGCATGGCTGTGGGCCACGGGACCTGCAATCAGAAAAGCGGCGAGATGGATCTGGGGTTTGCCCATGGTGTTCTCCTGTCAGCGTGGCGCTCTGAGCGGCCAGGTCAGTTCTCTGCTCCGGGTCAGGCCGCCTGGACGCCGGGTCAGAACAACAAGAATGATTATGGCAAGAAGCAGTTCCTGGCTGCCGGAGGGGAGGCTGAACCGGCTTTCTCCAAGCGTGACGCCGGATTCCAGGAGCCGAAAGCCCGAGATGACGCTGCGGATCAGTACCGCGCCCAGCACAGCGCCGGTCACGCTGGCGCGGCCACCAAAGATCAGCATGGCCAGCATCAGGAAGGTGAGATCCAGCCAGAAGGTCCGCACCGAAAGCGCGCCAAGGAAATGGCCAAGCAGCACGCCGCCGACCCCGACAAAGAACGCGCTCAGCGACAGCGCGAGGATGCGCAGCAGCAGAACCGGTACGCCCGAGGCCCGGGCCGCGATCAGGTCATCCTGTGAGGCGCGCAGCATCAGGCCATAGCGGCTTTCGCGAAACAGCACCGCTGCGGCCACTGTCACCACAGCCCAGGCGGCGGCAGTGCCCGCTGAGACGTCAAGCGGCAGGCCGATCAGCGTGCTGGCCCCGGCCGTCCAGCTGGTCCAGCTCTCATAGATCGCGCGCATCATCGCAAGGAACGCAAAGAGCGCGATAGAGGCCCCGATACCGCTCAGCCGCATCAGGATCAGCCCGATCAGCGCCGCGACAAGGGCCGCAAGGCTGGCCGCGATCAGGGTTGCGGGCAGCAAAGGCACCGTGTTTTGCAAAAGAAAGTCCGGCAGTCCGGGAAGGTAGACCGGTTTCAGCCCCGGGCAGCATGTCTGCCAGGCCGAGGCATAGGCCGCGATCAGCATGAAAGCGGAATGCCCGAATGAAACGATCCCCGAATTGCCGATGAAGATCTGCAGGCCGACCACCGCGACGACATAGATGAACATCTCGGTCAGGAAGCGGTTCAGCGCGGGCGGGCCAAAGCTCTGGCCCAGAACCCAGATCAGTCCGATGGCCAGTGACAGGTTGACCGCAGTGGCAAAGCGGAAGGCGGGACGTGCGGCCATGGGTCAGACCCTCTCAATATGGGATTTGGCGCGGATCAGCCCGCCTGGCGCAATCACCAGCAGGATGAGGGCAAAGCCGAAGACGAAGGCGTCGCGCGCCTCGCGCAGGTGATCGGGCAGAAAGGCCTGGAGGGCGGTGGTGGCGATCCCGATCAGGAAACCGGCCAGAACCGGGCCCAGCAGGCCCCCCATGCCGCCGATCACCGTGGCCATAAAGCCCATCAGCGTGATCGGAACGCCCATCCGGTAATCCAGGGTACCTGTCTTCACGACAAGCAGCAGGGCCGTCAGCGCCGTCAGAGCGCCGCCGATTGCGAAAGCCGTGCCGATCACCCGGTCCGCCCGGATGCCCAGCAATTGCGCCATACGAAAATTCTCAGATGCGGCCCGCATCTCGGCGCCAAATCGGGTGCGTTTAAGAAACAGCGCCACCACTGCCAGCGCGGAAAAACAGGTGGCGATGGTCACCAGATCGATGATCGGAGCCTGCCCCCCGGCAAAGCGCGCCGGGGCCATCAGTTCCGGCCAGAGATTGATCGATTTCGGCCGCCCGCCATGCACCAGCAGGATCAGGTTCTGCAAGGCATAGCTTACCGCGAAAGAGGAGATCAGCAGCGTCGCGGGCTCGGCATTGCGCAATGGGCGGAAGGCCAGCCATTCCGTCGCAAGCGCCAGCAGCACGATCAGTGCGATTACCGCGAGGATGAGAAGCGGTGCCGGCCAGGTGCCGATAAACGGCGTTGCCACCTGGGCCGCCGATGGCACCACCAGCGCATAGGCGGCCCAGGTGATGTAATCGCCACTGGCGAAATTGATCAGCCGCATCACGCCAAAGATCAGCGCCACACCAAGCGCCACCAGCGCATAAAGCCCGCCAAGCGAAAGGGCATCAATCACATATTGCATGAGGCTCATAATGCGGCTTCCCCGAAATAGGCCTGGTGCAGGCTCTCGGCTGAGAGGATCTCCGCACGCGGGGCGGAAAAGGTGATGCGCCCGTTTCGCAGGACGCAGATATGATCCGCGATGCTGAGCGCGCGTTCGGCGCTTTGCTCGACAACCAGCGCCGCGACACCGCGCGCTTTCAGCCCCCGGATCGCGCCCAGCACCAGCGCTGTCATTTTTGGTGAGAGACCCAGCGAGGGTTCATCCACCAGCAAAAGCCTGGGCCGGGTCAGCAGGGCGCGGGCGATGACCAGCTGTTGTTGCTCGCCCCCCGAAAGCCTGCCTGCCGGTGTGGCAAGGCGGGTCTCCAGCGCCGGAAACTGCGCGAGTGTCTCGGCGATGGCATCGTCGAGCTTCTGGCCCGGGCGCAGCCCGAGCCCGAGGTTTTCCGTCACGCTGAGCGTGGAAAAGACGCCGCGTCCCTCGGGCACCAGCGAAAGGCCGCGCCGCGCGACGAGATCGGCGCGCAGCCCCAGGATCTCTTCGCCCTCGAACCGGACCGAGCCGGTCACCTGGCGCAACGCGCCGGCAATCGCCAGCATGGCAGAGGATTTTCCCGCCCCGTTCGGGCCGACAAGGCAGGTCACCTGGCCGGCTGCCGCCGTCAGGCTTATACCGCGCAGGGCCTCGATCCGGCCGTAGCTGACCCGCAGATCGCTGAGTTCAAGCATCTTCCCCGCCCCCCTCATGACCAACCCCCAGATAGGCGGCGATCACGGTTTCATCCCGGCGGACAAGGTCGGCGGGGCCGCCAGCGATCTTATGGCCCGGTCCAGCACCACCAGCTGCGGACAGGTCGCAAGGACCACATCCATATTATGTTCGATCAGCAGCAGCCCGCAGCCAAAGCGGGCAGGGATCGCGCGGATTCGCCCGGAAAGGGCGGCGCATTCCACCTCATTCAGTCCGGCGGCGGGTTCATCCAGCAGCAGGAAACGCGGCTGCGAGCCAAGCGTGCGTGCAATGCCGACAAGACGCTCTTCTCCGAAAGAAAGGTCTCCGGCGCGCAGATTGGCCCGGTGACCAAGATCCATCCAGTCCAGCAGCTCCCGCGCTGCAGGCCCGGCTGCTCTGCGGCTGCGCCCGGCCGCGCAGAGCGCGACCTCGACGTTTTCAGCGACCGTCAGGTCATGGAAAAGCCGCGCGGCCTGAAAGCTGCGCACCACCCCGGCCCGGACCGCGCCGCGCGGCCGCCCCTGGTGATGTTCTGGCCATTGACCAGCACATCCCCCGATCGGGCCGCTGAAAGCCGGTCAGAACGTTCACAAGCGTGGTCTTGCCCGCACCATTCGGGCCGATCACCCCCAGAATACCGCCCTGATCCAGGCTGATATCGACGGAACTCAGCGCTTTGATGCCGCCGAAACCAACCGAAAGGCCAGTTCCGACGAGCTTTGTCACCGGGGACGGCGCCGTTTCGGGCTTAGTCCCACCATTGGATGTAATCGCGTTTGGCGGGGCTGTAATAGCCGATGGAAGCGGGTTCACCATTGGTATAGCCGACGGCCAGCATCGGACGGCCCGCAGTGATATGCAGATCGGCGGTGAAGGTGGTCAGACCGGCCAGCAGCGGCTCATCCCGGAACTTTTCCAGTCCGCCAGAACTGCGTCAGACTCGAAGGTGCCGGCCCGTTCGACGGCCCGTGCCCAGGCGGTGACGGCTGAATCGCCGGTGACAGCCTGACCGGTCTGCGGGCGCTCGCCTGTCGCGGCCAGGAAATCAGCGTTGAAGGCACCGATTTCCGGGCGCGGGTCATCGCCGCGCGCCGAGGAATAGGAGAAGTAATAGAAGTCGCTCAGATTTTCCGCCGGAACGGAATCGCGCCAGCCGTCGCCATCCGCATTGGTCCCGGTGACGAAGGGCGCAGTGATGCCCGCCGCGCGGAACTGGCGCACGATGGCCGGGAAGCCGGCGTGACGCCTGCAAGGGCGATGACATCGGGTTGCTCGGGCAGCGCCTTGATGCGGGTGATCTGCGCCGAGAAAGAGGCATCGTCATTGCGGAAGGTATCGCTGCCGATCAGCGTGCCTTCGCCCGCTTCGGCGGCCCAGCCTGCCTCAAATCCACGCCCGAGGCTCTTGGTATATTCAAAGCTGCTGTCGGTCAGCAGATAGGCGGTTTTCCAGCCCTGTTTATGCACCGACCAGCTGGCGAGCAGGCTGCCATTGGCCTCGGCCTCGCTGGCGAGGGAAAAGACATAGCGGCCGATCGCATGATTGCCGAGCTTGGCATCCGCGCCGCAGGTCGAGAAGGAGATCACGCCTTTCTGGTTTGCAACCAGCGCCGTCGGTGCGCCCATGTCGAAATCGCAGGAGATGATCAGAACCTGGGCACCGGCATCCAGAAGCTGCGCCCCGGCCTGGGCGGCTCCGGCGACTTCGGTCTTGGTATCGGCCTTTTCCAGCACCAGCGTCTTGCCAAGCAGGCCGCCATTCGCATTGATCTTTTCAACGGCGAGTTTGACCGCGTTATAGGGGCCCTCGTCATAGGGGGCCATCCAGCCGCTTTCGGCAATGGCCGCCCCGATGACGACGCTGCTGTCGTCAGCCTGGGCTGCCAAAGGCATGAGCGAGAGCGTGGCCGCTGCCGACGAGGCAAGCAACCTTTTGATATGTACAGACAATTTATTCTCCTTGGGGGTTATGGCCTGTTTCAGGCTGTCTCGGTTGTGACGAGATAGTCACCGCCAGGCCTGACCTCTGCCACCGTTTGCGGCAGCAAAAGAAGCGTGGTGGTGCTTTCCTCGATGATGCCCGGGCCGGGGATCCGGTCGCCGGGTCGAAGCCGGTTGCCGTCATAGACCGGCACGCGGCGCAGACTGCGATGGGCAGGCGACCAGACCTCGCGCCAGCCGGTGGGTCCGGTGTTGCCACCCGCCTCGCCTGGTGCACCAGTCTGGTTCAGATCGACGTCATTCAGAGGGTTGCGTCCGAGGGCCGCGACCTTCCAGGTGGTGAATTCAACGATATCCGCCTCTTCGCGCACCCCGTAGATCCGCTCATGCGTTTCGTGGAAACTGTGGATCAGCGCAGGAATATCCGCCTCGGTGAGCACCCCGTTTTCAGGGGTGAAATGCACCTCGATTTCCCAGGACTGGTATTTGTAGCGCCCGAGAAACGCATATTCGAGATCGATCCGCCCGACGCTGGTTTCGGCCTCTTTCAGCCGGCCAGCGCCTGTTGCCGCAGGGCTGACAGCAGATCGTTCACCTTTGCAAGATCGAAGCCCGCCGATGAGGTCTGGCCGGTGCCGGTCTCATTAAAACGCAGATCCGAGACGAGGCCGCCAAAGGCGCTGAGGCCGGCGGTCAGCTTTGGTACCAGAACGCTGTGGATGCCCAGAACCTCGGCCATTTCGGCGATATGGCAGGCGGTTGCGCCGCCGCCCGAGACCAGCACGCTCTCGCGCGGGTCGATCCCCTCATTGATGGTGATATTCTGGATCGCGCCGACCATATTATGATTGCAGGTGGTGCAGATCGCCCAGGCCGCTTCGTGCAGCCCGATGCCCAGGGCCCCGGCAATCGAGCTGACGGCGGCTTCGGCGGCTTTGCGGTCCAGCTTCATCCGGCCGCCAAGGAAATTATCGGGATCAATGACCCCAAGTACCACATTGGCGTCTGTCACGGTCGGCAAAGTGCCGCCCCGGCCATAACAGGCCGGCCCGGGTGCCGCCCCGCGCTTTGCGGCCCGACCCGCAGGAGCCCGCCCGGATCAACCCAGGCGATGCTGCCGCCCCCGGCGCCGATCGAGCGCACGTCGATTTTCGGCACGCCCAGCATGTCAAAGCCGATCAGGGCCTCGGGGGTGATGATCAGCTGGCCATCCCGGACCACTGAGACATCCAGCGTGGTGCCGCCCATATCGGCGATGATCAGATCCGCCCCCGGCAGAAGGCGGCGCGCGGCAATCGGTGCCAGCGTCGGGCCGGACATGGTGCTGAAGATCGGCTTTTCGGCGATCACCCGCGCGGGCATCATGCCGCCGACGCAATTGGCGATCAGCAGTTCACGGCGGTAGCCCGCCGCGCGCAGGGCCGTCTCCAGCCCTTCGACATAAGAGCGGACCACGGGCAGGAGCGCGGCATTGAAGGCCGTGGCGATGGTGCGGCGATATTCGCGCTGGATCGGGTTCAGCTCATGGCCAAGGGTGACCGGCACTTCCGGCCATTCCGCGGCAAAGATCTCACGGATCCGGCGTTCATGGCTGCCATTCACCACCGACCAGAGCAGGCTGACCGCCACCGCCTCGACACCAAGGGCGCGGAAACGGGCAATGGCCTGATGCACATCCTCTTCGGCCAGCGGCTGGTGCTCGCGGCCCCTGGCGTCGATGCGGCCGCCGATCTCCTGCGTCAGATGTGGCGGGATGAAGGCATCGGGATAGGGCACGGACCAGTCAAAGGTCCGCTTGCGCGGGCCCTCGCGCAGCAGAAGAATATCGGGATGGCCGGCGGTCAGCAAAAGCCCCGCACGGCCAACCTTGTTTTCGACCAGGGCATTGGTCGAGACTGTGGTGCCATGCACGATGCTTTCCGTCCTGGACAGGAAATCCTCCAGCGACAGCTGATAGGATTGCGCCGCCAGCTCCAGCGCCGCCATGAAGCCATGCTCAAATGCCGGCGGTGTCGAAGAGGCCTTGAAGATGCGCGGCAGGCCACCCAGCTGCAGCACAACGGCATCGGTGAAGGTTCCACCGATATCAATACAGATGCGGAAGCTCATATTACTTGCCTCCCGCTGCGAGGGGCGTGGCGCGCAGCTGACCCGTGCGGGCCAGGTCGGTGACGACAAGGCCTGGCAGCTCGCCGGGGCGCACTGCGACACCATATACCGTTTCGGCGGCCTCGGGGCTCAGCCAGCCGCGATTGATATCCTGCGTCACGCGGTCGGGGGCACGTTGCCATGGATCGCCATAGCCTCCGCCGCCGTTATTGATCCAGACCAGCGCCTCACCCCGGCGCAAAGTTTCGCTGTTAAAGCCCGGCAGGTCGATGATCTCACCGCTGGCAAGCCGTTTCATGTTTCGCGCGGCCGCTCCGGCACCGCCGCCAAGAACGCCCTTCGGCGGGTTCACACAGCCGTCGCTGCAATAGATCGCGGTCAGCTCATCGCCGAGCGGGATCATGGTGCCCGTCATCCCCGGCGCGCCATTCCACTCGCCCGCGCCCATCGTGCCGGGGGCGACTTTGCGCTCTTCGATCAGGATCGGATACATGCCCTCATCGATCTCGACACTGTCGAGCACGATCACCCCGGCATTGACCGAACCAAGATAGGTCAGCCAGCCATCGGTGCCATGTTTGGCCGGGCCACCGCCATAGGTGACGAAAAGCTGGTTCACATAGGGCTGGTTGCCGTTATCGGCATCAATCCCCGAAATCACCGACTCGCCGGCCTGTTGCTGCACCGCGCCTTCACCAAGGCCGAAGGGGCGGCCCATCTGCGCGAAACAGGCCTGAACCGCATTGATCAGCCGTTCATTGACATTGGTTGTGGCAATCGAAGTGCCGGCGGGAAATTTCGGTCGCCCCACCACCGCGCCATCGCGCAGCAGCACCCGGATCCGGCTGTCGCTGCCCGCATTATGCGGCAGGGTCGGGTCAAGATTGAAATAGACCCCGATCCGGCAGGAGCCGAGCGCACAGGCTTCGGAAAGGTTAAAGCCGCCGGGAATATTGTCCTCATTGTCGCGCGCATCGATGGTGATCAGGCCGTTTTCCGGATCGGTGATCACGGTCACCCGCACCGGGACACCCTGATCGGCAACGCCCGGGATAGGGTCGTGACGGGTCTCATAGCTCCACTCTCCGGCGGGAAGGCGTTTCAGTTCCTGGATCATGCGGCGCTCGCCATAGGCGGTCCATTCGTCGAAAAAGCGACGGATCGTCTCAATGCCGTATTTCGCGACCAGATCCTTCAGGCGGCGCTCGCCGACACGGCAGGCCCCCACCTGCGCCCGGTAATCGCCATACCAGATATTGCTGACGCGGATGTTATACATCGCGTAGCGGATCCAGTCTTTCTTATCGGTGAAATCCTCCTGGATGCGGATGCAGGGGAAGTTCAGGCCTTCCTCATAGATTGTGGCCGCTTCGGGCAGATAGGTGGTCGGCAGCGGTGCCCCCATATCGGCGTGATGCGAGCGCGCAAGTGCCCAGAACAAGAGCTCTCCCTCATAGAAAACCGGGATCACCACTGTCAGATCGGCGTGATGGGTTCCGCCGGTATAGGAGCAGTTGTTCAGAAAGGCGTCGCCCTCTTTCACATCATCGAAAAGATCGGTGATCGCGCGGGTGGTCAGATCCAGCGCCGAGATATGGATAGGGATCCCCTCTTCGACGCAAAGCTGGCGATGATCGGCGGTCAATACGCCACAGGACAGATCGCGCGCATTCTTGATCACAGCCGAGCGGCTGGCCTTTGACACGGTATTGATCATTTCGCGGATGATGGTTTCGATCCGTGCTGACAGAACGGACAGCAGCACGGGATCGAAATCCGGGGCGGTTGGGGCAGACATAGTTCTCCTTCCGGCCGGAGGAGGGAAGGCTGCCCCCCGCGAAGATCCGGCCGTGTTCCTGACGTTCCGCGCACCTTAGAAATGGGCCGCTTTCAGTCAATTCTCTCACCAGACGGCAAACAGAGGGTTTGTTTTCCGCCACTGGCCCCAAAGAGAATGAAGAATAAAATATCTATAATTCTTAGATAGATATGCCGATCTTCTGTAGAAATTTTGCCCGGGCCAGTGCGACCACTGGTCCATTCTGGATCCCTCCATTCGGAATAACTGGATCCTTCTCTTCGCTGCAATTCATCGCCCTGTCCCGGGCTGATGAGATTATTTGCGCAGGGCGCTGACCTCTTCGGCGATGATTTCTATCCCCCGCGGGATGAGCTGCGCCCTGATCGAGGAGTAGCCGAGCCGCAGACAGGAACGTTCGGGCGGCGCCACGAAGAAGGCATCTCCGTTCTCGACAAAGACACCCCGGGCCAGCAGGTTTTCATAGAGCGGCGCCGCGCGGATTCCCTCGGGCAGCGTCAGCCAGACAGAGGTGCCGCCCCGCACCGGCAGGAACCCTGCATCCGGCAGCAGATGGCGCAGGGTTGTGGTCAGCGCCTTATAGCGGCCGTGATAGGTGCTGCGCAGTTTCTGCAGATGGGCATTGTAATAGCCGCTGCGGATAAACCTTCCGATCGCCGCCTGAATATAGGTAGAGGGATTGCGCATGATCAGCCGGCGCAAAAGCCGCAATTCGGCAATGATCTCACGCGAGGCAACCACATAGCCCGCCCGCAGCCCTGGGGCCAGCGTCTTGGAGAAACTGCCGACATGAATCATCCGTTCGCCCGGAGCCATGGCCCGCAGGCAGGGCAGGATATTGCCCTGGAACGGCAGTTCTGAATCGTAGCCATCCTCGATCACGTAAAAGCCTTCGCGCGTGGCCCGTTCGATCAGCGCTTCGCGGCGGCGCAAAGACATGCGGACAGACGTGGGAAACTGCCGCTCGGGGTGCAGTAGATCAGATCGCTGCCGGCCGGGATGGCTTCGGTGATCAGGCCTTCCTGATCGACCGGCACAAAGGCAACTTCGGCCCCGTTCATCCGCAGGATCGAGGTCATATCGGTATAGCCCGGATCCTCGACCACCGCCTTTTGCCCGCCAGAGGCCAGCAGACGGGTGATCATAAAGAGCGCATTCTGCGCCCCGCCGGTGATCAGGATCTCATCATCCTGCGCCCAGAGCCCCTGTTGCGGGAGGATGACCCGTCGCAGCGCGTCAATCAGTTCGGGTCATCCTCGTCATAGACTTCGCGGGTCCAGACAGAAATACCGTTCAGCGAGTTCAGGTCCCGCAGAACAGAGCGCCAGTTTGCGGTCGGGAATGTCGCGGGGTCGCACTGACCATAGATGAACGGATATTCAGCGCTACGCCAGTTCTTATCCTTATGGATGCGCGGCAGAGAGCTGACCGATCCCGGGAGGCCTGGCTTTCCCTTATCCGGCTCAGGCGGCAAGGCCCCGGGACCACCCGCCTTCGGCATTTGCCGGGGCGCACCATCTCGCTGACCCGAAAGACAGACCGCTCTTCGCTGCTGGCCAGACCGTCGAGCACAAGCCGTCGATAGGCGGATATAACCGTATTGCGCGAAAGCGAAAGCTGCTCTGCCAGCTGGCGCGTCGAAGGCAGCGCGTCGCCAGAAGAAAACATGCCCTCATTGATCAGCGCTACAAGAGCGGCATAGAGGCTGTCGCGTCTGGTGGTGCCACGCGCGACCTGCAGGCTTTGGAGCGTCGCAAAGTTGCGGGGGACCGCAGTGGGTCTGGCCATAGGAACCACCTGATTGTTAATGCCCACCCGCCACCGCGCCGGGCAGGCACGAAATCTCCACGCGGAACTGAGCCACGTGAACATTCCCCCGAAGCGGCGAGCGGTGGTGGCAATGCAGTTCTCCACATGGGGCTTTTGAACATCATTCGCCAGATGCACTTACGACAGCAGCCGTCGATCTGCGAGATCGCCAGGCGCAGGGGTTTGTCGCGCAAATACTGTGACCGAGCATCTTGCGGCTCCTACCGCTGAACCGACGCCCCGCACCATATCCCACAACCGCTACGGTTGCCTGGCGATGGACCTATCTTTCGCGGCCAGTTTCGTGGCACGGCCTGGGGCACGGGTGAGATCAACCGCGACAATCGGCTCGCTGCGGCTTTCTTTCACGGCATGATGGAGGATACACAGTGCGGCTACTGCGCCGGGTGCCTTTTTGCAGAACCGCGCATCCGGATCTGTTGTCGGGGCGTGGGTCGTATTGGAACACTTCCCGCCCCTGAAGCCGAGTTCGCCCGGGGCAAACACTGGCCTCGCGTCGCCATGGCCGGCGACGCGAGGCTGATTTGTCAGAGGCCCATCACCTTTGGCAGCCAGAGCACGGTTGCCGGAACGAAGGTCACCAGCATCAGGATCACCAGCATAATGCCCAGAAGCGGGAGGCTTTCCTTCAGGATAGCCCCCATCGGCTCTTTCGCGATGGATTGGGTGATCAGAAGGTTGAGCCCCATCGGCGGATGGATCAGGCCGATCATCAGATTGACCACCACGACCAGCCCGAAATGCACCGGATCGATCCCGAGCGCGATGGCCGAGGGCAGCACGATCGGCACGATGATGATGGTGGCCGGGGTGGAGTCCAGGAAGGCCCCGGCGATCAGCAGGATCAGGTTGATCAGAAGCAGGAACACCACCGGCGAAAGCTGTGCCTCCTGGATCCAGCGCGACAGATCCTTGGGCACGCCATGCACCACCATCAGATAAGCGACGAAGGAAGAGGTCGCGACCACCAGCATGATATTTGCCGTCTGCATCCCGGCGTCAGACAGGATCGCGGGCAGCTTGCCCCAGCGGAACTCGCGGTGGATCACCCAGCCGACAAAGATCGCATAGACGACCAGAACGGCGCCAATCTCGGTGATGGTGAAATAGCCGCCCCGCGCGCCAATGATCAAAAGGATCGGCATCGACATGGCCCAGACCGAGACGCGGAATTTCTGCCAGATCACCGCGCCCCCCTGGCGGCCCCGGCGCGGCAGGTCATGCTTTTTCGCGTGGTGATTGACGAAGATCACCAGCGCCACGACGATCATCAGCGCCGGGATGTAACCGCCGATGAAGAGCTTGACGATCGAGACCTCGGCGATCACGCCATAGATCACCAGCGGGATCGAAGGCGGCAGGATCGGGCCGAGCAGTGCCGCCGTGGCCGTCAGCGCGGCGGCGAAAGCGCCCGAATAGCCCTCTTTCTTCATCTCGGGGATCAAAAGCGCGCCGGTGGCCGAGGCATCCGCCACAGACGAGCCGGAAATCCCGGCGAGAAACAGGTTCGTCCCGATATTCACCTGGCCCGAACTGCCGCGCAGGCGCCCATGGCCGAGCCCAGCAGATCCACGATACGGGTGGTGATGCCGCCTGCATTCATGATGGAGGCGGCGAGGATGAAGAAGGGCACCGCGAGCAGCGGGAAGCTGTCGATCCCGTTCAGCATCTTTTGCGCCAGCACAAAGCCGGGCGTGTCCCAGATCAGGATGATGACAAGCGAGGCGATGCCCCAGCGAAATCGCAATCGGCACGGCAAGAAACATCAGCGCGAACAGAACCAGCGCAAGGGTCAGAAGCATCAGCATGGATCAGGCCCTCTTGCCGCTGTCGGCGGTGCTCGCCGCGAAGAGGCGCGTCTTCACCGCGCGCTCAAAGATGAAATAAAGCCCCGCCACGCAGAAGGTCGGCAGCGCCAGATAGACCCAGCCATAGGGAATGCCGGTCGCCGGGGCGCGCTTGATCGCCACCACATCCAGCAGCTTCTGCGAATAGATCAGCAGGGCCACCATGAGAGCGGCGGTGCATATTTCGACAAAGATCATCTGAACGCGTTTTGCCTTCGGACCCATCTGGACCGAGAAGAAGTCAATCGAGATCAAATCCCCGCGTGA
>NZ_JASJPW010000002.1:500000-510504 GCF_030052995.1 Gemmobacter sp. 24YEA27 | reverse complement strand
GGCCCTGAAGGCAATCCTCGCCGATTACAACGCCCAATACGGCACCAATCACAAGATCGGCGAATTCGACCTGTACTACCAGGATGTGCAGAAACGCATCAAAGACCAGCAATGGCCGGATGCCGACCTCAAGAAGGCTTACCCCAACCAGCCGCACCACAAGATCGACATCACGATTGTCGTCGACATGCTGCTGACCGGCTTCGATTCCAAGTTCTTGAACACCCTCTACGTCGACAAGAACCTGAAGCATCACGGCTTGATCCAGGCCTTCTCGCGCACCATCGAGTGCTGAACGCCACCAAGCCCTATGGCAACATCCTCGACTTCCGCCAGCAACAGGACGCAGTCGATGCTGCCATCGCGCTTTTCTCGGTGAGGCAGCTGCCGAAAAGGCCCGCGAAATCTGGCTGGTCGACAAGGCCCGGTGGTCATCCAGAAACTGGAGACCGCGGTCCAGAAGCTTGATACCTTCATGAAATCGCAGGGGCTCGACTGCGCCCCGGAAGCGGTGCCCAATCTCAAGGGCGACGCGGCCCGTGCGGCCTTCATCGAACACTTCAAGGAGGTCCAGCGGCTCAAGACCCAACTTGACCAGTACACCGACCTGACCGAAGAGAACCGAAAAAACATCGAACAGGTTCTGTCACGCGACAACCTGCTCGGCTTCCGCGGCGCTTATCTGGAAACCGCGCAGCGCCTTCGCGCCCAGCAGGGCCCAGCAGCGGAGAAGCCCAGCCAGGAAGTTGACCAACTGGATTTCGAATTCGTTCTCTTCGCCTCAGCCGTCATCGACTATGACTACATCATGGGCCTGATCGCCCGCTATTCCGAGGCGACACCCGGCAAGCAGAAGATGAGCCGCGAGGAACTGATCGGCCTGATCCAGTCCGACGCCAAGTTCATGGATGAGCGCGAGGATATCGCCGCCTACATCAATACCCTCAAGGCGGGTGAGGGTCTCAGCGAAAAGGCCATCCGCGAGGGCTATAGCCGCTTCAAGGCGGAAAAGAACGCCGTGGAACTGGGGGAGATCGCGGGCAAGCACGGCTTGGCAACCGAAGCGCTGCAAGGCTTTGTCGACGCCATCCTGCAACGCATGATTTTTGACGGCGAAGCGTTGACTGACCTGATGGAACCCATTGGCCTGAACTGGAAGGCGCGGCGGGTGAAGGAACTGGACCTGATGGCGGACCTGATGCCGCTGCTGCTGAAGCGCGCCGGTGGGCGCGAAATCTCGGGGCTCAGTGCCTATGAGCAATAAGGTGACATCCTTATCGGCAGCGGGAGGCGGGTCTGTGTTGGAACCCGCGCTGCGTTTTCCAGAGTTTTCCGGCCAACCCGTGCAGAATCTGCACCTGGGGGACGCCACGACCGAAAGCACTGAGCGAAACGGCGATGGTCAAGCCACGCCGCAAATCATGGGGGTATCAAAAGTCGATGGTATCGTGCCGATGGAAGTGCGCACCATCGCGGCTGACACGGCACGCTACAAGTTCGTGCGAAAGGATTGGTTCGCTTACAACCCGATGCGGCTTAACATCGGCTCGATCGCCCGCTGGCAAGGTGACGACGACATTCTGGTCAGCCCTGACTATGTTGTTTTCAAATGCAAGAGCGGCGGCCCACACAGGCTCGATCCTGCCTATCTCGATCACTTCCGGCGCTCCGGCGCATGGGAGGACTTTGTGTCGGAGAAGGGTGATGGAAGCGTTCGTGTTCGTATCTATTACAAGGACCTGGCGCGCCTGCAATTGGCACTGCCGTCCTTCCCCGAACAACAGAAGATCGCCGACTGTCTGGACCTGGCGGACGCGCTGATTGCCGCGCAGGGGCGAAGGTGGAGGCGCTTAGGTCCCACAAGAAAGGCCTGATGCAACAGCTTTTCCCCCAGGAAGGCGAAACCCAACCCCGCCTCCGCTTCCCCGAGTTCGAGGGAGAGGGGGAGTGGGAAGAGCGGCCATTCGAGGACTTTGTTGCTAGGTCGTTCTACGGAACATCAAGTTCAACTTCGCCGACAGGTCTTTACCCAGTTCTGCGAATGGGAAACATGGTTGACGGTAGCATCGATTTTTCAAACTTGGTCTATATTGACTTGGACTCCGCTACCTTTGGCTCGCTCAAGCTTGAGGATGGGGATATTCTCCTAAATCGGACAAATAGCCCGGCCCTGGTTGGAAAGATTGCTCTCTTCCGATCGGAAATGGGGTGCATCACCGCTTCGTACATCGTTACTTATCGATTGAAGAAATCTCGCATGAATTCCGCATTCTGCAATGCAATGCTGAATACAGCATTGTATCAAGCGCGGATTAAGAAACTTGCGAAACCAAGCGTTAGTCAAGCGAACATCAATCCAACCGCGTTCAAGAAAGAACTGATCGTCTCAACACCGTCGTTGCCCGAACAGCAGCGCATCGCCGACTGCCTAACGTCCCTCGACGACCTTATCTCCGCCGCAGCCCAAAAGCTAGATACGCTCAAGACCCACAAGAAGGGGTTGATGCAGCAGCTTTTCCCTCAGGTCGGGGAGGTCTGAGCAGTGCCAGACGCCAACTTTGATGATCTGCCCGCACTGGCGCAGCACCTGCGAGACGAGCTTGAAGCGAAGAAGTCGGTCCTGATCTATGCCTACAACGGCACGGGCAAGACCCGGCTTTCAACTACCTTCAAGGACATCGGCAAGGTTGTGACTGCCGAAGGTGAGACGACGGCGCAGGACACGCTCTATTTCAACGCCTTCACTGAAGACCTGTTCTTCTGGGACAACGATCTGGCAAACGACCTGTCGCGCGTGCTGAAGATCAACAGCACCTCGCGATTCTTCGCGGGCCTGGGCGAATTGGAGATGGACAACCGTATTCGCCCCCTGCTGAACCGCTATGCCGATTTCGATTTCCGCATCGATACAGCCGAATGGACAGTCAGATTTTCACGCGTGGTGCAGACGGCTGGGACTACGGCGACGGTCGAGGACATCAAGATTTTCGCGGCGGAAGAGAACATCTTCATCTGGTGCTTCTTCCTGGCCATCCTCCAACTCGCCGTTGACGAGGCCGAGGCCTACAAGTGGGTGAAGTACGTCTATATCGATGACCCGATCTCATCGCTGGACGAAAACAACGCAGTAATGGTTGCCCATCACCTTGCTCAAATGCTGAAGGATGCGCCGAGCCGTATTCGGGTGGTTGTGTCGTCGCACCACGTGCTGTTCTTCAACGTGCTCTGCAACGAGATGAAGAAGCCACGGATGTATTTCCTGACCCGGCAAAAACAGTCGGGCGGGCACACCTTCAAGGTTCAGGAAACCGACAGTACACCGTTCCTCTATCATCTGGCGTCGCTGGTTGCGATGCAGCAGGCGCAGAAGTCGGGGGCGCTTTATACCTACCATTTCAATATGCTGCGCCGGTGATGGAGCAGACCGCCGCCTTCTTCGGCTACGCCAAATGGCACGACTGCATCAAGCCAGAAGCCGACGATCCCAACGAGATTATTTACAAGCGGGTCATCGATATGATGAGCCATGGTGACTACTCGCTCTACGAACCCAGCGAGATGATGCCCGAGAACAAGGAGCACTTCGGCAGGCTTTTGAAGCAGTTCATCACGATGCATCCGTTCAGCCCCGCCTTGTTCCCAGAAGACGCACAGGAAAATCCATGAACGACCAAATCCAAAAGCAACTGGGCAAGACGCTCTGGAACATCGCAGACACGCTGCGCGGGGCGATGAACGCAGACGATTTCCGCGATTACATGCTGTCCTTTCTATTTTTGCGTTATCTCTCGGACAATTACGAAATGGCCGCCAGAAAGGAGCTCGGGCGCGACTACCCGGATCCCAACACGATCGGCAATGGCGGGCGCTCGCCGCTTTCCGTTTGGTACGCGCAGAACCCCGACGATATTTCGGCTTTTGAAAAGCAGATGCGCCTCAAGGCGCATTACGTCATCAAGCCGGAACACCTCTGGGCCAGCATCGCCCACATGGCGCGCACCCAGAGCGACGATCTGCTGAACACGCTGCAGGCAGGCTTCAAATATATTGAGAACGAGTCCTTCCAGAGCACGTTCGGGGGACTTTTTTCGGAAATCAATCTCGGCTCAGAAAAGCTTGGCCGGAGCTATGCAGATCGCAACGCCAAGCTCTGCACCATCATCACCGAGATCGCCAATGGGCTCGCCGATTTTTCATCCGATGTTGATGCACTGGGCGATGCTTACGAGTATCTGATAGGCCAGTTTGCCGCCGGTTCCGGAAAAAAGGCAGGGGAGTTCTATACCCCTCAGCAGGTGTCTGACATCCTTTCCGCGATCGTGACGCTGGACAGCCAGGAACCCGCAACCGGAAAGAAGGAGCGCCTCGCCAGTGTGCTCGATTTCGCGTGTGGCTCCGGCTCGCTGTTGCTGAACGTGCGAAAGCGCATGGGACCGCATGGCATCGGGAAAATCTACGGGCAAGAAAAGAACATAACCACCTATAATCTCGCTCGCATGAACATGCTGCTGCACGGCGTGAAAGACACCGAATTCGAAATCTACCATGGCGACACACTGACCAATGACTGGGACATCCTGCGAGAGCTGAACCCTGCCAAGAAACCCTCGTTTGATGCGATCGTGGCCAACCGCCCTTCAGCCTCCGTTGGGAACCGAGTGAAGCGATGGGCGACGACGTGCGGTTCAAGAATCACGGGCTGGCGCCCAAATCCGCCGCAGACTTCGCGTTCCTGCTGCACGGTTTCCACTACTTGAAGGATGAGGGCGTGATGGCCATCATCCTACCGCACGGCGTGCTGTTCCGGGGGGGGCAGAGGAGCGTATCCGCACAAAGCTGCTTGAGGATGGTCACATCGACACCGTGATCGGCCTGCCCGCGAACCTTTTCTATTCGACCGGCATCCCGGTCTGCATCCTCGTGCTGAAAAAGTGCAAAAAGCCGGATGATGTGCTCTTCATCAACGCGGCCGAGAACTATGAAAAAGGCAAGCGGCAGAACCGCCTGCGTGAAGGGTTAGATGGCAAGCCGAATGACATTCAGAAGATCATCGAGACGTATCAGTTCCGCAAGGAAGAGGAGCGCTTACTCCAAGCGCGTGAGCATGGAGCGCATCGCTGAGGAGGGGTTCAACCTCAACATCTCCCGATACATCAGCACTGCTGTGGCTGAGGCTGAAATCGACCTGGATGCAACGCAGCAGGAATTGATCTCGATCGAAGACCAAATTCGGGAAGCAACGTCGAACCACAACTCGTTTCTGAGAGAATTGGGGCTTCCAGTTCTTCCTGGGACCGAATGAGATATGCCGCTCTGGCTCTCCGCACCGTCAGAGCGTCAGGAGTACAGTAAAAGATGGGCTGGTCGGCCCGTCGCTGCGATGCGCATGAGTGACTGCTTCGGAGCGCGGCACCAATGATGCGAGAGGCGGCTCCGGGCCGACTTTGCAGCGTCGCTCAGATCACCTGCGCGAGGATGGGCTTGCATGATGCACGGCATCCGCGTTATCCCTTGATCAGGACCTGGCTGGAACGTCTTGCTGTGCGAGCAGATGTTCATATCCCCTGTGAGCCGCACATTCGCACAGCATCGCGCCAGTATTTGCGCTATGCCATGCTGCTCAGGACTACGCCAATGCCCTATTCCGTACGCTGCCAACACCCGAACGCCGCCATGCGCTTCTCTGTAACGCATTGGAATTGCTTCGTAGAGTTCGTGCACCCCAAAAGGTCACGGCACGACGATGGCACGGCAACCGAGCACCATTCACAAGGCGGAAGCGCAGATCGGCAAACCCGAGCTGACGCTTACGACTGCCTCGGATGGCCGCGATCCTCGGCTGGTCGCTCTGGTCCGCCTTCTCGCGCGCCGGGCCGCGCGCGGCCTCTACGAGCAACAGCTGAAGGATCACCGGCCGCCGCACCCTTGAACACTGTGGAGGCCTGACCATGCGCGTTGCCATCTACGCCCGCTATTCCTCGGACAATCAACGCGAAGCCTCCATCGCCGACCAGTTGCGCATGTGCCGGTTGCGGGCCGAGAAGGAAGGCTGGACCGTCGTCGAGGAATATTCCGATCATGCGATCTCCGGCTCCAGCATGATCCAGCGGTCCGGTCTCCAGGCCGTGATCCTGGATTCCTCGCGCGGCCGCTTCGACCTGATCCTGGCGGAAGCACTGGACCGCATCAGCCGCGATCAGGAGGACATCGCCGGGATCTACAAGCGCATGCGCTATGCCGATGTGAAGATGTTCACGCTCTCGGAGGGCGAGATCAGCGAGTTGCATGTCGGATTGAAGGGGACGATGAACGCCCTCTTTCTGAAGGATCTGGCGGACAAGACCCGGCGCGGGCAGCGCGGCCGTGTGGAAGCCGGTAAGTCGGGAGGCGGCAATTCCTACGGCTACGACGTGGTGAAGAAGTTCGACAGCAACGGTGAAGCGGTCCGGGGCGACCGCACCGTCAATCAGATACAGGCTGAAGTCATCCGCCGCATCTTCCGTGACTATGCTGCGGGCAAGTCTGCCAAGCGCATTGCCGTTGAGTTGAACCAGGACGGGATCGAGGCCCCTTCGGGCGGAGACTGGGGTTTCAGCACCATCAACGGCAACCAGAAGCGCGGTAATGGCATCCTGAACAACGAGATGTATGTCGGCAAGCTGGTGTGGAACCGGCAGCGGTTCATCAAGGATCCCGATACTGGAAGCGGCAGGCGCGTCCCAATCCGGAATCCGAATGGGTGATCCAGGAAGCGCCCGAACTTCGGATCGTCGAGGACGACCTGTGGAACTCAGTGAAGGGCCGGCAGAGGACGGTCAAGCATGCCACGCGGGATGAGGATGATCCGAGCGAGAACCACTTCCGCGACCGGCGACGGCCGAAGTACCTGCTATCCGGCCTGACCAAATGCGGCTGTTGCGGCGGGGGCTACTCGATGATCTCCGCGCATCTGGTGGGCTGCTCGACCAGACGCAACAAGGGCACCTGCGACAATGACATGAACATCCGTCGGGATGCGCTGGAAGAGCGGGTCCTGAACGCCCTGCGCCACAACCTGATGAAGCCGGAGCTGTTTCAGGAGTTCTGCGACGAGTTCACGCGCGAGATGAACAAGCTGCGGATGGAAGGCCGGGCGTCAATCGACGCCGCAGAGGCCGAGATCAAAAAGATCGACCGGGAGCTCGACACGCTCGTTGACCTGATCCTCAAAGGTGGCGCAGCTGATCGTCTCAACGAGAAGATGGTCAAGCTGGAACGCCGGCAGAAGGACCTGAAGGCCTTTATGGGCCGAAGCAGATGAGCCCCTCCCCTGCTGCACCCGAACATGGCGCATCACTACCGCGCGCAGGTCGAGGAACTCTATGCGGCCCTGCAGGAGGATTCCGAGGCCCGGCGCATGGGCGCCGCTGATGTTCTCCGTTCTCTGGTGCAGGAGATCGTCCTGACACCGGACACGGCGAGCGGCGAGCTTCAGATCGAAGTTCACGGCGATCTGGCGGGCATTCTGACGATTGCTCTTGAACGCAAAAAGCCCGCCGGTGGGGCGGGTGGTTCGCAAGTTGAGATGGTTGCGGGGACAGGATTTGAACCTGTGACCTTCAGGTTATGAGCCTGACGAGCTACCTGGCTGCTCCACCCCGCGGCCGTTATCCCCTCGGGGTTAGTATGAGGGGATTTGTATCGTATTGGAGAGAGAAGTCTCTGATCAGGTTTGGCGGTTACCTACTCTCCCACGTCTTGAGACGCAGTACCATTGGCGTAGAGGCCCTTAACGGCCGAGTTCGGGATGGGATCGGGTGTTTAGCCACCACTATGACCACCAAACCGGAACAGAGACTTGCGGATTTGATCCGCGAACATCGATGTATTGTTCAGGTCTGTACGACTTTTGGTGCTTGTATATGGCTGTCTGTCGGTTAGCGAAGGTTTATGCCTTGCTTTTACCGGATCAAATCAAGCCAATCGGGCAATTAGTACCAGTCAGCTGAATGCGTTACCGCACTTACACCTCTGGCCTATCGACGTGGTGGTCTACCACGGCCCTCAAGGGAGGCCTAGTTTTGAAGGGGGCTTCACGCTTAGATGCCTTCAGCGTTTATCCTGTCCGAACATAGCTACCCTGCACTACCGTTGGCACGATAACAGGTCCACCAGTGGTTCGTTCAACCCGGTCCTCTCGTACTAGGGTCAACTCTTCTCAAGCCTCCTGCACCCACGGCAGATAGGGACCGAACTGTCTCACGACGTTCTAAACCCAGCTCACGTACCTCTTTAAACGGCGAACAGCCGTACCCTTGGGACCTGCTCCGGCCCCAGGATGAGATGAGCCGACATCGAGGTGCCAAACGATGCCGTCGATATGGACTCTTGGGCATCATCAGCCTGTTATCCCCAGAGTACCTTTTATCCGTTGAGCGATGGCCCTCCCACTTGGGACCACCGGATCACTATGGCCGACTTTCGTCTCTGCTCGACTTGTCAGTCTCGCAGTCAGGCTGGCTTCTGCCATTGCACTCAACGACCGATTTCCGACCGGTCTGAGCCAACCTTCGCGCGCCTCCGTTACGATTTGGGAGGCGACCGCCCCAGTCAAACTCCCCACCATGCAGGGTCCCGGATCCGGATAACGGACCGCGGTTAGACATCAAGAAGGCGAAGGGTGGTATCTCAAGGATGGCTCCACTCAGACTGGCGTCCAAGTTTCAATGCCTACCACCTATCCTGCACATCACATTCCTGATGCCAATGCAAAGCTAGAGTAAAGGTTCATGGGGTCTTTCCGTCTAACCGCGGGTAGTGTGCATCTTGACACACAGTTCAATTTCGCTGAGTCCACGTTTGAGACAGCGGGGAGATCGTTACGCCATTCGTGCAGGTCGGAACTTACCCGACAAGGAATTTCGCTACCTTAGGACCGTTATAGTTACGGCCGCCGTTTACCGGGGCTTCAATTCAGAGCTTGCACCCCTCCTTTTAACCTTCCGGCACCGGGCAGGCGTCAGACCCTATACGTCGTCTTACGACTTCGCAGAGCCCTGTGTTTTAAGTAAACAGTCGCCACCCCCTGGATTGTGCCCCCCGCCCATACTTGCGTACAGACGGGGCTCCCTTCTCGCGAACTTACGGGAGCATTTTGCCGAGTTCCTTAAACGTGGTTCTCTCAAGCGCCTTGGTATACTCTACCTGTCCACCTGTGTCGGTTTAGGGTACGGTCTGATGGAGGGCTATTTCCAGGAACCTCTGAACGGCCTTCCCAATCCGATAAGGGAAGACAATCTTCGAGATCCGTCACATCCTCCTGGCCACGGAATATTAACCGTGTTCCCATCGACTACGCCTTTCGGCCTCGCCTTAGGGGCCGGCTTACCCTGCTCAGATTAGCTTTAAGCAGGAACCCTTGGACTTTCGGCGAGAGGGTCTCTCACCCTCTTTGTCGCTACTCATGTCAACATTCTCACTTCTGATCTCTCCACCGGATGCCTTACAGCCCGGCTTCACAGAAAGAACAGTGTCTCTGCGTTGGTCCCCATTATCCGAGGATAAAGGATCAACAAGAGACAGCGTTCTATATCACAGAACGCTCCGCTACCACGCACATCGCTGTGCATCCCGAGCTTCGGCTCATGGCTTGAGCCCCGATACATCTTCGCCGCAGGACAGCTTATCTAGACCAGTGAGCTGTTACGCTATCTTTAAAGGATGGCTGCTTCTAAGCCAACCTCCTGGTTGTTTTGGCCGTCCCACATGCTTTCCCACTTAGCCATGAATTAGGGGCCTTAGCTGCAGGTCAGGGTTGTTTCCCTCTTCACGACGGACGTTAGCACCCGCCGTGTGTCTCCCGGATATTACTCATCGGTATTCGGAGTTTGGTTAGGCTCAGTAAGTCTGTGGGACCCCATTGCCCATCCAGTGCTCTACCCCCGATGGTATTCGTCCGAGGCGCTACCTAAATAGCTTTCGCGGAGAACCAGCTATCTCCAGGTTTGATTAGCCTTTCACCCCTAGCCACAAGTCATCCAGACCCTTTTCAACGGGTGTTGGTTCGGACCTCCAGTAAGTGTTACCTTACCTTCATCCTGCTCATGGCTAGATCACCTGGTTTCGGGTCTGATCCAACGAACTCTGTCGCCCATTTAAGACTCGCTTTCGCTGCGCCTACACCTATCGGCTTAAGCTCGCTCGTTAGACCAAGTCGTTGACCCATTATACAAAAGGTACGCCGTCACCTCTCAAGGAGGCTCCGACTGCTTGTAGGCGTCCGGTTTCAGGTACTGTTTCACTCCCCTCGTCGGGGTGCTTTTCACCTTTCCCTCACGGTACTGGTTCGCTATCGGTCAGTAAGGAGTACTTAGCCTTCGGAGGTGGTCCTCCGATCTTCAGACAGGATTTCACGTGTCCCGCCCTACTTAATATGTGCAATGGTGCTTCCAATACGGGACTGTCACCCACTATGGTTGGCCTTTCCAGACCATTCTTGTCACACTTCATGCATCGGCTGATCCGC
>NZ_JASJPW010000002.1:300000-495000 GCF_030052995.1 Gemmobacter sp. 24YEA27 | reverse complement strand
ATCACCAGCGACCGCGCGGCGATCCGGCTTGTTGCACCGCTGAAGGTCTGGGCAAGGGTCAGGGTCTCGCCATCAAAATCCGTCACCACCTCAAGCGTGCGATAGGCGATCTGCCGGCGGGCAAAGCTCTGATGCACCAAAGGCTGTTCATTCGTCATGATGCCCCAGGCCGCCGCCGCACCGGAATTGGTGATATAGGTGACGGCATGACCCTGATCGGCCAGCATTTCGGCAATCGCCGAGCCCATATAATAATTGTCATAGTCGAACACCGCGACCGGCCCCTCGGGGCGGGCACCTGCCGCGAGGTCGTCAGGGGTATAGACACGCGGGCCCTCGATCCGGCCGGCGGGCAGTTCATTCATGCCGCAGGTCACCGGCAGCCAGCGCGCACCGGTCGCCACGACCACATGCTGCGCGCCGAATTCCAGCACATCCGCCGCCTGCATCGGGCTTTCAGGGAACAGGGACACATTCGGCATCTGCGACAACCGCCCGAGCCGGTATTCCGTCACCCGGTTCCAGGCCGAAAGGCCTGGGAGCCGCGATTCAAACCGCAGGCGCCCGCCAAACTCGCGCGCCTGATCGGCAAGCGTCACCCGGTAGCCCCGGCGCCCCAGCGTCAGCGCCGCCTCCAGCCCTGCAGGACCGCCACCGACCACCAGAACGCTTTCAGCCTCCCCCTGAATGGCGGGCGCCGTCACCGGCACCTTTTCCGGATGCCAGCCGCGCCGCCATTCCTCACCTGCGGTGGGGTTTTGCGTGCAGCGCACCCAGACCCCGTCATGCCAGGAGGAAATGCACAGGTTGCAGCCGATACATTCGCGGATCTCGTCCTCGCGCCCGGTGCGGATCTTTTCGGGCAGGAACGGATCAGCGATGGACGGCCGCGCGCCGCCGATGAAATCCAGCACGCCCCGCCGCAGCATCGAAACCATCGTATCGGGCGAGGTAAAGCGCCCCACCCCCACAACCGGCTTGTCGGTCAGCTGTTTGACGAAAGAAATCACCGCCTCATGGCTGCCCTCGGGCGAATAGCGCGAGACCGAGCAGTCGGTCGAAGAATAGTCCATCTTGACGTCAAACAGGTCAGGCGCATCGGCCAGAAGCGAGATCACCTCATGCGCCTCGCTTTCGGCAGAGTCGGACGGCCGGGCGCGCAATTCCTGCAGCGAGATGCGCAGCGCCACCGCCTGCCGGCCATGTGTCGCCTCGCGCACGGCGTCGATCAGCTCGGCCAGCAGGCGCACGCGGTTGCGGGCGCTGCCCCCATAGGCATCGGTGCGCTTATTATAGTCAGAGAGCAGGAACTGATAGGGCAGATAGCCCATGCCGGCATAGACATAGAGGATGTCAAACCCCGCCTGTTCGGCCCGGACCGCCGCATCCGCATGCCAGCGGATCAGATCACGGATGTCGCTGCGGTCCATCACCCGGGGCCGTGCAGAGGACATAAAGCCCGGATGCCCCGCCATCCAGGGCACGCCCGAGGGCGACAGCGACGCGAGCCGCGTGGTGCGGTTCATCGTCACCGCGCCGCCATGCCAGAGCTCGACCCCGGCCAGCGCGCCATGTTCGTGCACCGCATCGGTCATCAGCGCATGGGCGCGGATATCGGCCTCATCCCAGAGCGTTGCCGCCGGAAAAGGGCTGTCATCCGACGACGGATGAACCGAGCAGGCGCCGGTCGAGATCACGCCCCAGCCGCCCTCGGCCTTCATGGCGCGGAAGGCCGCGCGTACATGCGGGGCCGCATTTGTCATGCCACTTGCATGCGGGACCTGGAAAAAGCGGTTCTTTGCGAGTTTCGGCCCGATCGCCAGCGGCTCAAACAGCACATCATAGCGCGGATTCCTGGCGGTTGGCTGCGACATCGGACCATCCTTGTTGAACATATATATAGTAGCGATGTAAATTTCAGCGGGTCAAGCCCGTTCGATGCAGTGATATAAGAATAATGCCTGATCAATTCCGTGAGAACATTCAGGCTGTCAGCACGCAAAAAATCGTTTGCCACTAGAAATTCTTTATTGCATTGTTGTTCAACAAAGGAGCCGCTATGCACGATCACAGCCAGTTCCAGTACCCGGTTCGCATCATCGAGAACCTGTTTATCCCGCTGAATGACGGGACCAGACTGGCGGCAAAGCTCTGGCTGCCTGTCGGGCCGGACGGGGCAGATATGCCCTCGCCTGCGGTGCTCGAATATCTGCCTTACCGCAAGCATGATGGCACCCGCACCCGTGACAATGCCATGCATGAATATCTGGCGGGTCACGGCTATGCCGCCATCCGCGTCGATATCCGCGGCACCGGCGAAAGCGACGGCATCATCACCGACGAATATTCGGTGCAGGAACAGATCGACGGCTGCGAACTGATCGCCTGGATCGCCGCTCAGGGCTGGTGCGATGGCCAGGTCACCATGATCGGCATCAGCTGGGGCGGATTTAACGGGTTGCAGATCGCCGCGCGCCAGCCGCCAGCGCTGAAAACCGTGATCACCGTCGGTTCGACCGATGACCGCTTTGCAACCGATATCCACCGGGTCGGCGGCTGCCTGTCAAAGGATGATTTCGACTGGTCTTCGACCATGTTTGCCAATAATGACCTGCCGCCGGATGAGGCGATCGTCGGGCCGCGCTGGCGCGAGATCTGGATGCAGCGGATCGAGGCGAATTTCCCCTGGATGCTCACCTGGCTGCGCCACCAGCGCCGCGATGACTACTGGAAACAGGGCTCGGTCTGCGAGGATTTCTCAAAAATCACCATCCCGGTCTATGCGGTCTCGGGCTGGGCCGACAATTACTCCGAGGCGGTGCCGCGCCTGCTGGCCGGGCTTTCGGGGCCACGGCTGGGGCTGGTCGGCCCCTGGGCCCATTCCTACCCCTATGATGTGTCGGTCGCGCCCGCCATCGGCTGGTTGCAGGAAGTGCTGCGCTGGTGCGATCACTGGATGAAAGGCCGCGAGACCGGCATCATGGACGAGCCCCTTTACCGCACCTGGATGCAGGAGCCCGTGCCGCCGCGCACCTGCTACCTGGAGCGCCCCGGCCGCTGGATTGGCGAGCCGTCCTGGCCATCGCCACATGTCACGCCGCGCATCCTGCATCTGAATGCCGGCCACCAGCTGGGCGAAGAGGCCGGGCCGGTGCAGGGTCTGCCGGTCTGCTCGCCCCTGTGGGTGGGCCTGACCGCCGGCGAAGTCGGGCGTTATGGCGAGAATGCCGACTGGGCCACCGATCAGCGCATGGATGATGGCGGCAGCCTCGTGTTCCTTTCGGACCCGCTGCCGGCGCGGATCGAGCTGCTTGGCGCGCCGCAGGTCTTGCTGCGGTTTGCGTCTGACAAGCCGATGGCGCTGGTCTCGGTCAGGCTTAATGATGTGGCGCAGGACGGATCTTCGACCCGGATCGGCATCGGCATCCTGAACCTCACGCATCGCAGAAGCCATGAATTTCCCGAGCCGCTGGTGCCGGGCCAGCTGGCCGATGCCACGGTCGAGATGGAGGATCTGGCGGTTGCCGTGCCGGCAGGTCACCGGCTGGCAGTCTCGATCTCCACCACCTACTGGCCGATTGCCTGGCCCTCGCCCGAGCCTGCGACGCTGACCATTCAGACCGGCGAGAGCCGTCTGATGCTGCCGGTGCGGGCACCGCAGGCGAGCGATGGTGCCCTGCGCGCGTTTGACCCGCCGGTTTCTGCGGAGAACACACCGCAAATCTCGCATCCGGTCGAGGCTGCGGCCCGGCGCGAGGTGCGCCATGATCTGCTGACCGGCCGCATGACCGTCGATTTTCCGCGCTGGACCGGCATCAGCGAGATGCCCGATATCGGCCATATCCACCGCGCCGAATGCCTGTCGCGCTATGAAATCACCGAGGGAGATCCGCTTTCAGCCACCACCCTCACCAAATTCCGGGTGGAGATCGAGCGCAAGGGCCTGACCGCAAGCCATGAAAGTGAGGGGCGGCTGACCTGCGACGCCAGCAATTTCCGTGTTGAGATGACGGTGACCATCCGCGAGAATGGTGCGGTGATCTTTACGCGCAACTGGGATGAGAGGATCGCTCGTGACCATCTCTGACCCCGAAGCTGATCCTCTGCTTTGCGCGCCGCTGCGCCGGGCCCGCGTTGAGGACACAAGGCCCGGACCTGACAGGCCCCTGCGCCAGAGGTACCGCAGATGCTGAGTTATGCCATCCGGCGCATCGGGCTTGCGATACTGATACTCGTGATCGTTATGTTTGCGATGTTTGCGATGGTGTTTCTGGTGCCGGGCGACCCGGCATCCCTGGCGCTCGGACCAAGGGCCACGCCCGAGCTGAAGGCCCAGCTCAACACCAGAATGGGCCTTGATCAGCCGGTGCTGACCCAGATCTGGAACTTCTTCTCGAACGCGTTGCGGGGCGATCTGGGCTATGATGTCTGGTCAAAGCGGCCGGTGCTGGATCAGATCCTGGAAGTCTTTCCCAATACGCTGATCCTCGGGCTGGTCGCGCTTGGTATGGCACTGGTGTTCGGCGTGGCGCTTGGCTGTGTCGCGGTGGTCTGGCGCGACACCTGGATCGACCGGCTGCTGGGGGTGCTGTCGGTTTCGATGATTGCCGTGCCCTCGTTCGTCATTGCGCTTTACTCGCTGCTGATCTTTGCGGTCTGGCTGAACTGGTTGCCCGCCATCGGTGCGGGCCAGGCCGGAGATCTCGGCAGCCAGATCCGCGCGGTAATCCTGCCGGCCTTTGCCATCGGCATCACCTGGGTCGGCTATCTTGCCCGGCTGGTGCGCGCCTCGATGCTGGAGGTGATGGGCGCCAGCCATGTCCGCACCGCCCGCGCCTTTGGCCTGTCCGAGACCAAGATCGTTACCCGCTACGCGCTGCGCCTCGCGATCATCCCGACCATTGCGATCCTTGCAGTCGGGTTCGGCTCCATCCTGTCATCGGCGGTCTTTGTCGAGACGGTGTTTTCGCGGCCCGGGATCGGCTCGCTGATCACCTCGGCGGTGGCAAAACGGAATTACCCGCTGGTGATGGGCACGGTCCTCTTCATGACCGCCTTTTACCTCTTTATCGTCACTGCTGCCGATCTGCTGATCGCGCGGCTTGATCCGAGGGTTCGCGATGTCTTCCGCAGCTGAACCGGCGCCCGCCGATCCCCTCTCTCGGGTGCGCCCGCAAGGCGCCTTCTCCAGGCTGATGTCGGATCCGATGGGCGCGGTTGGCGCGATCCTGGTGGGCAGCTTTCTGCTGATTGCGATTCTGGCCCCCTGGATCACCCCTTTGATCCGCTGAAAATCGACGTGAAGTCAAAGCTCCTAGGCCCGAGCCTCACCCATCTGGCGGGAACCGATCAGCTGGGGCGCGATACTTTCTCGCGGTTGATCATGGGAACCCGCAACGCGCTGGCCATCGCCCTTGGCGCCACCGGAATCGCCGGGGCCATCGGCCTTATCCTCGGGCTGATCGCAGGCTATGGCCCGCGCTGGCTGGACGGGCTTCTGGTGCTGGTGCTGGATTCCCTCTCATCCCTGCCGATGATCCTTTTCGCACTGGCCGTGATCACCGTCATAGGCCCGGGCACCCAGACGCTGCTGCTGGTGATCGTGCTGGTCTCGATCCCGGGCTATGCAAGGCTGATCCGGGCGCAGGTTCTGGGCCTGAAGAACGCCGATTTCATCGAGGCCGAACGCACGATGGGCGCCTCGACTGCGCGCATCCTGTTGCGCCATCTCCTGCCCAATGTGGTCGGACCGCTGGTAATCGTGCTGTCCATGGATGTGCCGGTGGTCATCATGCTTGAGGCCGGGCTCTCCTACCTCAACCTTGGTGTCAAACCGCCAACGCCTTCCTGGGGCAACATCCTTTATGACGGCTATACCTCGCTCCGGCAGCAGCCGACGCTGGTGATCGCGGGCGGTATTCCTCTGGTTCTGGCAACCATCGGCTTCACTTTCCTGGGCGAGGGCCTGCGCGATGCGCTTGATCCGAAACTGAAGCGGAGGCAGGCATGAGTGCCCTTCTGGAAGTTACCGGCCTGCGGCTGTCCTATGGGCCGGTCCAGGCCCTGCGCGGCGCCAGCCTGACGGCGCGGGCCGGCGAGGTGATCGGCATCGTCGGCGAAAGCGGGTGCGGCAAATCCACGCTTGCCTCGGCCCTGATCGGCCTGCCGGCCCCTGGCGCCACCCTCTCGGGCGAGTTGCGGATCAGGGGGGAGGATATGATCACCACCACCGAGGCGCGGCGGCGCGAGTTGCGCGGCGACAAGGTGGCAATGATCTTCCAGGACCCGATGAGCGCCTTCAACCCGGTGCTGACACTGGGCCAGCAACTGGTCGATTTCCAGCATCGCGCACGCGTGTCACGCGCGGAAAAGCTGGCTCGTGCCCGTGCCATGCTGGCAAGCGTCGGCATCCCCGACCCGGAGCTCGTGCTCAGGCGCTACATGCATGAGCTGTCGGGCGGCATGCGCCAGCGCGCGGCGATTGCGGCGGCGCTGATGATGCAGCCGGATCTGCTGATTGCCGATGAGCCGACCACCGCGCTGGATGTGACGATGGAGGCGCAGATCATCCACCTGTTTCGCGAATTGCGCCGACAGTATCAGGGCTCCATCGTGATCGTCACCCATCATCTGGGCGTGGTGGGAGAGCTGTGTGATCGTGTCTATGTCATGTATGCCGGCGAGGTGGTCGAAGAGGGCACCACCGATGAAATCTACCACACTGCCCGCCACCCCTATGCCCGCGCGCTGATCGCCTGTGATCCGGCCCATATTCAGGGCCCTGTCGCGCGCCTGCCCACGATTCCGGGCCGCCTGCCGGATCTGACGGCACCGCCCGCCGGCTGCGCCTTTGCCAGCCGATGCCCGCAGGCAGCCCCGGCTGTGCCCACCCCGTCCCGCGCGTGCGGCTGAGCGAAAGCCACGCGGTCCTGTGTCATCAGGTGACGCCATGAACGCGCTTTACGAGGTCAGCGATCTGCGCGTCGATATGGCGCTGCCGGGCGATCTCCTGTCGGCCCTGCTGCCCTTTCGCCGTCCGGTGATCAACATCCTCAACGGCATCACCCTGACCCTGAACCGGGGCGAGACGCTGGGGATCGTCGGCGAAAGCGGCTCCGGCAAGACCACCCTTGCGCGCACCATGCTTGGCCTTGTGCCCGCAAGCGGCGGCCAGCTGCGCTTTGACGGCGAGGCTGTCGGCCCCGCGCAGATACGCAGGCTGCGGCGCGAGACCGCGATGATGTTTCAGGACGCTGTCGCCTCGCTGTCGCCCCGGATGCGGATCGGTGACCTGATCACCGAACCCTTCGTGATCCATGGCCCGACCCCCGCCAACCGGCAGGCGCGCGCGCGGGAGATGCTGGCGCGGGTCGGCCTGCCGCCCGCCATGGCAGACCGCTATCCGCATGAGCTGTCGGGCGGCCAGGCCCGGCGGGTCAGTGTGGCGCGCGCGCTGGCGCTTGATCCGGCTCTGGTCATTGCGGATGAGCCGACAGCGGGTCTTGATGTCTCGATCCAGGGAGAGATCCTCAACCTGCTCTCGGATCTCAAGGAAAGCCGCGGCGTCAGCTTTCTGATCATCACCCATAATCTGGCGGTGGTGCGTAATACCGCCGACCGCATCGCCATTCTCTATCTCGGGCGGCTGGTCGAAACCGGGCCTGCCGCAGAGGTCTTCGCGAGGCCCGCGCATCCCTATACGGCCAGCCTGATCGCGTCTGAGCCAGATCCCGATCCGCGCCGCCGCCGCGCCGATCTGGCGATCAAAGGAGAGATCCCCGGCCTCCTGCGGCGCCCGAAAGGCTGCGAATTCCACAGCCGTTGCCCGCGGGCGATGAACCTGTGCCGCGAGACACGCCCCGCTTTGCGCGAGATCGCCCCGGGGCGGTCTGTCAGCTGCCATCTCGCCGTCCCTGATTTGCCTGACTTGCCCGCAGCCCGGGCCAATTAAACAAAAACCGACAGTGGAGAGACATCATGACCTGGAGCACCGATCGCCGCAGCCTTCTGAAAGCCGGTGGCGCCTTTATGGCAACCCTGACCGCCGGGATCCCGAACCTCGCCTGGTCACAGTCCGGCAGTACATTGCGCCTGCGGGTTGCCGGCGATTTTCAGGCCATTGATCCCTATAATATGGTCGGCGCAATAGACGACATCCTGCAACGCTGCTGCACGGTCACCCTGGTACGGCTGCCCGACATGCGCGAGGTTCAGGCGGTCTCCCCCTATGCCGCCAGCCGTTACGAATGGACCAGCCCGACCACGCTGGAATTCACCTTGCATGACGGGCTGAAATGGACCAGCGATTTCGGCCCTGTCACCGCCGAGGATGTGAAATATTCCTTCGAGCGCCTGGCAGGCTCTGACAGCGCCTGGGCCTATCAGTTTGAAAAACTCGATCGCGTCGAGGTGACGGGGGAAAAGACCGGCATCATCCACCTGACAGACGCCTTCCGGCCCTTCGAAGTGATCGCCCTGCCCTATTACGGCGGGCATCTGGTCTGCAAAGCCGCGACCGAGGCGGCGGGCGGATCTTTCACCACCGAATTTCCCGCGCAATGCGGCCCCTATCTGTTCGACACATGGGAGCAGAACGCGAAGATCACCCTGCGCCGCAACCCGGACTGGCCGCTGGAAGCACCCGCGTTCGAGAGGGTGGAATTCTACATCGTCACCGATGACCAGGCGGCGCTTCTGGCCTATGAGGCCGATGCCTTCGATTTCTCGGCCCTCGCGGTCAGCGGGTTTGCCGGCCTCAAGGCCGCGCCGCCCGCAGGTGCCAGCCTGATCGAGTCGCCCTCGACCCGCTATGCCTGGCTGACGATCAATATGAATGCGACCCAGCTGCAGGATGAGCGGGTGCGGCGCGCGATCCAGCTGGCCTATGATGGCGAGGCAGTGATCGAGGGCGTCTATGACGGGCTGACCAGCCGCGCGACCGGCGTCGTGCAATCGGGCGGCCAATATGGGCGCGCGAAGAACATCTATGATCCGCGCGATCCTGACCAGGCGCGCGCCCTGCTGGCCGAGGCCGGCGCCGAAGGGATCACTCTGCAGCTTTACTGCCTGACAGACCAGACCTCGCTTTCGACCGCGCAGATCATCCAGGCCAGCCTTTCCGAGGTTGGCATAAATATCGAGATCCAGCCCAGTGAGGACGCGGCTTACTGGGCGCTTGGCGACAAGACCGCCGGCGAGGGGTACAAGGAAATCGAGCTTGTGCTGATGAATTTCGCCGGCGGAATCGAGCCTACCGAAAATCTGGTCTGGTTCCGCCCCGATCAGATCGGCATATATAACTGGTCTTTCTTTAACAGCCCGGAGTATGAAACGCTTTACCAGGCCTCGCTGACCGAACAGGACATTGCGAAACGCAAAGAGATCTTCAACAAAATGGAGGATCTGATGGAACTGTCGGGCGGCTTTATCTTCATCTGTTTCGAGCCTTATCTTGCTATTCACGACACCGGGCTGAAGCCGGTCATTCTGGCGGACGGGCACCCGGACCCTACCCGCTTCACCGCCGGCTGAAAGTCCGGACCGAACCATAGCTGAAAGGACGGGGGCGGCTGCCGCCCCCGGCAGGAATGACCCAGAGCACCGAAGGCCCCCGTTTCCGACGCTATTCCAGTGAGACCCGCGCCGCCATGCTGGTTGAAGCCGGGCTGGCCTGCCTTGCACGCGGCGGCATCACGGCCTTCACGATTGACAATATCTGTGCCGAGGCCGCGGTCTCACGCGGGCTGATCAACCATCATTTCGGCTCGAAAGACGGGCTGCTCGCGGCCTGCTATGCCACGATGTATGACAGGTTTACCAGCGCGGTAGCGCCTGACGCCTCCGCCCTTCGTGGTGAGAGTTCCGGCCTTGTACATCTGGTCGAGGCCAATTTCGCGCCCGCAGTGTTCAACCCCGACAGCCTGCGGATCTGGCTTGCCCTCTGGGGGGAAATTGCCAATAACCCTGCCCTGCGCAATGTCCACCGCGCCCGCTATCAGGACTTTCTGTTCCAGGTCGCCCGCGCCGTAACTGAAACCGCCAGCAGCCGCGGCCTCACCGTCAACGCCCATTCCGTCGCGGTTCTGTTCATCGCGCTGAGTGACGGGCTCTGGCTGGAGCAGGGCATCGACCCCACCATGCTTTCGCGTGATGCGGCCCGCCGGGCGTGCTATCATTTCCTTGAAAGCTTCCTCGGGCCGCTTGATCCGATGAACCTGGCGAAGCCGCCGGGAGAGGCACCGGCCTGACCTCACGCCGCAGCCAGCGTCATTCCAGACTATGATGAAGCGGATCGCACAGGGGCCGGGCGCGCTTCAGCGACCGCGCCTTACCAGGTGACCGGGCGTCACCTCCTCAAACTGATCATCGTCCCCATGTTCTGGCAGAACATGCGGCACCGATTTCTCGCCGGTCCGGCGATGATCAAGCCGTGGGACCGCCTCCAGCAGATTGCGGGTATAGGGATGTCCTGCCATGCGGATGACGGACGCTGCCGGTCCCTGTTCGACGATGCGCCCGCGATACATCACCGCCACCCGGTCACAAAGCCGCGCCACCACTGAGATGTCATGCGAGATGAACAGCCATGACAGCCCACGCCGTGCCTGTGTGCGGATCATCAGGTCAATGATCTGAGCCTGAACGGTCAGATCCAGCGCCGAGACGGGTTCATCCGCGACAATCATGCGGGGTTCGGGGGCAAGAGCGCGGGCGATGGCGACCCTCTGGCGCTGCCCACCGGAAAACTCATGCGGATAGCGGTCGATATGGCCAGGCTCCAGCCCGGCATCAACGAAAAGCTCTGAAAGGCGCTGGCGCAGGGCATCGCGCCCCAGGCTCTTGCGGTCGATCAGCCCCTCGGCCACCTGCATTCCCACCGTCAGCCGCGGATTAAGCGAGGAATAGGGGTCCTGAAAGATCATCTGAACCTTGCGCAGGACCGCCCGCTGCGCGCGCCCCCGCAGCCGGGCAGGTTCGGCGCCATCAATCAGCACCCTGCCTGCATCGGCCGTTTCAAGCCCGGTCGCGATGCGCCCGATGGTGGATTTTCCGGAACCGCTTTCGCCGACAATGCCCAGCGTCTCGCCCGCCGCCAGATGCAGGGACACGCCCCCGCGGCTGTGACCACACGCGATCCGCTTCGGAACGTGCGGCGAATATTTTCAAGTCGCAGCAATGGTTCGGTCATGGATCAGTCTTCCGCTCTTCGGCACGCATGGCAAGCGCCTCATTCACATCCAGATGGGCCGCCAGCAGTTTGCGCGTATAGTCGTGTCGCGGTGCAAACAGCACCTGATCCACCGGGCCGGTCTCGACGATGCGGCCGCGCTGCATCACCGCAACCCGATCAGCGGTTTCCGCCACCACTCCGATATCATGCGTGATCAGAAGGATACCCGAACCGCTGCGATGCTTCAGGGCAACCAGAAGATCCAGCACCTGCGCCTGCACCGTGACATCAAGGGCGGTGGTCGGCTCATCCGCGATCAGCAGCGCCGGTTTCAGCGCCAGCACCGAAGCGATCATCACCCGCTGCCGCATGCCGCCCGAAAGCTGGTGGGGATATTGCCCCATCACGGCCACAGGATCGGGAATGCCAACCTCTGCCAGCGCGGCACAGGCCAGTTTTTCTGCCGCAGCCCGGCCAAGCCCGAGATGGCGGCGCGGACCTTCGGTCATCTGACGGCGGATGGTCAGCACCGGATTGAGCGAGGTCATCGGCTCCTGAAACACCATGCCCATGCGCCGGCCCCGCAGATCCTCCAGCGCCCGGCGACCCAGTCCGCTTACCGCAGCACCGCCAACGGTAATGCCGCCTGTCACCCGTGCCGCCTGCGGCAAGAGACCCATGACCGCAAGCGAGGTCATGCTTTTGCCACTGCCGGATTCTCCGACCAGAGCCAGGATTTCACCGGGAGCAACCGTCAGGCTCACGGCATCTACAACCGTCAGCGCGTCTGTGCTGCCGCCGAATGTGACCGTCAGGTCACGGATCTCGAGCGCGCTCATGTCCGCCCCCGCTGGCGCGGATCGATCAGATCGCGCAGATTGTCACCGATCAGGTTCAGCGCCATGACCGTCAGAACAATGGCGAGCCCCGGGAAAATGAGGATCCAGGGGGCTTTGCTGATGTAGTTGCGCCCCGAAGACAGGATGGCGCCCCATTCCGGCGAGGGCGGCTGCACGCCAAGCCCGAGGAATGAGAGGCCCGCCGCCGAAAGAATGGCGGATGAAAAGCCAAGGCTGCCCATCACGATCAGGCTTTGGGCGATATTGGGCATGACATGCACCCGCACCAGCCTCGTGTGACCTATCCCGCCCAGCCGCGCCGCCTCGATATAGGGGCGTGCGGCCTCGGCTGCGGCCAGCCCATAGCTCACCCGGGCATAAAAGGGGACGAGTGAGATCGCGATGGCCAGTGTCGCATTGCCGATGCCCGGCCCGAGAAAGGCGACGAGCGACAGCGCGATCAGCGTGTCGGGGAAAGAGTAGAGCACATCCACCACCCGCAGCAGCGCCGCGCGGAGCCAGCCAGGCGCAAAGGCTGCGACAAGGCCGATCGTGCCACCGATCACCAGCCCGGACAGCACCGCCACCGCGCCGATGCCAAGCGAGAGCCGCGCGCCGGCGAGAACACGGCTGAACAGATCGCGGCCAAATTCATCCGTTCCAAACAGGAAGCTGGCATTCGGCGCCAGCAGCCGCTTTCCAACGCCCATCTTCGTCGGTTCATAGGGCGCGATCCAGGGGGCCAGCAGCGCTGCCGCAACCAGCAGCAACAACAGCGCTCCGCCCAGCCAAAGCCCGGGGGGAACCCTGCGCCTCATGCGTTTTGGGGCCGGAATGGCGGTCATGTCCGTCTCCGCATTCTGGGATCAAGGAGGGTGTAAAGAATATCGATCAGCGCGGTGATCACCACGACCGAGGTGGCAAAGACCACGATGAATCCCTGTATCATCGGGTAATCCCGCTCCAGCATGGCCTGCACCGCCAGCCGCCCGATACCGTTCCAGGAAAACACGTTTTCGATCACCACCTGGCCGCCCATCAGATAGGCAAAGACAAGGCCAACCACGGTAACGATGCTGATCAGTGCAGGTTTCAGCGCATGGACCAGCAGCACCTGCCAGCCGCGCAGGCCTCTGGCACGGGCGGTGCGGATATAATCTTCCGACAGGATCTCGACCAATGCCGAGCGGGTCATTCGCGCGATCAGCGCGGCATAACACAGCCCCAGCGTCAGCGCGGGCAGGAGGATCCCGCGCAGCCCCGATCCGGCGACCGGCAGCCAGCCAAGCTTCAGCGCGAAGACCTGGATCAGCACCAGCCCCATCCAGAAGCCGGGCACCGAGACCCCAAGCACCGCGATCATCATGATCGCCATATCGGTCACACGCCCGCGGTTCAGCGCGGCGATAAAGCCCAGCGGCACGCCGATCAGCAGGGCGGTGAACAGCCCGGCCGCCGCAAGGGCAAAAGTATTCGGCAGCCGCAGCAGCAGCAGTTCCGCCACCGGCTCGCCACCCCGGATCGTGGTGCCCAGATCCCCTTGCAGCACATTGCCGACATAGTGAAGCACCTGTTGCCAGACCGGCAGATCCAGTCCCAGACGGCTGCGCATATCGGCCATTGCCTCGGGGGTTGCCGAGACCGACTGTGCCATCATCGCCGTCACCGGATCGCCGGGCACGATATGGATCAGCACACCCGACAATGCGATCACCACAAGGATGGTCGCAAAGGCAATCAGCAGCCGTCGGAGCACAAGAAACAGCATCGGTCACTTTCGTCTCGGAAGGGGTGAGGGAAGCCTGAGAATACAACTGGCGCGCCGCCCGAAAGGCGACGCGCAGGGGCAGATCGCCTGTCCGTCAGTCGGCCAGAGTCACATCGTTGAAGACAAGCGACACCATATGGCCAAGCTTGAAACCCTCAACCCTGGCCGAAGAAGCCATCAGCCAGTTCCAGCCGGGCGAGACCAGTGGCACGGCATAGCCATTGCTCAGCAGGTATTCTTCGGCTTCCTGCACTTTCGCCGCACGGGCCTCGCCGGTCAGCCTGCGCTGTTCGACAAGAATTGCATCCAGCGTGTCATTGACACCCATGCTGACAAAGCCGGGCTGTTTCCACAGGAAATACATGTAATCGGGATCGACGCCGGACATGCCCATGGTCCAGATCGTCGGTTTGATATCCGTCTTCAGGTTTTCCTGGGTCATGAAGTCGAAGAAGGCTGCGACCTCACGCGTCTGGATCTCGGCCTCGATATAGATTTCTGCCAGGTCCTGCTGCATGATCTGGTGCATCTGGTCAAAGCCCGGCAGCTTATGGACCTGCAGGTTCACTTTCAGCGGATTGGCGGCGGAATAACCCGCAGCCTCCATCACCGCACGGGCCGCATCAGGATCATAGGAAACGCCCCATTCGGCACATTTTTCCTGATCCACCGCAAAGAGATTGGGGGCGACGGTGCAATTCGTGGCCGATACCAGCCCTTCATAGGCGATTTCGGCATAGGCCTCTTTGTTCAGGGCCATGCCGATGGCGCGCCGGATCTCTGGATTGTCCAGCGGGGCGACCCGCCAGGTAAAGGCCGCCAGCACCTGCTGGCCGGAATACTCCGCCGCATAGACGCGGAAATCAGGATCATCTTTCAGATCGACCGCCTCTTCCAGCGAGGGCTCGACGATATCCACCTCACCCGAGCGCAGCGCTGCCATCCGGGCCACCGCTTCAGGGATCACCCGCAGGGTGACCCGGTCGAGATGTGGACGGCCCGGATTTTCCACCAGCGGGTGCACATTGACATAGGCGTCATTGGCCGCCAGCACGATGGCATCGTTGCGCACCCATTTTTCCAGCCTGAACGGGCCGGTACCAATCGGGGTGAACTCGCCCCCGGAGAGCGCCGAGGGGCAGAGGAAGCCCGCCTGAATGCTGGTCAGGAACGAGGCGAAAGGACCGTAAGGCTCGCTCAGCGTCACCACCAGGCTGCCGTCTTCCACTGCTGTTGCCACCACCGGGCCCCAGGCCGAGAGATTGGGGTTCAGCGTCTCGGGGTTGATCGCCCGGTCAAAGCTGATTTTCGCGGCGGCCGCGTCGAACGGGCTGCCATCGTGGCAAGCGATACCGTCCCGGATCGCAAAGCGATAGCTCAGCCCGTCTTCAGAGACCTCATACCCATTGGCCAGCCCCGGATGGATGGATCCATCCGCCGCCATGGTCAGCAAGGTATCATAGATCATGCTGGTCACTTGCAGGGACTGGGTGGTGCTGGCGCGATGCGGATCAAGGCTGTCGGCATCGACACCACGCGCCAGCGTGATCTCATCCGCGAGTGAGGGTGCGGCAGCAAGGAGGACAGAAAGGCTGAGTGCCGACGAGAGCGTCAGCAGGCGCTTACGGCTGTTGGGGTGTGACATCAGAGTTCCCTGTTGGCGTTTCTTGATTTCAGGCGGCAAAAATGGCCGGGCGGCGGTTCCACCACGGGCGGGCGGTTTCCAGCTGGCTGCCAAGGCGGATCAGCAGATCCTCACGCGCCGGGGCGGCGGCAAACTGTACGCCGACCGGCAGACCGGCGGCATTCCAGTGCAGCGGGACTGAGATCGCCGGGCTGCCACTGATATTGTAGATATGGGTATAGGGCATCCATGACAGGTAAAAGCGGTAGTGCTCGCGCATGTCCACATCATGGGGGAATTCATCATGACGCAGTGGCGGGCGGGCCAGAGTCGGCGACAGGATGACGTCGAAGCCTTCGAACATCCGGTTAACGGCCTGGGCCACGCCATGCACCGCCGCGGTTGCCATGCGCTGATCGACGGCAGAGAGCGCGTTTCCGGCCGCGATCATCTCATTCAGGGTTGCAGGGAAATCTGCCTCGGTCAGCGCACGCCCGAGCTGGGCTGCCTCAACCCGCATATCTGCCGCATATTCCGTCAGGATATAGGCTTCAAAGCCCGGCCAGCCGTTTTCGGGCAGCCGCAGGCTGGCCGGGGCACAATCATGACCAAGACTGTTCAGCAGCCGGGTGGCGTCCTCAACGGCAGCGAGGCAATCCCCGTCGGTCGGTGCGCCATAAGGCGCATCGGTCAGCACGCCGATCCGCAACCGGCCGGGATCGCGGCGCAGTTCAGAGACGAAATTGCCACCCGATGGGCTGTTGTAGAACTGGCCCGCCGTTGGCCCAGCAGTTGCATCGAGGATCGCGGCACTGTCGCGAACTGAACGGGTCAGCACATGCTCGACCAGCATCCCATCCCATGTCTCGCCGGCCGGTGCGGCCGGATTGCGCCCGCGCGACGGTTTCAGCCCGAAGACGCCACAGCAGGATGCCGGCACCCGGATCGAGCCGCCGCCATCATTGCCATGCGCCGCCGGGACGATCCCTGCTGCCACAGCCGCCGCCGTGCCACCGCTGGAGGTGCCGGCAGTATGTGCGGTATTCCAGGGATTGTTTGTCTCGCCATGAAGACGCGAGCGCGTGGTCCAGTCCATTGCCAGCTCGGGCACAGCCGTCTTGCCGAAGGTCACGAAGCCGGCCTTCTTGTAGCGACGCACCAGCTCGGTGTCCTCTGCGGGCTGGTGACCATTGCGCAACGGCGTTCCGGCACCGGTCGGCTGGCCGGCATAGTTTTGCGTCAGATCCTTGAGGAGGAACGGCACCCCGCGGAACGGCCCGGCCCCCAGATCCTGATCGATGAAACGGCGGGCTTCCTCAGGAAAAGTATGGACCACCGCATTCAGCGCAGGGTTCACCTGTTCGACGGCCGCCAGTGCCAGATCAAGAAGCTCTGCGGGAGAGACATCCCCACGGGCAACCAGTTCGGCCAGCCCGGTCGCATCATATCCGACATATTCCGCAAGTTTCACTTCAGTCGCCTCACTTGATCTTTCGCGTCACAGCATGGCGGACAGCCTAGCCAGACCTGATCTGCGACACATGATCCCAAAGGGTGGCCTTGCAAAAAAACTTCTCTCACCCGAAAGTGTGAGACGACAGGGAGGCAGCCATTCCGTGACACCTACAGGGCTCAGCGACAGAAACAGCACCGCGCCCCGGCTGCATTCCGGGCTGCTGGACCGGCCCCGCCTGAGCAATCATGCCCGCGATCTTGGACGCTATCGGCTGGTGGTGGTACATGCGCCGGCTGGTTCCGGCAAGACAAGCCTGCTGAGCCAGTGGGCCCATGCGCTGCGCGCGGACGGCCAGCCCGTTGCCTGGTATGCCGCCTCTGACCGGCATCGCGAGCATCTGCCGCTGGCAGATTGCCTGATGCATTCGATGAACCGGCTGGATCAGCCCGACGAGACGACATCTTCGACGCGCGATGAGGGGGCGGATGCTGATATGCGCCTGCTGGCCCGATTGCGGGATGCAGCCGGACCGGCAGGCGGCCAGATTCGGCTGACACTCATCCTCGATGACTTCCATCTTATCGAGGGAGATGCCGAAACCCGGACATTAACCCGTATTCTTGCAGCAGGATTTGAACACCTGACGCTGGTGGTCGCCGGGCGTAACCGCCCTGCCCTGCCGCTGGGGCGCTACCGGCTCGCCGGAGAATTGCTGGAACTGTCTTCGCGCGAGCTGCAATTCTCGGAGGACGAAGTCCAGTCCTTCTTTCGCTCTGGCATAGGGCAGGATCTGTCGCCTGAAGAGGCAAGGATCCTGCAGCAGTCAACCGAGGGCTGGGCTGCGGGATTGCGACTGACCTCGCTGATTGAAAACGCCCCGAACAGCAGTTTCCTGCGCAGCGCACCCGCCGGCAGTCAGCGCGAATATGCTGAGTATTTTCTCGACGAGGTGATCGCCGGCCTGCCAGAGCCACTGTGCCAGTTTCTGGAACTGACCTCGGTGCTGGAGGCGCTGACACCAGAGCTGTGCGATGCGGTGACCGGGCAGGAGGGCTCGGCCGCGATCCTTGCCCGGATTGAAAGCGATCAGCTTTTCCTGACCGAATTGGCCGGGGCGCACCGCTGGTACAAGTATCATCAGCTGTTTCGCGAATTCCTGCAGGCCCGCTTGCGGGCCCGCGCGCCCTCCGAGCTGCCGGCCCTGCATCTGCGCGCCTCGGAATGGTTCATCCGCGCCAATATGCCGTTTGATGCTGTACATCATGCCTTCCGGGCCAACCGCCCCGAACAGGCGGCAGCGCTGATTGAAGGCTATTGCACCTTTGACTATCTGAGCTATGGGCGGTTTGACACCTATTCGCACTGGATGGCGCAACTGCCGCGCGAAAGCCGCGAAGCCCGGCCGCTGCTCATGTTCCTGATGGTCTGGCGCTATATCAATCTGCGCCAGTTCCTGAAGGCAGAGCAGATATTGCAGACGCTGGCGCAGGGCCATCATGACCGCGGGCCCCTGGACGAGGCTCCTGAAAAAACGCGGATGAATATTACGGGCCGGATCGATCTGATGCGGGCCCTGATCGGGGCCTATGGCGGCGATATGGTGGCCGCGCGCCGACATATAGATGCCATCCCGGATGACGGGCTTGATGCCCTTCCTTTTGGCCAGGTCGACCTGTTGTCGATCCATGCCTATGTGGCTTTGCATGAGGGAGATCTTGAACGTGCCGAACGTCTGACCTGGCGCGCACATACCATATATGATGAGCTCGGCTGCCATTGGGGGCAGGTGCATTCCCTCTGCATCTCCGGCATTTCCTACCTCGACAGATGTCGGCTGGCAGATGCTGAAAGGGTGCTTGCGATGGCCATGACCATCGCAAGGCAACACTTCAGTGATACCTCGTATATGGTCGCACTCCCGTCCGCGCTGCAGGGGCAGCTCGCGCAGATGACGGGTGATGCTGCCAATGCCGAAGCCTTGTGGCTGGCCGCCTTGCAAAGTGAGAACACCCAGGTTCCGGGTCTTTGGGAAAGGAAGCTCATACCCGTGGTCGGCCTGGTCCGGCTTTATGACCAGCAGGGCCGGGACTATGAGGCGACAACGCTTCTTCGCCGCTTCCACCGTGCCGCGATCGAGGAAGAGGATCTGCGCATGGAGTTCCGCCTCAGTATTGAAGCTGCAGACCGGGCCTTACGTGGGGGCGATGTCTCTGCGGCGCAGGATGGGCTTGGCAGGGTGTTGCGGCAGGAAAGCGATGCGCGTCTGCGGTTTGGCCCCGATATCTGGCAGATCTGGGAGCCGTTTGGAGTCTTACTGGCGCGGGCGGCCCGGGCCGGACTGCTCGGGGGAGATCCAGAGGGGCTGCTGACCACTTTATCTGCAACGGCAAAGAGCCAGGGACGCACCGCATCGCAGCTCTTTTGCCGGTCGGTGCTGGCCAGTCTGATCGCGCAGCCCGACCATGAGCTTGTCCGGCTGCGGCATGACTTCAGGTCGGTTGGGCTGAAAGAGGCCGTGCCACTGCCTTGCGCGGCCCCACCCGTCCCGGCAGCCGTCGCTGCCGCAGCTGAAATGAGGCTTCCCTGGCGGCTGCGCGCGGCGGGGATAACCCCGCGCGAGATGGAGGTGCTGATGCTGATGCGATCAGGGGCGCCCAATCACGAAATCGGACTGGCGCTCGGGATCAACATCAATACGGTGAAGACCCATACCAAGAGCATTTTCGCCAAGCTGAATGTGCGCAACCGGACCGAGGCGGTCGTGTTGATTACACCCCTGCTGAAGGATGCCGGCGCCCTCGATCTGAGATAAGCCCTTGCAGAACCGCCTTCCGGATCTTTGCCAGGTGATCTGACTTGAATCTGCCCGCCTTTCTTCGCAATGAAGTGGCACCCGTCCCGCCGGCGCCCGGCCACGTTCTCAGGCGCGGCAGGCTCTGAAATTCAGGCCGCTGAACCGAAAGCCGCAGGCGAAGCCCTGCACCTGTCCATTGTCGGGCGACAGTCTTTTGCCGGGCAACCGCTCCATTCTTAATGGTCCGTTTTTCCCTCCGCGGGCCGGGGCAGAGCAGGCCCTGAGAAGACGGTGATTGACAAGCCCGCCCTCGCCGGAGGGCTTCTTCATGCGCCCCCTGCGATGACAGGCCAACCGGATATCACGTCTTTGATCGTGCTGACATCAGTGGCGCAAAGCGCTTCGAGTAGTCATGCATGATGTTCTCAATCTCGCTCTTGTTCGGTGGCTCCTCTGAGCGCTTGCCATATAGCTTTCCCATCCCCCAGCCTGGTGGGTCGTAGGGCTCGTCAAAAATGGATCTGAGGGAAGTCGCAGCAGCTTTGTCGGGGCCCATGTCGGTACCTCCATGACGCCACAGGGAATACCTGCGGACGAAACCACAATAGCACAGACTGAACGTAAAAGATATGAAGTCAGGTCATGCGGTCTTCGTCATACGCCCATACCGAGGCCAGGGATATGCGTGACCATCCTGCGCCGGCAGATTTCGAGACAGCCGTCAGGCGCCCCAGCTGGTGGCCATGAACCAGGCACCGAGAACGGCCGCTGTCAGAAGCAGGATAATCCCTTGAGTTCTCATTCTCCGGGCCCTTCTCTGGGTTGAGGCGATATCGGCAAGAAACTGGTTTATGTGTCGATGGATCATTCTGTTGAGCTGGGGATCGCCTGTGTCCGTCACAGGGCGAAACCATGGCGAAACTGAGTTCGCGCGGGAATGTGCCGGCTCCGGACCACAGTACCGGCACACTCCCGCCCGCCACTAATTCATGCCCGATCGGTCAAACAGCCGCTGCGCCGTATGCCGCTGCTTTTGCGGCATGGTCTGATCCGCCGCCAGCCAGCCCCTGATTATTGGAATGAAAGGATCGGGCTTCGGGCGCGGGACCCGGGCTGTGCGCCGCTGACCTGGCGCAACCGAAACGACATCATCTTCCGAACCGAGTCCCGCGACACGCTGAGTAAACGCCTTGTTCTGTTGAAGGACGCAATCCAACAGGCGCATTCTGACGACCTGTTGCGGCCTGGCATTAAAGCCTGTCTCTGCGTCTTTCCGCATCAAGGCCCGTCCGCTTGTCGCTCTGCATCTGCCGGATCCTGCGAAACGGGAGACGCGCCTCAGGATCCGCCTAACTGAACAGCGGACTTCTCATCATGTTCGCTGCGCGTATCTCCACCTCTGCTTTTGCGCTGCCGAAGGCGAAAAATGCTCCGAAACCCGGGTCGTGACAGGACCTCGTCATCGGCCAGACACGAGGCGCCGGCGGGTCTGCGCCGCAGCGGCACGGGTGACCGAGGGCAATTCGCCAAACATCTGCCGGTAATCGCGCGAAAAATACCCGAGATGCCAGAAGCCGAACTGCGTCGCGGCTTCGGTTACGGGGCGGTCTGTTTGCAGCATCCGCCGCGCCTCTGACAGCCGCAGCGCGCGCAGAAACTGCACCGGGCTGAGGCCGACCACCTCCTGGCAGGCATTCTGCAAGGTGCGGCGCGACAGCCCCAGCTCGACCGTCAGCTCTGCGACCGAGACCGGGCAGGTCTGGCCATCGGCGACCAGCTCGCGGATCGCATTGATCGTGTCCCAGTGCCGGATGGTGCTGCGTCCCGGCTCACCGGTGCCGGCGGGCTGCAACATGTCAAGGATCCAGCCCACAAGGCCGCGGCTGAAAGCAGTGGCGGCAGCCGGCAGTTCCTCAAGCCTGAGATCGAGCCCCTCTTCATGCAAGATCCCGTGCAGGAGCCGCCCGAGCTTGGCGGCCCGGGCGCCTGCTATCGGCAGGCTGCGGCGCCCGGAGGACAGGACCGTATCAAGCTGATGCAACATCGCCTCGAACACCGGATCGGCAAAGCCGTTCACATCGATCTCGATGCCCAGAAATTCGAATATATCGGGCGACAGGAATTCAAACCCCGACCGCCCGGAAAAAACGAGAAGACTGTTCGGCCCGACTTCTTCACCGCAGATGCAGCTGCGCCCCCCTGCCCTGACCGGCAGGCCAAAGGCCAGCCGCCCCGCCGGCAGCGCGCCGGTCTGCAAGACCGATCGGTTCATCCGTTCCGAAAACAGCCGGGCCGCACCCAGCCGGAAGGTGCTGAGCGAGCCGGTAAAGGCCCCGGCATGCAGCTGGATGTAATCCTGTTCCCAGGCCTGCAACAGCGTGGCCTGGTGGTGAACATCCTCGCTGTGCCTGACGGATTGCACATTGCTACTCACAGCACCGGGCCCTTTCGATGGCGGCGGCCGCGCAGGCAGAAAATCCAGGGCAAAGCGAACCTGCCCTCCGATGGTTTCCGTGCGATTGTTTCTCCCGGCCCGTCCTGGATCCGGGACCATGGGCTCACGATAGGCGCAGGCTTTGGCTGTGGTCAATCTTTGTGACCGTCAAAGCCCGGACTGCCCGTCCTTAAAAATCCATTCAGCCGCCAAAAGACCCGTAAGCCGCAGGGATCAGCCCGGATCTTCGGCAAGAACCGCCCGCATCAGCCCGGGAAACCGCCGGTCGAGATCTTCAAGCCTGAGGCTCAGAAGCCGCCCGCGCCCTGCCGGTTCGTTGCGCATGACCCCCGCTTCGCGCAGCACTTTCATATGATGCGATTTGGTCGATTTCGGGGCATCCGGGTTCTGGAGATGGCAATGCGCCATTTCCAGCGCGCCGCTGGCGATCTGGCGCACGATCTCGAGGCGCGCCGGGTCGCTGAGCGCGAAAAGGATATCGGTCAGGACCAGATCCTCGCCGGGCGGGTGGTAAAGACTGAGAGGTGTGAAACTGTCTTGATCGGCCATGGTTCGAATATAGTTGAACAGTTGCAGGTTTGTCAGTAGAAATCCGTTCGAAGAATATCGAACCATTACGGCCCGCCCGGCCACTCCCCCCTGAAGACGTCCACGAAAGCCCCCCATGACAATTTCCGCCCAGCCGGGCCCTGCCAGCTCCTCCCGCCGCCGCGCGGGGTTTATCATTGCGGCACTGGCGGGAGGGGTGATGATGTCCAGCTCCAGCGCACCCTCGCCTTTTTACCCGGTGCTGCAACGCGAGATGGGGTTCTCCGCCACGACGCTGACCGCGATATTTGCCGTCTATGCGATTGTGCTGCTGGCGACGCTTCTGACCGGCGGCTCGGCCTCGGATCATATCGGGCGGCGGCCGGTGCTGAGTTTTGGCTTCGTGCTGCTGGCGGGCTCGATGCTGGGCTTTGCTCTGGCCACCGGGCCGCTGGGTCTGTTCATCGCCCGCGCGGTTCAGGGGATTGGCTGCGCGCTGTTGCTGACCTCGGCCTCAGCCGCCGTCACCGATCTTGAACCGGCAAGCCGCCCCGGCCTCGCTCAGGTCTGCAACTCGGTCATCCCGCTGGCCGGTATGGCAGCAGGTGCGCCGCTGGCCGGTGTGGTGATGGAACATGCCATCGACGCACGCCTTGATGTCTTTCTTGCGATCGCGCTGATCTGTCTGGGGTTTGCGGCGCTCGTGTGGAAAATGCCCGAGACCTCGCCGCGTCATGCCGGACTTTTGCAATCCTTGCGTCCGCAGGTGGGCATTCCGGTGCAGACCCGCGCGGCCTTCTGGCAGAGCACGCCCGCCATCATTGCCGGCTGGGCGACCGGAGGGCTTTACCTCTCGCTGGGCGCGCCGGTGATTTCGGTGTTTTTCGGGATCACCAGCTTTGTAACCCAGGCGCTGGTGGTGACGCTTTTGTCAGGCATGGGCGCGCTGGCCTGTTTCATTGCCCGCCGGTACACGCCGCGCCAGGTGATGCTGTACGGCACCTTCGCCCTGGCGCTTGGCACAGCGCTGACGCTGACCGGGATCTGGCTCCGGGTGCTGCCGCTTTACCTGATCGCGCTGACACTTGCGGGCACCGGGTTCGGCACCTGTTTCTATGCCTCATTGCGGACCATCGTGCCGCTTTGCCCGCCGGATGAGCGCGGCAAACTCTTTGCCGCCCTGTTCACGCTGAGCTACCTGGCCTTTGGTCTGCCGGTGGTTGCGGCCGGCTTTGCCATTCCCCGGATCGGGCTGGATGCGACAGTGCTGACCTATGGGCTGATCATCACCGTGATGGCGGCGCTGGCCTGGGCCTGGCGCCGGTTCGGCAGCCAGAGCTGACCCCCTGTCCTGGCCCGTAGCGGGGCCCGCCCCCGAAGCGGCGCAATCCCGCCGCTTCGCAACCATCTGATTTATCCGCATCACCGGTGTCACGGCGCGACCGCTGACATCCGCCTGGCACAGCAAGCGGAAAGCGGGGCGGCGTCAGCCGCCTGCCCCCGTCCCCATCCGCTGTGCCTGCCGGGTGATCAGGTGATCGACCGCCAGGCCAAGGAAGGCAACCGCCAGCCCCAGCACCATCCCCTTGCCGACATCGCTGGCCGAAAGCGCGCGTTGCAGCTCCTGGCCCAGATCCTGGGTGCCGATAAAGGCCGCAATGATCACCATGAACAGCGAGAACATCACCGACTGGTTCACCCCCACCAGCATCACCGGCGCCGCCATCGGCAATTGTACATGCCAGAGCATCTGTCGCCTTGTCGTGCCGCTCATATGCGCCGCCTCGATCAGTTCCGGCGCAACTCCGCGCAGCCCCTCGATCGTATAGCGCACCAGGGGCACCGCCGCGAATGTCACCACCGCCATCACCACCGCCACGTCATTGACGCCGAAAAGCATCACGACCGGGATCAGGTAGATAAAGCTCGGGAAGGTCTGAAGCGAGTCGCAGACCAGCAGCACCCGGTTCGCGCGGGTCTCGGAAGCGGATGCCCAGATCCCCAGCGGAAAGCCGATCAGCGTCGCCAGGAACACCGAGAAGCCGACCATATAGACGGTGATCATGGCCCGGTCCCACCAGCCCGAAAGGGCAATGGCGCCGATGAAGCCCAGCATGACCAGCGCCGATCTCCAGCCGCCGACGGCCCAGCCCGCCGCCGCGACCGCCAGCAGCACCGCGCTGAAGGGCAGCCACAGGATCGCATCGCGCAGCGGAATCAGCACCCAGGTGATCAGGAACCAGCGGAGCCAGGTGGTGACCGGATCGACCAGCCGGATCAGCCAGTCCACCAGCGCATCGACCGGGGCCGCAATGCTCAGCGCGTCGCGGCGCGGCACCTGAGCCAGAAGCGGAAAGACCAGCGACAGGGCAAAGGCCAGGGCAATCGCAACCGCCCAGACCAGCAGAACCGGGTGACGCCGCGCCCAGGACAGCCCCTCTGCGTGATGCAGCGGCTGGCGTTTCGCCCAGGCCCGGCTCAGCCGGTCAAGCACCACCGCGATCAGCACAATGGTGATGCCGATCTCAACCGAAAGCCCGATCTTCAGCGCCTGCAACAGTTGCAAAAGCTTTTGCCCCAGCCCCGGCATGCCGATGAAGCTTGCGAGCACCACCATGGCAAGGCATTGCATGATCACCTGGTTGACGCCGATCAGGATGTCGCGGCGTGCCGTCGGAATCCGAACCCGGGTCAAAAGCTGCCAGGGCGTGGCCCCGGACATGCGGCCGGCCTCGATCACCTCTTCGGGCACTTTGCGCAGGCCCAGCCCGGTCATCCGGATCATCGGCGGCACCGAGAAGATGATGGTGACAATCGCCCCTGCTTTCGGGCCGACCCCGATAAAAACCACAACCGGGATCATATAGGCGAAATGCGGCAGGCTTTGCGCCACATTCAGGATCGGGTTCAGGACCCGCTGCACCGCCGTCCAGCGCCAGGCCATAATGCCAAGGATCAGACCGGCAAGCACCGAGAACGGCGCCGCAACCACGATGACCGAAAGTGTCTCCATCGCCCATTGCCACTGGCCCATAACCGCGATCCAGACGAATGTGCCCCCCGCAAGCGCGGCAAGCTTCCATCCCCCGAGCCACCAGCCAAGGGCCGCCATCGATATCGCCACCACCGACCAGGGCAGCGGGCCAAGCCTCGGCCAGCGGTTCTTGCCGTAAAGGATATTCGCCGTCACATCGAGCAGCCATTCCAGCATGGCGGCAAAGGCGCGGGTGACCTGCATCAGCCCCAGATCATCGCGCAGAAAGGCAAAGCCTGCGTTGATCCAATGCGCGAAAGGCACCACCAGCCAATCCGGCAAGCGCAGCAGCTCTGCGGGCAGAAGATCGCGTCCAAGGATGAGCACGGCTGCGAGGCCCAGCATCAGCCAGACGGCATGCGGCCGGGGCGAAGACGAGGAAAGGTCGATCCGGTCCACCATGCTCATGCCGCTTCGCCCAGCAAGATATCAAGGGCGTGGCGGCGCTCCAGCATACCGGTCACACGGCCGGTGCCATCCGCCACCGGGATCCAGTCGCGGCTGTCATTGACCAGCCGGCGGGCGAGGTCGCGCAGCGTCTGCCCCCCGGGCAGCGCGGGCCCCTCGATGGCGCGGCCCGCCACCGGGCCGGCAAGGCCCGAAACATGCAAAACCCGCGCGCGGTCGATCTCGGCGGTAAAGCGCGCGACATAGTCTGTCGCAGGCTGCAGCACGATGCGGCCAGGCGTGTCGATCTGCTCGACCCGCCCGTCCTTCATGATCGCGATACGGTCGGCAAGGCGCAGCGCCTCGTCGAAGTCATGGGTGATGAAGATGATGGTCTTTTTCAGCATCCCCTTGAGGCGCAGGAATTCATCCTGCATCTCGCGCCGGATCAGCGGATCAAGCGCCGAAAACGGCTCGTCGAGGAACCAGATATCCGGCTCAACCGCGAGCGAGCGCGCAATCCCGACCCGCTGCTGCTGGCCCCCGGACAGCTCGCGCGGGAAATAGCCCTCGCGGCCCTTAAGGCCCACCAGAGCCAGCATTTCGCGGGCGCGCTCAATCCGCGCCGCCCGGGGCTGGCCGCGCATCTCTAACGGAAAGGCCACATTTTCCAGCGCATTGCGGTTCGGAAGCAAACCAAAGCTCTGGAACACCATGCCCATCTTGCGGCGCCTCAGGTCAATCAGCGCCGCCTCGTTCAGCTTGCCGATATCCTGGCCCTCGATCAGGATCTCACCCGCCGTGATCTCATTGAGGCGCGACAGGCACCGGACCAGTGTCGATTTCCCGGACCCCGACAGCCCCATCACCACCAGCATCTCGCCTGGCATGATATCGAGTGAGACATCATGCACCGCCGTCACATGCCCTTCGGGGCGCGCGCCCGGATCCGCGCGCAAAGCCGCCAGCGCGGCCTCGGGGCGGGGTCCGAACACTTTCCAGACATTGCGGCAGGAGATGACAGGAGCGGGGCGGGGCGGGAAATCGGTCATACGGGTCTCCGGGCTGAGGCAACCCGCCCCTGAACGCCAGAACGGGGGCGGGCCTGAGAGGCTATCCTTGGGTCACAAAGCCTGTGGGCTTATTCCAGCCAGGGTTTCCAGATGGCCTCGTTCGCGCTCAGCCACGCGGCCGCCGCATCTTCCGGCTCCATCCCGTCGACATCGACCAGCTTGGCCATTTCCGCGATTTGCGGATTGGTGAAGCTGACCTTTTGCAAGACGGCATAGGCGGCCGGCCATTTTTCGGGCATCCCATCCCAGGCGGCGATCTTCAGATAGCCGTCTGCGGGGTTGCCGCAATCATAGACCTTATCGGCATGCAGCCCGACCGCCGGATCGGTATCGCAGCCCGGTTCCCATTTCGGGAATTCGACGAATTCACCCGGCCAGACGGCTTCGGCGAAATTCGGGGTCCAGTTGAAGAGCACGATCGGCGTCTTATCCTTTTCCGCCGCCGCAAGTTCCGCCCAGAGCGCCGCCGCCGAGCCGGCATTGACCACGGTGAAATTCATCGACAGCGCATCGACCTTTTCCGCGTCATGCTTCAGCCAGTCGACCGGTCCACCCAGAAAACGCCCCTTCTCGCCGGTTTCAGGCGTGGCAAAGGCGCTGGCGCAGGCATTCAGCGCCTCCCAGTCGGGCAGGCCCGGGCAGGCCTCTTTGGTCCAGAGCGGATACCACCAGTCTTCGCGCGTCACCGCGTTGTGGTTACCGGCCTCGTGGATGCCGCCTTTCGCCACCGCCGCATCGAAGGAGGCGCCGAATGCACCCTCCCAGACCTCGACCTCCAGCGCGGCATCGCCCAGCCGGATCGCTTCATAGACCGCCTGGCTGTCGGTCGAGACATATTCGACGGAATTGCCCATGCCTTCGAAGATCTGACCCACGGCATGGCTCATGACGATCTGGCTGGACCAGTTATGGATCGGAATGGTGATCGGGTCTGAGGAATCCTCGGCTTGTGCCGCGCCTGCAAGGCTGGCGGCGACAAAGATCGGTGCAAGGGCAAGCCTTGCCGACCGCGACAGGCGGCTGGTTCTGGTCATCTGGTTTTTCCCTGTTGTGAGGCCCGCGCGGGTTTTCCCGCTGCGGCTGTGGTCGGGAGGTTCGGCCTCTCCTGACCCTCAGGCTAGCCAGAGGTTGTTACCAGGTAAGCCCTTTAGGATGAACAGACTGGATTAAATTGTGAAAGATTGTTAACAGAAAGAACTATCCCCTATTTCGACCAGGAGCGAGATGACCGCCAGCCCCCGATCTGCGTCACAAGGCCCGCGTCCGCGGCCCGCGCATATCCTGATCGTCGAGGATGAGCCGGTCACCCGCAAAACGCTGGCCAGCTATCTCGAAGGATTCGGCTACCGGATCTCGGAATGCGATACCGCCGAAGAGGCCGAGTATCTGCTCGCCAGCGACACGCCCGATCTTCTGCTGGTCGATATCAACCTCTCGGGCCGCGATGGCCTGGAAATCACCCGCGATCTGCGCGCGCGCTCGGAGATCGGCATCATCCTGATCTCGGGCCGTACCGATGAGGTCGACCGTATCATCGGGCTGGAACTTGGCGCCGATGATTATGTCTGCAAGCCCTTCAACCGGCGCGAGCTGCTGGCGCGGATCAAGAACCTTCTGCGCCGCACCCAGGCGCTGCGGCTGCTGGAGCGAAAATCGCTGCGGTTTGAAGGCTTTACCTTTGACCTTGCGACTCGTGCGCTGACCGGGCCAGAGGGGGCCGTGATCCCCCTGACCCGCGCGGAATATGAACTCCTCAGGGTTTTTGTCACCGCTCCGGGCCTTGTGCTGGACCGCGACCGGCTGGCCAGCGCCATCTCGCCCCGCCGCAGCGGGGTGAATATCCGCAGCGTCGATGTGCTGGTGCAAAGGCTGCGGGTCAAGCTTGGCGATGACCCGCGCAGCCCCCGCATCCTCGCCACCGCGCATGGCGAAGGCTATTTGTTCACCGCCGCGCTGGACTGAGCCGACAAGGCCGCCAGATCCGCCCGCATCGCGGTTTTCGCCCGGGCCACTAGCGCGCCAAGCCGCTCCAGCGCCGGGCCCGGGTCTCCGCCCGCCCGCGCTGCACGCTCGGTCTCCTGAAGGCAGCCGGTCAGGGAGGCGAGATCGAAATTCGCCGCAGCGCCCGCCAGCTGATGCGCCTCCCGCGCGAGCGTGGCCATATCGCCGCGCGCCGCCGCCGCGCGGATCAGGGGCAGCGCAAGGTCAAGCCGGTCGAGAAACAGCCCCGCCAGCTCTGCCACCACATCGGGCGGCAGATCGGCAAGCGCGCCCTGCAAAACCGGATCACCCTGGCGACAAACATCCGCCAGCGCCGCCATAAGCCGCTGCGGGGAAAGCGGTTTCGCCAGCATGAGCGCCATGCCGGCCTCAAGGCTCGCCTCGGTTTCGCGGCCCGCGATATGGGCCGAGATCCCGATCACCGGCACGTCAGCCCGGGCAGGATCAGGCAGCGCACGAATGCGCCTGAGCGCCTCGGTGCCGGAGATGTCGGGCAGATCGACATCCATCAGCACCCCGTCATAATCGCCCGCCGCCGCCAGATCGACCGCCGCCAGCCCGGTCTCGGCCATCTGCAACCGATGCCCCAGCGGCGTCAGGATCGCCGCGACCACCATGCGGTTGATCGGGTGATCCTCGACCACCAGCAGCGACAGCGGCCGCAGATCGACCGGGACCATCACAGGCGCGGGCGCCGGCGCGGCGGCGACCGGCAGCTCCAGCTCCAGCACGAAAACCGCGCCGGGCGGGGCCGCCTCTTCCAGCCAGAGCCGCCCGCCCATCTGCGCGGCAAAGCGCCGGCAGATCGCGAGCCCAAGTCCGGTGCCGCCGAATTGCCGCGCAGCGGGTGCCTCGCCACGCTCAAACGGCTCGAAAATCCGTTCGCGGGCCTCAGGCGCGATGCCTGGGCCGGTGTCGCTGACCTGAAAGCGCAAGGTCACCCGGCCAGGCCCCGCCGGGGTCGCGGTCACGGCCAGCGCCACATGGCCCCCGGGCGTATATCGGATCGCATTTGAGAGAAGGTTCACAAGGATCTGCCGCAACCGCCCGCGATCCCCGGTCACATGGCCGGGCAGATCCGGCGCCAGGGTGATCTGCAGCGCGAGCCCCTTTTCCCCGGCCACCGGCCTGAGCAGCCATTCCGCATCGGCAACCAGATCCGGCAGTGAGAAACCGGCGCTGACCGCCCGCGCCTCATCGCGGTCTGGCCGGATGAAATCGAGAATATCGCCGAGGATCCCCATCATCCGCTCGCCCGACAGCTCCAGCGCCGAAAGCTGATCAAGCTGCTGCGGCGTCAGCCCGTCGCGCGGCAGCGAGCGGATCATCCCCTGCATCCCGTTCATCGGGGTGCGGATCTCGTGGCTCATCATCGCGAGGAATTCCGATTTCGCGCGATCCGCCGCTTCGGCCTTTTCCCGGGCGATATCATGCGCCGCGACCTCTTCGCGCAGCGCATGGGTCCGCTCATCGACCAGATCGCGCAACTCATTCCGGTGCCGGTGCAATTCATCGAGGTGGCGCGCACGCTCCTCCTCCAGCGCGTCATTATGGATCGCCTGGGCGCGAAACACCGCCACCGCGCGCTCCATCGCCGCAATCTCATCCTGGCCCCGGGGCCGGATCTCCTCGCCGATCGCGCCCCCTGCCAGCCGCGTCATCGACAAAGACAACCGGTCGAGCCGGCGCGAGATATTGCCGCGCACATAGAACCAGAACACCGCAAGCGAGATGATCAGCGCGGTCACCGCCCCCCAGGCCTGCAGGCTTTGCGCATAGCGGATCGCCGACAGGACGCCCGTCCCGGCCTCGGTCGCCCGCGCGCTCACCGAGGCCGCAAGCACCCCGGTGCTCTTGTCGATCCGCCCCACCGCCTCGATCACACTATCCCCGGCCGAGGCGATGCGGCCCTCGAGCGTCAGGACCGCAGCGGTCGCATCCAGTATATCCGGGGCGCCGCGCGCCCTGGCGCCAGGCGTGCGCGGCGCGCCGGCGCGGATCACCGTCAAAAGCGCCAGCGCCCGGTTCGCCCGTACCGGATCGGCAATCGTCTGCACGCGGCGCGAGACGATGGCAAGGCGTTCCTCCATCACCCGCCGCAGCCCCGCAAGCTCTTCGGTCGCGCCCGAGGGCCGGTCCGGCACGGTGGCGAGGCGGTTGAGCAAGAGCCCCAGTTCAGAGGCATGGGCGCGCATCTCGAACATCAGGCTCAGCTGGAACAGATCGACCTCGATCAGCTTGTCGAGGGCGGCAAACCCCGCCTCTCCGCCGGCGGGGCCGATCTCGTAAAGGCTGGAAATCGTCGCCGATGCGGCGGCTTCGGCATTGGCGACCATCGTATCGGCAATACCGCCAAGCTCGGCGGCGGCGGCGATGCCCTCGCCGATATGCTGGCGCAGAGTGAGCCGCGCGAGAATGCGGCGTTGCACCACCAGATCGAGCACGCCAATCGCACCGCGCAGATCGCGGATCGCGATCTCAAGCCCGGCGATCGCTTCGCGGTCGCTGTTCCGATAGGGCGCCAGCCGCCTGTTCAGCACATCCGCCTGATCAAAAAGCCAGGCAGTACGCTCGCGCCGCTCGGCCTCGGTCTGCACCAAAGCCAGTTCCGGGGCCAGCGCCACGATACGGGCACTGGATTCGGCAAAGCCGCGCAGCCCGGCCAAAGCGGGAATCGTGCGCTCGCTCGCCTCTTCCTGGGCTCGGATCGTGCCGCTGAGTTCGAGCCAGCCGATCAGCGCCGCCGCCAGCGGCAGGCCGGTGATGACCAGAAAGGCCATCAGAAGCCGGGAGCCCAGCCCCCTGCCCCCTTTGCCCCCGCCTGTCGCCAGATCGCCCTGCATCACCTGAATCGCCTCTTTCCCTGCCTGGGATTTGCGCCGAAACTGGCACGTAACCGCCGCGAGGCCATCCGAAAAATGCATATGACCCGTCCGACCGCCGCCCTCATTGCCGTGACAGGCGTGATTTTTGCCCTTAGCGGGTTGTTCGGCGCGCTGCGCGCCGAGCCTGCCGGGGCACCCTGGTCCCTGCTGGTCCATGACCGCCCGATGGATGACGCGAGCCCGACCCATCCGCTCAGCTATCAGCCGCTGGATCACGCCGCTCAGCCCTGGCAGCTTTGCATCCTCTACCCGCATCTCAAGGATTCCTACTGGCTCAGCGTCAATCACGGCATGGTAGAAGAGGCACGGCGCCTCGGTGTCGGCTTCACGCTCTATGAGGCCGGCGGCTATCCCAATCTCGCGCGCCAGATCGAACAGGCCGAGGCCTGCGTGGCCACCGGGGCCGATGCGCTGATCATCGGCACAGTGTCTTATGACGGGATGACGCCGGCGCTGACCCGGATCGCCCGGACCATGCCGGTGATCGCCGCGGTGAATGACATCGCCCCCGAAGGCATCAGCGCCAAGGCCTCCGTGCCCTGGCGCGAGATGGGCGCCGCCGCCGGTCTCGCGCTGGCAGGGCGGCACCCGAAAGGCAGTGCCCCGGTCTCGGTCGCCTGGTTTCCCGGGCCGGAAGGCGCGGGCTGGGTACGTTTCGTCGATGAGGGGTTCCGCGCCGCGCTTGCGGGCAGCTCCGCGCGGATTACGACGGTGCGGCATGGTGATACCGGGCGCGAAGAACAGGTGCTTCTGATCGAGGATGTGCTGGAGACCACGCCCTGGCCCGATTACCTCGTCGGCTCCGGCCCGATGGCCGAAGCGGCGGTGTCGATCCTGCGCGCGCGCGGGCGCGACGATATCGGCATCGTCTCGGATTACATGACCCATGCCGTGCATCGCGGCATTCTGCGCGGCAAGATCCTGGCGGCCCCCTCGGATTTCCCGGTTTTGCAGGGGCGGCTGGCGGTGGAAATGGCGGTCCGCGCGATTGAGGGCAAGCTTGAGGTCCGCCATGCCGGCCCGGCCATCGTCACCGTGACGCCTGAGACAATCCGCAGCTATGATGCTGATGCGACCCTCGCCCCTGCCGATTTCGCGCCGGTGTTTTCGTCAGAGCCAGACTAGGCCCCGCCCGGTATTTCCGCAGCATAACCAGCAGCCAGTTTCCTGAGCGTGAAATTACTTGACTTGAGACCGGGCCTTTGCCCTGATGCCGGCAGCCCCGAAACGGACAGCCATGCTGAAAAGCCCCCGCCCTGGCGGCGCAAACCGCCGCAACATCCTCACCGCCACCCTGGGCGCTACGGTCAGCGCACTGACGGCCGGGCTCTGGCCGCGCGCCGTCGGGGCCGCTGAAGACCGGGTAAGGGTCGGCTTTCTCGGCCCGCTGAGCGGCCCGGTCGCCGCCTGGGGGCAGCCGGGTCTGGATGGAAGCCGGCTCTGGGCGGAATGGATCAACGCGGCGGGCGGGATCCGCATTGGCGGGCGCCAGCTGCCGGTCGAAATCATGGCGTTCGACGATGAATATGACCCGGCCCGTGCGAGGGTCGGCGCGCAAAAGCTGATCCGGCGTGATGGCGTCAGCTTTCTCATGATGCTGGGAGGCGACACCTGGCCCGGTGCGGCGCCCCTGGTGCAGGAGACGGGGATGCTCGCCTCGACCCTGCTGCCCTCCGATCTCAGCCCCGAGACCACAACACTCATCGCCCCGGCCGAGGTCCACCCGATCTATAATGTCACCGGCGTCGACTGGCTGGCGCGGAACCGCCCCGAACTCCGCTCCGCCGCGATCTGCGCCCAGGATGATGTGTTCGGCCTGCCCTCGATCGCAACATACCTTGCCGCCTTTGCCGCAGCCGGGATCCGCATGACCGATGAGCCGTTCTTTTTCGACCCCGCCACCAGCGATTTTGAGCCGCTGGTGCGGCGGATGCTGTCGGGCGGGCCAGAGATCGTCTGCCTCGACACCTGTTATCCCGATTACATTCTGCCGATCTGCGAACAGCTTTACCGCCAGGGGTTTCGCGGCCAGATCCTCTCCTGCACGCTGGATTTCCACGACCGCATCATTGCCCATACGTCGCCGGACTTCCTCGAAGGCGCGATCTTCCAGTTCCCCGATTTCGACGACCCTGCCCTTGCAGCCCCCGAGGTGAACTTTCGCGAACCGGCGCGGTTTCATGCCGAATATGAGGCGCGCTTTCCGGGCCAGTGGAGTTCGGTCTCATGGCAATATGCCGCTATCCTGGATCTGTGGAAGGCGTCGGCCGAGGCCGCCGACAGCACCGCGCCGGATGCTGTGCTGGCAGCGATGAAATCGGGGCGGGGATTGCGTCACGTCTTCGGCCCCGCGCGCTGGTGGGGCGATGACCTGTTCGGCATTTCCAATGCCCTGGTCGGACACTGGCCGGTGGTCGAAATATCCGGCGGCAAGGCGCATATACGTGAATTCACCTCGGTGACCGACTGGTATGACCGCCACGGTGCCCTTTTACATCGGGAGATGGAGCGCTATGGCCAGCTCTGGAGCCAGCGTGTCTGAGCTTTTGCGCCGCCTCTGGCGCGCCTGGCGACGCCATCCCGGCCCCAGGCGCCCTGCCCGCGCGCGCGCCCGCAGTTCGCTTTTCCATCTCAGGATGGAGACCAGACATCGAGACACCTATCACCGGCTCTCAAAGGGCCGCGATCCGCACAATCCCGGCTGAATATATGGGTCATTCCGTCGCAGACCCATACACTGCCGGGATCTTGTCTTTATGATGAAACTGCCCTACATCATTGGCAACGGGCCAACAGCAGCGCCCGCAGGCTTCCGTGACCCGAGGACAGCATGACCGATACGTCGCATTCCGCCGCAGAGCTTCCTGAACGCCCGCTGAAACAGGCGATCCGCCGTGGCCTGATGTGCCGCTGCCCGGCCTGCGGTGAGGGCGCGATTTTCTCGTCATATCTCAAGGTGGTACGGCAATGCCCGGCCTGTGGCGAAGAACTCTGGCATCAAAGGGCCGATGACGGCCCGGCCTATATCACCATGCTGATCATCTGCCATATCGCCGGGTTCATGATCCACGGTCTCTTCAGCTATACCGACCTGACGCCGGGCATCGTCGGCCTGATCGTTTCGCTGACCGTGATCCCCCTGGCTCTGGTGATGCTGCCTTCGACCAAGGGCTTTATGGTCGCCATGCAATGGTCGCGGCGTATGCATGGCTTTGGCGAAAGCAGCGCACCGCAACACTGATGTCAGGCGCCGCCCCGCTGCCGCAAGCGCGATGAGGGCGATCCGCCGCCATTGGCCCGGTCAGGCGGCGGAACCTGCACCTGCCCGCATCTATTCCTGCCCTCACCCCTTCGCGCCCTGGCCACGCGCATAAACATCCTCACCCGGATAGCGGCCGGCCTGCTGTTCGGCAGCCCCAACGGAACCTTGCCCGGCTTCTTAATCCGGTTTCATCCGGTGGATCAAACCGAGCAGCCGATAAACCGACTGATGTTCCGTCAGCGGCGTCCCGTCGTCATGGACGGTGAAAGGCCGGCAGTGCGGAACAGGAAGATCCCGGCATTCCACCGGAAGTTTCCCGCCTCAAACATGGTCGTCGCGCGTGCGGCATCCGGCTGTTCGACGAAATGAACGAGCCTTACCGCCACGCCCGCCTGTAATGCGCAGGCCAGTTCCAGACAGCCAAAGACGGTTGCGGCATGGTCAGGGGTCGCGGGCAGCTGCCCGGTGAGAACAGACCGGAAATCGCTCTCGGTGACGAACAGCGGCGACGTGGCGCAAGACCCGTTCCCCGCACCCGAAAAACCCCGCCCCGCCCTCAATCCGCGCCGAAAAGATCGCGGGTCGGGACCTTTTCACGGAGGTCCTCAGGCTCGGGCGTCCGGCGGTTTACGAGGATCAGATCCGGGCTTGAAAGCCTCCAGTTCGCGTTCGGCTTTCGATCCGAAAAACGCGCGCCCCTCCGGCGGCGGCTCGAAAATAACGACGCAGACCCCCTTCGCCTTGATCCGCTTCATGCTGCTTTGGATCGAGCTATCGCGGAAATTGTCAGAGCCCCTTTTGATCACCGGTCGGCAGACACCCACCACCTGCGGATTCAGCGCAATGGTCAGCCCCGCAAGGTAGTCCTTGCGTGTCCTGTTGGGATCGACAATCGCCGTGATCAGATTCTGCGGCACCTCGGAATACCTGGTCAAAAGCTGTTTGGTATCTTTCGGCAGACAATAGACGTCATAGCCGAAGGAGGAGTTGTTGCAATGTGCGGCGATCCGCCGGGATTGCAGAGACATCGACCGCGGTGACGTCATGATGGCGCGACAGCAAGACGGCGTCGAACCGCCCGAATTAGGCAAGCCCGATGACGGCAAATTTCATTCTGCTGTTCTCCGTTCCGGCACGCGCCTCGAAACCGCTTCTGACATGGATCGGGCAGCAGGGTTTTTCACCCGTTTTGCGTGGCTCTGACCAGGCTGTGCTTTCCCTGCCGCCCGGGTCATTATATCATCATGCCACCGGGCGGGAACATCCGTCCATCAAAGCGCCATTTAAGGGCCGCCATGAAGCCAGAACCGCGATCTTCCGATCTTTCTCTTGCGCCGGTCGCACGGCGCAAGCTGTCGGACTCGGTGGTCGAGCAACTGCGCGCCATGATCGCCTCGGGTCAGTTGCGTCCTGGCGACGCCCTGCCCTCCGAGCGCGAGATGATGGCGCGGATGGGTGTCGGCCGCCCCGCCGTGCGGGAGGCTCTGCAGCAGCTGCACACCCAGGGGCTGATCACGATTTCTCATGGCGAACGCAGCCGCGTCAATCCGCTGAACCCGGATCTGGCACTGCATCAGATCAATGATATCGCGAGCCTTCTGATCGCGGCAGAGCCGGGCAATCTCGGGCATCTGCGCGATGCGCGAAAGCTGTTCGAGACCGGGCTGGCCCGGATGACCGCCACAAAGGCGACGCCCGCAGATGTGGCACGCCTGCGCGGGCTGGTCGGCCTGCAGCGTGCGGCGCTTGGCGATACGGCGGCTTTCATGCGCGCCGATATCGATTTTCACACGGCTCTGGCCGCGATCCTTGGCAATCCGGTGATCACGGCGCTGTCACATGCGATGCTGGGCTGGCTCTTCAAACATCACAACACGCTTCTGCACTGGTCCGGGCATGAGACGGTGACGCTTGCGGAACATGAGGCGATCACCGATGCACTCGCGGCCCAGGACCCCGATCTCGCGGCGGAGCGGATGCAAAAGCATCTCGACCGGTCGGAACGGCTTTACCCCCAGGGCTGACCCTGCCGCTCTCAGCCGGGCTTTTGCGCCGTCAGGATAAAGCGGTCATAAACCCGGGTTCTGAGCCGGTTGCGCAGCCCGTTGACCCGCCGCTGCGCCCGGGCAATCGGCTCATGCGAGTGGCGCGTGATGGCGGTGAACCCCACCTTTTCCAGCAACGGCACCAGCATTTCAAAGCGCAGACCGGTGCCGAAAGGCAGCCCCGCCATGATCGCGGCGTGGCGCGCGCCCATCGCACCGTCATAAAATGGGTCGGGCGAGAATCGTTCCCACAGCGCCAGCACCCGCGCCGGCCAGCGGCCCGAACGCGCGGGCTGCGCCCAGTCACCATCATAGACCAGAAGCCTCCCGCCGGGTTTCAGCACCCGAAACCAGTCGGCAAAGCCCTCTTCCGGGCGGGTCAGCGTCCAGACCAGGTGCCGGCACAGGATCGCGTCCTGACTGGCATCGGGCTCCATCGTGACCTGCGCATCGGCCAGCACAAAGCGCAGCCGCGGCTTGCCCGCATGTTTCGCGCGCGCAACCGCCAGCATCGCCTCGGAAAAATCCAGCGCCGTGACCTCATGGCCCAGATCATGGATCAGCCGCGTCACCTCGCCGGTGCCGCAGGCCAGTTCCATAACCCGCGCCGGCGCGGGCGGCAGGTGATCGCGCATCGGCTGCGCCCAGGCGGCGGCCTCGGCCCCTGGCGCTATCGCATGGCCGAATGCCTGGTCAAAGGTTTCCGAGCGGCGCGACCAGTAGTCACGGATCTCTTCAGCGAGATCGTGATTGATCACTTCTCAATTCCGGACAGGATCGTCTCGAACCGCTCACGTGCACGTGCCGGCAGGGTCTCGGGCAATACGGTTTCCGCCACATCGCCGACATGGATCAGCATCACCATCCCCATCGCCACATGCGGCGAACATTTGATCCCGTAAGCGCCCGGCACATCGAAGGTGACAGTGAAATCCTCATTGATCTTCGATCTGAACGGCGTGGCGCCTTCGGGGATCATATCATCAATGGTCGCGGCATTATGGCTCGGCTGGGTCGGGATAAAGCGCACGGAATCGCCCGGGGCGATCTTCAGATAGGATGGCTCATAGATCATCGGGCCGTTTTCCGACCGGTTATACATCTCCACCTCATGCGTTTCGGCCAGCGCGGGCGTCGCGATCATCAGAAAAAGGGCGGCAAGAGCGGATTTCATGGCTGATCCTCAAGGCAGTGGAAACGGAATTGCGTGACACCATCGGTCGGGTCGGTCAGCGTCCTGGCCCCGACGCGGAAAATGCGGGCAAGGCGGTCGGCGCTGAGCACCTCGCGCGGCGGGCCAAGGGCGGCAAGTCTGCCCCCCTCCAACACCGCCAGCCGGTCGCAGCCGAGCGCCTGGTTCAGATCATGCAGCGCGATCACCACCGTCACCGGCAGATCCGAGACCAGCCGCAACAGGGACAGCTGATGATGGATATCAAGATGGTTGGTCGGCTCGTCCAGCAGCATGACCTGCGGGCGCTGCGCCAGCGCCCGGGCGATATGGACGCGCTGACGCTCGCCGCCCGAAAGGGTGGTCCAAGACCGCGTGGCCATGTCTGCCATCCCGACACGCGCCAGCGCCTCGGCGCAGATCGCGGCATCCTGCGCACCAAAAGGCGCCAGCGGCGAGAGCCAGGGCGTGCGGCCCAGCTCTACCGCGTCCTGCACGCGCAGCGCCTCTGTCGTCTGGGCCTGCTGTTCAACAAAGGCGATGCGCCGCGCAATATCGCGCCGGTTCATACGCGACAGGGCCGTGCCGTCCAGGCTGACCGTGCCGCGCGCCCGCGCCGCGATCCCGGCAAAGAGCTTCAGCAGCGTCGATTTCCCGGACCCGTTCGGCCCGATCAGCCCGAGCGTCTCGCCACTGGCAACCTCCAGGGTGATCCCTTCGACAATCGGGCGCCCGCGCGCGGCCCAGCCAAGATCATGCGCCGCGATCTTCATCCGCTCACCCTCCCCCGGATCAGGATCAGCGCGAAGCCGGGCGCGCCCACCAGCGCGGTGACCACCCCGATCGGCACCACCTGGCCCGGGATCAGCATGCGCGAGACCACATCGGCCGCGATCAGGAACACGGCCCCGGTCAGGGCCGCCGCCGGGATCAGCCGGCCGTGGCGCGGGCCGACAAGGAACCGCGCCGCATGCGGGATCACCAGACCGACAAAGCCGATGGAGCCGACAAGGCTTACCATCGTCGCGGTCATCAGGGTCACCGCGCCGATCAGCACGATCTGCACGCGGCGCACCGCGATCCCCAGCGATGAGGCGGCGTCCGAGCCAAAGGAAAACGCATCCAGCGCGCGCGCATGCCAGAGACAGGCAAGAAACCCTGCGACCGCGACCGGCACCGCCAGTGTCACATCGGGCCAGCGCACGCCCGAAAGATTGCCCAAAAGCCAGAACATAATGCCGCGCGCCTGTTCGGCATTGGCCGATTTCGCGATGAAGAAAGAGGTCAGCGCGTTGAAAAGCTGCGATCCGGCAATGCCCGCAAGCACCATCTGTGCAGGGCCGCCGCCCGCCGCGCGGGCCAGGGCCGCAACAAGCCCAAAGGCTAAAGCCGCCCCCAGAAAGGCCCCGCCCGAGATCCCGATGGCCCCGGCGCCGACGCCCATGATCGTCACCGCCACCGCCCCGGTGGATGCCCCCGCCGAGACGCCCAGCAGATAAGGATCGGCCAGCGCGTTTCTGACCAGCGCCTGCAACACTACACCTGCCAGCGCCAGCCCCGCGCCGCATCCGGCAGCGACCAGGGTGCGTGGCACCCGATAGGCCCAGATGATGCCCTGATCGATCGGGTCAACCAGCAGCCCGGCATTCCAGAGATTATTCGCCAGGGCCGCCCAGACTGTCGACCAGGGCAGCGGCGTCTCGCCAAGGATCACCCCCGTCAGAACGGCGATCGCCAGGATAGCCACCCCCGCCATGGCGCGCAAAGCGACATGGGCGGCTAGCGCAACAGGGGTGACCGGGCGTTTCATCTCTGGCAGATCATTTCAGATCAAAGGCCGGCAGCGCCGCCGCCAGCTCTTCCAGCGCCGCGATATTGCGGATCGACGGGTCCATTGCATGGGCGTCGATGATCACGATGCGACCATTCTTCACCGCCTCCATCTGGCTTACCACCGGATCGGACTTCAGGAATTCCAGTTTCTTTTCATGATCATCCGCCTCGAACCGGCGGCGATCCATGCGGGCGATCACGATCACATCGGGATTGGCCCGCGCGATGGTTTCCCAGGACACGACCGGCCATTCCTCGGGGCTTTCGACCACATTCTTCAGCCCCAGAGACGCCATCATCCAGGCCGGAGCACCGCCGTTTCCGGCAACATAGGGGTCGATATCCATCTCGGCCGACGAGAACCAGAACACCGCCGAGGCCTCTTTCAGATCAAGCGCCTTCGCCGCCGCGACCGCCGCCGCCTCGCGCGCTTTCAGGTCAGCGACCACCTCTGTGCCCTTGTCGGTGATGTTGAAAATCGTCGCCAGCTCTTCGATGCCGAGATAGATCCCCGCCATCGTATAGGGTTCCAGCCGGGTGCCGTCCGAGCCTGCGGTATTGTCCTTCCCGATGCAGTCGGACGGCAGGACATAGGCCGGAATGCCGAGATCGGCGAATTGCTCGCGCGTTGCGACGATGCCTTGCGGGCCGACATGCCATTCATATTGCACGGTCACGATCCCCGGGCGTTTGGCGACGACGCTTTCGAATGAAGGGTCATTATCGGCCAGCCGTTCGATGCCGTCGTTCAGCTCTCTGAACTCCGGCAGGACTTCGGTGAACCAGACCGAAGTGCCCGCGACCTTGTCGCCAAGCCCCAGCGTGTAAAGGATCTCGCTCGTCGCCTGGCCGACCGTCACAGCGCTTTCCGGCGCCTTGTCAAAGCTCAGCTCAAGCCCGCAATTCTGCAGCTTGAGCGGATAGCCGGTCTCGGCCAAAGCAGGCATGCCAAAGCAGAGCGCGGCCAGTGAGACGGCCAGTGAGAAACGGGTATTGGGGAAATATCGCATCCGGGATCTCCGTGAGGGATGGGGGATGGAGCGGATGGAGAGCGTGAAAACCGCGACGCACAAAGCTGGCCCGGCGCGGTTGGCGCAGGCTGGCGGCACGGGATGCGGTGGCGCATCTGCGGGTCAAAATCATATCTCGCCTCCCCGGACGCCCCGTCCGGGTCAAGTTGGTTACAGGAGTCGGCAGGTCTCCTGACTGGCGGGTCACTGGGTCTGCGCAGCCTTCCCATGGGCTCTCCCACAGTGGCATTGTCGCGCGGACCCTCGCCGCCTACAGTTGCGGGGGCAGTTCCGGTTCATCCCCCTGTAAAGGCGGATGACGGATTCCCTTTCAATTCCTTGCGGAAACCGACCTGCCCTGAGTATGGGCAAACCCGTCCCGCTTCAATGGCAAAGCATCGCGTTATGCGGATCAGCGCGCGCCCCAGGTGTCCGACAGCCGATACCCGCCGGGCCAGGGGTCAGATGGGTCGAGCATATGCTGATGGATGCCGGTGACCCAGCCACGCCCCGAGATTTCCGGCCGGATCGCCGCCGTGCCCGCCAGATCGGTGGTGCCGAGGATGCGGCCCTGAAACTCCGACCCGATCAGCGAGACGGTGGTCAGACGGTCGGCCTCAGACATCTGGCCACGCGCATGCAGCACCGCCATCCGCGCGGAAAGCGCGGTCCCGGTGGGCGAGCGGTCAACCTTGCCGGGCCGGATCGCCACGGCGGCACCGGCGCGCAGGTCATTGCCCTCGCGCGTGACCTCGCCCGCGAAAAGGCAGAAGGAGTAATGCCTCCAGTCCGGGTTTGTCGGGTGACGGAAACCGAGCTGTTCCGTCCCGGCATCCGAGATTTTCACCCCGAGCTTTGCAATATCATGCGCCTCGTCGGGGGTCAGGCTGAAGCCGAGCGCTTTGGCATCGACAAAGACGAAACTGTCGCCGCCCCAGGCGGTATCGACCGTCAATGTGCCAATGCCCTCGACTTCAAGCTTTGCATCCAGCCGTTCGGCGAAAGAGGGCAGGTTTTCGACAAAGATCCGTTCCGCCTTGCCATTGCGGCATTCGGCGCGGACATGGACCAGACCGCCCGGCGCCTCCAGCACCATGCGCGTTTCCGGCTCGACCATCGGGATGATGCCGCCATCAAGCAAGACCGTCGAGACACAGATCGAATTGGAGCCGGACATCGGTGGCGTATCCTCGGGCTCCATGATGATAAAGGCGGCATCGGCGCGCGGGTCTTTTGGCGGCACGAGCAGGTTCACATGGCGGAAGACGCCGCCGCGCGGCTCGTTCAGTACGAAATTCCTGAGCGTCTGATCTTCGGCGATCCAGCGCGACTGGGCCCAGATCGTGTCACCCGGCGGCGGGCGGACCCCACCCACGATGACATCGCCCACCTCGCCCTCGGCATGGGCGGAAATCACATGGATGGTCTTGATCGAGCGCATATCGGGCCTCAGGAAAGCCAGGGGGGAAGGGTTTTGGCAGCATGGCCGGTGAGGGCAGCGCGGGCGCAGGTCTCAAGACTGTCAAAGCGGATCTGCCGGCCCGAAAGCCCCGGCCCGTAATGGGCATATTTGCCGGAATTGGTCATCAGCGTGCGGGTCGCGGGCGGGAAGACCGGCTCGGAGATCGAGCACCAGCAGAGGTCAGGCAACACCTGCACACTGGCGGCTTCGAGGGTTGCGAGCGTGCCCTCGCCCGCCAGATCGGCAATGATCTGGCGCCCGGCGGTGATGATGGTCGGAACCTGCACCCGCCCACCGTTCAGCGCTTTCGCGAAAGCACGGCATTCTTCGCGCGAGGCATGAGGGCTGCCGATGGCGACAAGGTCGATCGCTTCGCCGCCCTGGTTCAGCTCATCCCAGGCGCGGGCGAAATCGCTGCGTGTGATCCGGACATTGTCGGCATCGGGTGCGATAAGATGCGCCTCGGGCGTGACCCCTTCGACATGCAGCATCGGTGCAGCCGAGGTGGTGCCAAAGGCCGCGCACAGTGCCTGTAACTGCTCGCGGGATGCCGCGCCCACACCTCTGAGCAAGGGGATCCGGTCCGGCGAGGCGCGGCCCGCAAGCCAGCCCAGCAAAGGCCAGAAGAGATCATCCGTGTCAGGAATCGCCGCCACGTCAATGATGCGCTGCGCCGCCCGGTTCTCGTCCAGACAGACGCCGGCCAGTGGCGCACGCCCGGTCATCGCGATGAAAAGGTCCAGGAAATCCGGGTGTTTCGCCGTCCGCGCGCCCAGCACGGAATTGGCAAAGATCACCGCATTGCTTTCCGACCAGCCAATGGCTTCGCCTTCGGCCGGAGCGCTCTCCAGCAGATAGGGTGCGCAGGTGAAACTCGGCCGGCAGCCCATCGCCACATAGGCATCGGCAAGCCGCTGCGCCGGGGCGCCGAACAGATCCGGCACCCCCTGGGCACGCCAGTTCTCGCGGTCGACCGAAATCGCGTTCATCGTCGTAGGCACCCGCACCAGTGCCCCCATATCCGCCATCTTTGCCGCGAAGGTCAGATTGGCGGGGCTCGCATAGATGCAGCCGTCGATATGGCCCTGGGTCACATCAATCAGCCGGCTCGCCCCCTGGTTTGCCGCCATTGCAACAAGGATGCGCATCGCCTGCGACACGGCCTCGCCTTCCGCGCCCGACAGCATCGCCAGATCTGCCGCCGTCAGGGCCAGCGCCGATCCCGCGGCAGAGGCGACCGGCAGGGTCATTCCCGGGGCCTCGATGGCCCCTGGAATGACGGCCACCTCCTCCAGACGCGAGACGGTGTCGAATGCCGCGCGCTCCAGCCGCAGGACAGGCAGCGCCACGCCGAACATCTCGGCGGCAATCATCGCGCCCAGCGTCACAACATCTTCCGGCTCGCGAAACACCAGCGCCGCAGGCGCAAGTCCGTTCAGCGCCATGTCCAGCAGCACCCCTGACCCGGTACAGGAGCCCCGCGTCCCGGGCATCACCAGCACCCGCCCGGCAAGCGTCTCGCCATGCAGCGGGTGATGCGCGTCAATCACCTTTGACGTCGCGGGATCGACACCGCCCCAGAAGCTCAGCGGTTCATCGGATGCCAGAACGCGACCCTTCGCCGTGCCCTCAAGAATGAACCGCGAGCCCATCATTTCACCACAAATCCATGCGCATAGGGGTCACGCTCATCGATGAAAATCGTGTTGATCCCGGTCTGCCGCGCCCAGCCGCCAATCGACGGAATGATCGCGGATTTACCCGGCACCGCGTCAGAAGTCGCCTCGACCCGACCCTTGAAGATCGAGCCGATGATGCTCTCATGCCAGAATTCATCGCCGACGCTCAGTCGGCCCTTTGCCGCCAGCTGCGCCATCCGGGCCGAGGTGCCCGTGCCACAGGGCGAGCGGTCAATCGCCTTGTCGCCATAGAATACGGCATTGCGGGCATGGGCGCCCTCGACCGTCGGCACCCCGGTCCAGAGGATATGCGACAAGCCGTTGATCCGCGCGTCGCCGGGATGCACGAATTCATATTTCGCATTCAGCGCCGCCCGCAGCTTCGGCGAGAAGCCGATCAGCTCTCCGGCGGTGAAATCGGACATGTCGCGGAAATTCTTCTGCGGCTCGACAATGGCGTAGAAATTGCCGCCATAGGCCACATCGACCACGATCTCGCCCAGACCCTCGACCTCGGCTGTCAGCCCTTCGGCATAAAGGAAACCCGGCACATTGGTCAGCCGCACCTCTTCGACGAAACGACCCTCCTGGCGGTAAGAGATATCGACCTTGCCCGCAGGTGCATCAATCGACAGCTTGCCGGGCGAGCGCGGCTGGATCAGCCCGTTCTCGATCCCCATGGTGATCGTGCCGATCGTGCCATGGCCGCACATTGGCAGGCAGCCCGAGGTCTCGATGAACAGGACCGCCACATCGCAATCGTCGCGGGTCGGCGGATAGAGGATCGAGCCCGACATCATGTCATGGCCCCGCGGCTCGAACATCAGACCGGTGCGGATCCAGTCGAATTCGCGCAGAAAATGCGCGCGCTTCTCAAGCATGTCCTTGCCGATCAGACGCGGGCCGCCGCCCGAGACCAGACGCACCGGATTGCCGCAGGTATGACCATCCAGGCAGGAGAAAGTATGAACACTCATCATGAGCCTCAGAAGCGTTGGGGAGAGAAGGCAGATATGTCGATGGCGGGCGCGTTTCCAGTCACAAGGTCGGCAACCAGCCGCGCCGTGCCGGCCGATTGCGTCAGCCCGAGATGGCCATGACCGAATGCGTGAACAACGCGGGCAGAATTCTTCGAGCGGCCAATCGCCGGCAGGCTGTCCGGCAAAGACGGGCGAAAGCCCATCCATTGCACGCCGCCCTCGGGCTTCAGCCCGGGCAGGAAGGCTTCGGCCTTTTTCAGCATCGCCTCTGATCGTCTGAAATTCGGCGGCCGGTGCAACCCGCCCAATTCCACCGCACCGCCGACACGGATGCCGGTGGAGAGGCGCGAAACCACGAAACCATGGCCGCCAAAGGTCACTTGCGTGCGCAGGTCAAACGCGCCGCGCGGCAAGGTGGTGTTATAGCCACGCTCGGTTTCCAGCGGGATATGGTCGCCGACCGAACGCGCGATCAGATGCGAATGTGCCCCTGCCGCGAGCACGACATGGCCCGCATGGCGGATTTTCCCATGCGAAAGCACTTCGGCGCCTTCGGTCAGGGGCCTGATCCCGGTGACCTCGTCGCGCTCCAGCACACCGCCATTGGCGCGGAACCGGTCGGCCAGCGCCAGGGTGTAGAGCTTCGGATCCGAGATCGAGAACCAGCCCGGCGTGAAAGTGCCATGGGTGAAACGAGGGCTGAGACCGGGCTGGATCCCGGCCATCTCGCCCGCGTCCATATGGCGGAATTCGATCCCGTGTTCTTCGCGCGCGCGCCAGCCAGGCAGGCTCGCGTCAAGCTCGGCCTTGCTCTCATAGACCTGAAGATTGCCCTTCTTCTCCAGCATCGACAGCGTACCGGAAAGGGTCAGAAACGGCTCGAGCTCGGCCTTTGACAGATCCATCAGCGCGGTCTGTGCGACCGTCGACTGCTTCACCCGCGCGGGCGAACAGGCGCGCCAGAAGCGAAACATCCAGGGCGCGATCTTCAGCGCATAAGACGGCGGCACCGACAGAGGCCCCAAAGGGTCAAGCAGCCATTTCGGCGCCTTCTTCAGAATCCCGGGGCTTGCCAGCGGCAGGATATCGGTAAAGGCGAAAGCCCCGGCATTCCCGGCCGATGCACCCGCCGCCGGACCTTCGCGGTCAATCACCGTGACGCGCAGGCCCCGCGCCTGAATGGCCAGCGCCGCGGAAAGACCCACGACGCCCGCCCCGATGACAATCACATCGGTCTCGTTCTGCATGTTACGTCTGCCTTAATGAGTGGCGGCGAGGAACTTCTGCAATTCGGCGGATTTGGGTGCGCCGAACAGCTCTTCGGGAGGCGCGATCTCGGCCATGATGCCCTGATGGAAGAAGGCCACGCGGTCGGAAACCTCGCGCGCGAATTTCATCTCATGGGTGACGCAGATCATCGTCATGCCTTCCGAGGCCAGCAATCGGAGCGTGTCGAGCACCTCGCCCACCAGCATCGGATCCAGCGCCGAAGTCACCTCATCGAACAGCATGTAAGTCGGCCCCATCGCGAGCGCCCGGGCAATTGCCATCCGTTGTTGCTGCCCGCCCGAAAGTCGCGCCGGATAGACCGAGAGCTTATCGCCCAGGCCCACATGTTTCAGCTGTTTCTCAGCCTCGGCCTCGGCCTCGGCTTTGGAACGGCCCAGCACCTTCCGGGGCGCCAGCATGACGTTTTCCAGCACGGTCAGATGCGGAAAGGCATTCCATTGCTGGAACACGATGCCGATCTTCTGGCGCAGCTTGTTGAGATTAGTGGATTTTGCATGAACCTCGACCCCGTCGACGAGGATACGCCCGGAATCAATTGGCTCCAGCCCGTTGATACAGGTCAAGAGCGTCGATTTCCCTGACCCCGATCCACCGATCACGGTCAGAACCTCGCCTTTGGCCACCGTCAGGTCGATGCCCTTAAGCACTTCCAGCGGGCCAAAGCTTTTGCGGACTTTTTCAATCTCAATCATTGGACCACCGTTTTTCAAGATAGCTGCCGAAGCGGGCGACGGGGAAGCTGATCACAAAGTAGAACACACCGCACAGGAGCAGCAGGAAAAGCGGCTCCTGCAGGCGGGTGATCAGATCTTTGGTGCTTTTCATCAGCTCGGACACATTGACCACATAGATCAGCGCCGAGTCTTTCATAACGCCAAGCGAAAGCCCGATCCAGGACGGAAGGGCGACCCGGCTGGCCAGCGGCAGCGCGATATAGCGCATATCCTGCAGCCAGCTCATCCCGAGCGAGCGCCCGGCGCGCCGAGTATTCGGCGGCACCGACTCCAGTGCGCCGCGCACGATTTCCGAACAATAGGCGGCTGTATAAAGCGACAGAACTCCGCAGGCGACCGAGAAGCCAGAGACCCGCAGTTTCAGCACCGCCGTGACAAAGGCAAAGGCCAGCGAGAGCTGGATCAGAAGCGGCACCGAACGGCACACATCCAGCACGAAGGTCACCGGAATGGCCCACCAGGGCCCGACCTGAAAGCGGAAGATGCCGCAGATCACCCCGACCACGGTCCCGATCGCGACCGAGATAGCGGTGACAAGCAGTGTCATCCCGGCGCCCTGGACCAGCATCCAGAAGTCTTTGGCGGTCATTGCTGTTTCAAACATGTCCCGCGCCCCTCAATATCTGAACAGCCGGGCTGCAATCAGCCGGGCGGAGAGCGTGACGATCTTGGTCATCACATAGAAAATGACCGCAGCAATGGCGAACATCTCGAAGGTGCGGAAATTGATCTTCACCAGATTGTCGGTGACGCCAAAGAGATCCGAATTCATCGAGATCACCGCGCCCAGCGAGGTCATCAGGATGGCCCAGACAAACTGGTTCGTCATCGGCAGGAAAGAAATCCTGAGCATCTGCGGCATCACCACATAGCCAAAGGCCTGCGGCGCGCTCATGCCCAGCGACCGCGCCGAACGGGTCTGGGTGTCCGGGATCGCCTTCAGCGCGCCACGGAAATTCTCATGCAGGTAGCCGGCATTGTTGAACGTGATCCCGGCGAGCAGCGCGATATAGGGCGAGAGCCGCAGATCAACGGCAAAGCCCAGCTGCGGCTGCGTCCAGCCCGTGATCGCGATGCCAAGCCCCGCAAGGCCGAAAAAGGCCATATAGATCTGGAAAAGTGCAGGCGTATTGCGCGCCACTTCGACCCAGGTGGTCGTGATGCCGCGCAGCACCCGGTTGCCCGAGAGCCGGAAGGCGGTGAGAAGAATTGCAAAAAGGATCCCGAGGATCATCGAAAACACCGCGACTTCCAGAGTCACCAGCGCCCCTTGCAACATATCAGGCAGCGATTGGAACGCCTGATTCCAGCGAAAGCTGTAATTGAACATATCCGCCTCCCAGTTTCTGAACGGGATCTTTGAACGGAGAAGCGGCGCGGAGGGTTTTCCCTCCGCGCCGCCGCATCAGCGGATAGATCAGCGATAGACGCCGTTGATCGTCAGATTGGCGGGCTCACCCTCGCCAACCCATTTTTTGTAAAGCTCGGCGTAACGGCCGGTGCGGACCTGCTGGTTGATAAAGAGGTTCATGTAGTTGATCAGGCCATATTCTTCGCGCAGCGTGACCAGCGCGACATAGTCCGGCACCATCGGCGCCTTGTCGACGACCTTGATGTCACCGAAATTGCCCGAAGCGACGTTGGCATTGGCGACTTCCATCGTGCCGACCGTCGCATCCAGCTGGCCCTGGCTCAGCGCAAGGAAGACGTCAGCCTGGTTCTGGAACGGACGGAACTCGCCCTCGCCCCATGCCTTGACCTGACCTTCCAGCCAGATCGCCTCATAGGTGCCGGCGGTGGCGCCGACGACTTTGCCCTTCATATCTTCCCAGGATGCCATTTCCAGACCCGGGCGGGCCACAACGGCATTCTCGAAAGCGTAATAGGGAACCGAGACGCCAACGGTCTTGGCGCGCTCCAGCGTGTCCGAGGTCGAGGCAACGGCCACATCAACGCGGCCCGACATCAGAGCCGGGATACGCTCGGGGAAGGTGGTTTCGACAACCTCGGCGGTGACGCCAAGCGCGGCGGCAAGGTCATTACAGTAATCGACGTCAAAACCGATCGGATTATTGTCAGCATCTTTCGACCCCATCGGCGGGAAGTCGAGGACAACTGCGCAGCGAAGCGTGCCCGATGCGATGATGTCGTCAAGCTTGTCGGCCATGGCCGGGCCGGCGAAAGCAGTGGCCGCCGTAAGGCCAAAGGCGAGGACTTTGGATTTCATGCAGGCTCTCCCTGAGTTGTTCTTGCTGTTGATTCACGTCGTGACACTATCATGTGTCATTGGTCTCGACGCAAATCAAAAATACAATTAGTATACAAGAGACCTGTCAGAGCAGGGATTGGAAGGCGATCCGGCTGCGTTTCGGGCCAATTCAGGCATTCTTCCTGAAAACCCACGCGTCTGACCGGGTTTTTGACACGCAACAAGGGTGATGGGCCGCCGGAATGCCTGCCTGCAGGGATGGCGATTCTCGCGAAAGCCGCCCAGAATGACCATCGGCATGACCAACAGCACAGCCAGGAGCTGTCCCGCGATCCCTGAGATCACGGCCCGAAACGGAGAGCAGAGATGACCACCACCCCCCTTTCGATCGAGGATCTCGGCAGCCGAATCGAGCAGGTCTTTGCCCATGCCGGCATGAATCCGGCGCAGGCCGGCGCCATGGCACGGGTGCTGACGGCGGGCGAACGCGACCAATGCAAATCGCATGGCATCTACCGGATCGAAGGTACGCTGCGCACGGTGAAGGCGGGCAAGGTGAACCCGCAGGCCGTGCCGGTGCTGGCACCCGATGATGGCACCGCGCTTGTGCGGGTCGATGCGCAGGGCGGCTTTGCCAATGCTGCCTTCGAGCTGGCTTTGCCGGAACTTGCCGCCCGGGCGAAAAAGCTCGGCATGGCGGCGATGGTGATCAATGACTGCACCCATCTCGCCGCGCTCTGGCCCGAGGTCGAGGCGGTCACCGCCCATGGCCTTGCCGCGATGGTGATGTGCCCGAGCTATGCGACCGTCGCGCCCACCGGCGGCACCGATCCGCTTCTGGGCACCAACCCCTTTGCCTTTGGCTGGCCGCGCCCCGCAGGCGACCCCTATGTCTTCGATTTCGCCACCTCGGTCGCGGCACGCGGCGAAGTGGAACTCCATCGCCGCGCTGGCAAAGCCCTGCCCGAGGGCTGGGCGCTGGACAAAGACGGCAATCCGACCACCGATCCCGAAGCGGCGCTTGCCGGCGCCATGCTGCCCTTTGGTGGCCATAAGGGTTCGGCGATCTCGACGATGATCGAGCTTCTCGCCGGGATCATGATCGGCGACCTGACCAGCCCCGAAGTCCTCGACTACCTCGGCTCGACGACGCTGGCACCGCGCCATGGTGAACTGATCCTTGCCTTCTCGCCCGAGGCCTTTGCGAAAGGCCGCCCCGGCGATCCCTTTGCCCGTGCCGAGACGTTGTTTGAAGCGATCATCGGTCAGGGCGCCCGCCTGCCCTCGCAGCGCCGCTTCCGCGCAAGGGCGGAATCAGCCGCGGCAGGCATCACGCTCAGCGCCGATGAAATCGCCCAGCTGGAGCGATTCCAGCGCCTTGGCCTCGACGCGGTCTGAAACCTTGCGGCCCTGGCACGGTAGGGGCTCAGCGCCGCACATATCCAGGTGAAACTAATTTTACCCGGATGGTTTCTTTCGACATTTTTTCAGACTGTTTTTTGGGCATTTCGCTTTTCTGATACAGGAAAGCGGAATGTTCGCATGACATTCCCTGCCTCCCGGGGCATAGGCTGACCCCCATTCCCGGCGCCCTCCCGGAGACCTGTCGCCGCCCCTCCTTCACCCAGCGGCCTGCCGCCGTCCCTCCTCCCATATTCCAGGCATGAAGATCGACAATGTCCAAACTCGCCCTCCGCGTCACCTGTTCCTCGACCCGCGGCATCGTTGCCGCCATCTCGTCCTTCCTCGCCGGTCAGGGCTGCAACATCACCGATTCCAGCCAGTTCGATGATGCCCATACCGGCCGCTTCTTCATGCGCGTGAGCTTTCGCAGCGAAGAGGGCAAAACGCTGAAAGACCTGCGCGAGGCCTTTGCCGCGGTCGCCAGGCCCTTCGATATGGAAGCGGAGTTCTTCGATGAGGAAGCCAGGCGCAAGGTCATCGTCATGGTCTCGCGCTTTGGCCATTGCCTGAATGACCTATTGTACCGCTCGAAGATCGGCGCGCTGCCGATCGAGATCGTCGCGGTGATCTCGAACCATATGGATTACCAGAAGGTCGTGGTGAACCAGGACATCCCCTATTACTGCATCAGGGTCACCAAAGAGAACAAACCCCAGGCCGAGGCCGAGCAGATGCGGGTGGTGCGCGAAACCGGGGCCGAGCTGATCGTGCTGGCGCGCTATATGCAGGTGCTCTCGGATGAGATGTGCCGCGAGATGTCGGGGCGGATCATCAATATCCACCACTCCTTCCTGCCCTCGTTCAAAGGGGCCAATCCTTACAAGCAGGCGTTTGAACGCGGCGTGAAGCTGATCGGGGCGACCTCGCATTACGTCACTGCCGATCTGGATGAAGGCCCGATCATCGAGCAGGACATTGTCCGCATCACCCATGCCCAGTCGGGCGAGGATTATGTCAGCCTTGGCCGCGATGTGGAGGCCTCGGTTCTGAGCCGCGCGATCCATGCCCATGTCCATGGGCGGGTCTTCATCAATGGCGAGAAGACGGTCGTCTTCCCGGCCTCGCCCGGATCCTATGCCTCGGAGCGGATGGGCTGAGGACAGCCGGTCCGGCCATGACTGGCCGGAGGCCTCCGGCGGGGATATTTAAGGACAGATGAAAACAGCGAGGGCGCTCCTTTTATGGGAGCGCCCTTTGATTTGTGAAGCCGGGCCGGTTCAGGCCAGCCAGGGTTTGACTTCGTCGAGTTTCGACCATCCGGCATACCAGGTGTCGAACAGCACCAGTTGCTTTTCGATGAAACCGGCCTGGCTCGGCGACAGTTTGTCATCTTCGTTGAAATGGAGCGCGTATTCAGGGTTCCCCTTCAGCACCATCATATGTTTGAAGAAGAGGACCAGATCCGCGCCACCATCGACGCGGGCGAGCTCGTAGAAAGCGGTGTCGAGTTCTTTGGCAAGGCGGCGGGCTTTGACATCGCCGGTGGCGGCGGCCTTGCAAAGATTGCCCAGCGTCAGGATCTCGCGCGGCAGCACACAGCCGATGCCGGTGATCGCGCCAGTCGCGCCCGCATTGACATAGCCATGGAAGACCGAGGTATCGATGCCGATCATCAGGGTCACGTCGTCATCGGCCGAGGTGATGTTTTCGGCGGCATAGGTCATCGCGGCATCGCCGCCGAATTCCTTGAAGCCGATCAGGTTCGGGTGTTCGGCGCGCAGCGCGAAGAAGAGATCGGCTTTGGTCTCGAACCCGTAATAGGGGCTGTTATAGATCACGGCCGGCAGCTTCGGAGCGGCCGCAAGGATCGCCTTGAAATGCGCCTTCTGCGCCGCCGCGACCGAGCCGCGCGACAAGACGCGCGGGATCACCATAAGGCCATGCGCACCGGTCTTTGCGGCATGTTCTGCCAGGGCCACAGCCGAAGCTGTATTGATCGCACCGGTTCCGACGATCACTTTGACACCGGCCTGCACGAGGCGCTCGACGCCTTCCATCCGCTGCGCGTCAGTCAGGAGCGGCCAGTCCCCCATCGAGCCACAATAGACCACAGAGGACATGCCAAGGCTGACGAGCTCTTTCGCCTTTTTCACGAGCGCATCGAAATGGGGGCTGCGATCGGCTTTGCAGGGCGTCATCAGGGCGGGGATGGTGCCGGTGAAGATATCGCTCATCTGGCTGGTTCCTCTGTTGGGGCCGCGCGAGAGGTCTGGCGGCACGATTCCGTGGTTCAGCCGTGAGTATAGAGTTTGTATTTTATTTGTCGACATAAATTCCGTTCAGGCGGAGATCCGCGCGCAGCCTGGCCTCCCCCGGAAAGATCAGATGGAGATGTCCTGGCGGCGGTCGCGGGTGATCGCTTTCTGGATCTGCCGGATGATCTGATCGGCATGGGCGCGCGCAACCTGATCGGCGGCGCCGATATCGCGGGCGGCAATCGCCGCGACCATCTGCTCATGTTCGCGCAGCCAGAGCGCCGGCATATCGCCTTCGAAACTGCTGTAATAGTAAAGCCGCAGCAGGCGGCGCCCCTCATCCAGCAAGCGGCTGAAGAGCGATAGGTAATAGCGGTTGCGCCCGGCCTCGGCGATGGTCTGGTGGAACTGGCGGTTGGTCGCGATCATGCCGATCTCGTCCCCTGCCGCACAGCGTTCTTCATAGGCGCGCTGATGCGCGCGGATGCGGTCGAGGTCTTCGGCCGTGTGATATTCCGCCGCAAGCCGTGTGGTGACGCGATACATCAGCGTCAGCGCGTCGAAAAAAGTATGAAGATTGGCGAAGTCGATCTGCGACACCATGGTCGAGCGGTTCGGCAGCGTGTCGATCAGCCCTTCCGCCGCAAGCCGCACCAGCGCCTCGCGGATCGGTGTGCGCGACATGCCAAAGCGGTCGGCAAGCTGGATCTCATCGACGATAGAGCCTGGCGGCAGTTCCAGATCGAGGATCTGGTCGCGCAACAATTCGTAGACCATCCGCACGCCGGAGCCGCGTTTGCGGTCATGCCCCGCAGGCGTTTCGCTGGCAGTCATCGGCGCGCATCCCCTTCATGTCGACAAAAGGAATACGCCACTGTTTTTCCGCGATCAACAGCGACAAGGCACCGGGGCGCGATCAGGCCGCCGAAAGCCGCGCATAGCGCCCGCCACTGACCGACAATTCGGCATGTGTGCCCGTTTCTGTGATCCGGCCTTCCTCCATCACGATGATCCGGTCGGCATCGCGAATCGTCGCCAGGCGATGCGCGATCACCAGCGTGGTGCGGCCCTCGGCCAGGCGCTCCAGCGCGGCCTGGATTTCGCGTTCGGTTTCGGTATCCAGCGCCGAGGTCGCCTCGTCGAGGATCAGGATCGGCGGGTTCTTCAGGAAGACCCGGGCGATGGCGACGCGCTGCTTCTGGCCGCCCGACAGCATGACACCGCGTTCGCCCACAATGGTATCCAGCCCCTGCGGCATCCGCGCGATCATCTCGGAAAGCTGCGCATGTTCGGCGGCTGCGATGATCTCGGCCTCGGTCGCATCCAGCCGACCGTAAGCGATATTCTCGCGCAGCGTGCCGCCAAAGAGGTAAACATCCTGGCTCACGATCCCGATCTGACGGCGCAGGCTGTCGAGGGTAAATCTGGTGATGTCATGGCCGTCAAGCGTGATCGCGCCCGAGGCCGGTTCGTAGAACCGGGGCAGCAACGCCAGAAGCGAGGTCTTCCCCGCGCCTGACGGGCCGACATAGGCCAGCGTCTCGCCGGGCTTCACGTCAAAGGTGATGTCGCGCAGCACCGGGCGCGCGGGATCATAGCCGAAGTTCACAGCATTGAACTGCATCGCGCCGGACAGCGCAGGCGCCGGGCGGGCATTGGGCAGGTCGGCAATATCAGGCTCATTCGCCAGCAGCTCCTGATAACGACGGAACCCCGCGATACCTTTCGGATAGGTTTCCAGCACAGCAGCGATCTTTTCCAGCGGCCGGAAGAACACAGAGGACAGCAAAAGGAAACCGACGAAACCACCCGCTGTCAGGCTGCCTTCCAGCACATAGCCCGCGCCCGCGACCATGATCAGCACCTGAACCCCACGCATCCCGATATAATTCAGCGCCTGGCTTGCCGCCATGATCTTATAGGCATCGAGTTTCGTGCGCCGGTACATCGCATTGTCATGCGCAAAGCGCGCTTTCTCATGTTCCTCATTGCCAAAGGCCTGAACCACGCGGATACCGCCGACATTCTCCTCCATCCGGACGTTGAAATTCGCCACACGGCTGTAGATCGCGCGCCAGGTCGCCGTCATCCGCCCGCCAAAGACCGAGACAATCAGCACCGCCACCGGCACGATCACCGCCGTCATGATCGCCATCGGCGGATGCAGCCAGAGCATCAGCGCGAAGGCCCCGATAAAGGTCATGATCGCGATGAACAGATCTTCGGGCCCGTGATGCGCAACCTCGCCGATCTCCTCCAGATCGCGGGTCACGCGGGACACCAGATGGCCGGTGCGCGATTTGTCGAAATAGCTCCAGGAGAGTTTCTGGATATGGTCAAAGGCGCGCCTGCGCATCTCGGTCTCGATATTGATCCCGAGCATATGGCCCCAATAGGTCACAATTGCCATCAGCGCGGTATTGACGAGGTAGACCACCATCAGCACCGCCGCCGCGATCAGCGTCAGGGACCAGTTCCCCGCCGGCAACAGCACATCGATAAAGCCCCGGACTGCCAGCGGAAAGGCCAGCTCCAACAGGCCCGACAGGACCGCACAGCCGAAATCGACCCAGAACAGGGTCTTCCAGGGCCGGTAGTAGCTCAGGAAATCACGCAGCATGTCTCACTCTGTCAGCCTTCGGGGCAAAGATATGGCCTGGACCCGGAGCGCCGAATGGTCAAGACCTCTCAGCCGAAAGCCGCCACCCTGCCCGCGACCGAGAGCATCACCGGAGCCCCCTCGGGCAGGCGCGGGCCGCCCATCTGATCGACCTGGATCTCGGTTCCGTTGCAATCGACCCAATAGGTCAGATCATGCCCCTTGAATTCGACCGAGGTGACCCGGCCCCGGGCGGCCTCGCCTGCCCCGGCCTCGCGAATAGTGATCTGTTCCGGACGCAGCGAGAATCCGATCGGGCCGCTGGCCGGGCGTTCCAGCGCGATCGGGCCCAGCACGGTTTCGCAACTCTCGCCCCTCGCCTCGCCGGTGATCAGATTGGTGCGGCCCAGAAAGCCCGCGACAAAGGGATCGGCGGGGCGGTCATAGACCTCAGCCGCCGGGCCACATTGCAACAGGCGCCCGTCTTTCATCACCGCGACGCGGTCGGCGAAACTGAGCGCCTCTTCCTGGTCATGGGTGACGAAGAGGATACCGATGCCGCTCGCCTTCAAAAGCGCCCGGATCTCGCGCCTTGTCCGGGCGCGCAGCGCGGCATCAAGATTCGAGAACGGCTCATCCAGCAGGATCACCGCCGGCGCGGCGGCAAAGCTGCGCGCCAGCGCCACGCGCTGCTGCTGGCCGCCGGAAAGCTCATCGGGGTAACGCAGCCCGAAATCGCACAGCCCGACCATATCGAGGAAGCGCTGCGCCGTAGCGGGCGCCCGGTCTGCGGCGCCAAAAGCCACATTCTGCGCCACGGTCATATGCGGGAAGAGCGCATAGTCCTGGAACACCATGCCGATGCCGCGCTTTTCCGGCGCAATCCCGGTGACATCGCGCCCCGCCAGCCGGATCTTGCCCCGGTCCGGGGTCTCGAACCCCGCAACCATCCGGAGCGTCGTGGTCTTGCCACAGCCCGAAGGCCCGATCAGCGCAAGGATCTCGCCCGCGGCCAGATCCAGTGACAGATCATCGACCACGGCCTGGCCCGCGCCAAAAGACCGGCTCAGATGTGAAAGCGACAGCAGGGGCTCAACCGTCATCTTCTTCCCAATTCCTTACGGCCGGCGCCTTCATATTTCAGGATCAGCCCGACGAAAAACGCCGAAAAAAGGATGATCGCTAACGCGAATGGCGCGGCCTCGGTCATCATGCCCTCGACGGTGCGACCAAAGACCGTGGTCGAAAGGCTGCGCCAGCCGGTGGGCGCCAGCATCCAGTTCAGCGGCAATTCCTTGACCACGGCGATAAAGACCAAAAGGCCCGCCGCGACCATCGGGCCTTTCAGACGCGGCAGCGTCACGCGCGCAAAAGCCCGGAACGGCGAGACCCCGAGCGCCCGCGCCGCCTCTTCCGGCCTGGTCCCGATCTGCATCAGCGCCAGCCGCAAAGGCCCGAGCGCCAGCGCGAGGAAGGTCATCACCCAGGCGAAGATCAGGACGCCATGGCTCTGATAGGCAAAGGGGATGACCGCAAGGGTGAAAAACACCATCGCAAGACCAAAGGCCAGCGGCGGCGTCGCATAGCCCATCCAGGCCAGCCGGTCAGTCAGGCTCGCAAACCAGCCGGGCCAGCGCAGCGTCAGCAAAACCACCGGCAGTGCCAGCGCGACGGTGAGCCCGGCGACCACCGCCGCCGCCAGACCCGAATTCAGCGCCGCCTGCCCCAGCATCGCCCAGTCGATCTCGCCAATCCCGCGCCGCATCCAGTGCCCCAGCACCGCCAGAGGCAATCCGAGCGCAGCGAGGCTTACCAGAACGACCCAGCCCCAGGCGGCAACCGCCCAAAGACCCAGCCGCACCGGCACGCCGCGCCGCTGCACCCCGGTCCCGACCCGGGCAAAGCGACGGCTCCGCGTCAGTCGCGCCTGCGCATAAAGTGCCACGCCCGCCACGCCCAACAGCATCAAAGACAGCCAGGCGGCATAGGTCCGGTCGAAAGCCCCGGCATATTGCGTATAAATCGCGTAGGAAAACACCTCATAGCGCATCAGCGCGATGGCTCCGAAATCGCCGATCACATAAAGCCCCACGACCAGCCAGGCCGAGACCAGCGCCGGCCAGAGCTGCGGCAGCACAACATGGCGCAAGACCTCGGAGCGCGAACGGCCCAGCGAGGCCGCGCTTTCCTCAAGCCCCGGATCCATCCCCAGAAATGCCGCGCGCAGGTTCAGGAAGATATAGGGGAAGGTGTAAAGCGCCAGCGACAGAGCCGCCCCCCAAAGCCCGTGCAGGGGCGGCAGCGAGACCCCGAACCATTCCCGCGCAAACCCGTAATAACCCGACAGTCCCAAAAGCGCATAGGCCATCACATAGCCCGGCACCGCCAGCGGAAGCGCCATCATAAATGTGACGAGCCCTTTCGCCCGCAAGTCGCTGCGCGTCACCAGCCAGGCCATGGGAAGCGCGATCAGTGTGCCGATCGCCAGGACCAGCGCCACCAGCGAAAGTGTATTGCCCAAAAGCAGCAGATTGCGCGACCGGAAGACGATTTCCGCCAGTTGTGCCGGCTCGGCCCCGAAGGCGCGTATCACCAGATAGGCCGCCGGCAGACAGGTGCCGACGCCCACAAGCCCCGCTGCAAGCAGCAAGGCAAGCGGCGGGCGGGGCCTGCGCCCCGCCCGCCCTGATGATGTCACGATGCCCGACAAGCTCAGAGCAGCCCGACCTCACGCAGCAGCGCGAGCGTGCCTTCCAGATCGCCGATCTGGTTCACATCGACCTTCGGGCTGATCGCCTGGACAGCCTCAAGGCTTTCCAGCGTCGCATGCGGGATCACGCCCGTGACAACCGGATATTCATAGCCCTGCAGCGTGATGAACTGCTGCGCGGCGGGCGAGAGCAGATAATCGATGAACTTCTGCGCATTCTCTTTATTGGCCGAGGTTCCGACAATCCCCGCGCCCGCAACCAGCACCAGGTTGCCGATATCACCGGCTTCGAAATGTGCCTGATCGACGGGGAAGGCGTCATCCTTGGCGGTATAGCGGCCCAGGTAGTAGTTGTTCACCAGGCCATAATCGACCTCGCCCGCGGCAATGGCTTCGATCTGGGTGCCGTTGTTTTTGTAAACCTTGGTGTCATTGGCGATCATGCCTTCCAGCCAGGCTTTGGTTGCCTCATCGCCATGGGTCAGACGGAACGCCGTGACAAAGGCCTGGAAAGAACCATTGGTCGGCGCCCAGGCAACGCGGCCCTTGTATTTCGCATCGGTCAGATCGGTGATCTTTGCGGGCAGCGCACCCGGCTCGACCCGCTCGGTCGAGTAGACCAGCACCCGGGTCCGGCCCGATGTCGCCACCCATTTGTTCGACGGATCGCGGAAGACCTCGAGCACTTTTTCATTCTCGCCCGCCGCCAGCTCTGCGAAGACCGGGGCCAGAGCACCAAGCGCGCCGGCATCCTGGGCCCAGAACAGATCGGCCGGGCTGTTGGCACCCTCTTCCTGCAGCAAGGCCGCCATTTCCGAGGTCGAGCCATAGCGCACATCAGTCTTGATGCCGGTCTCTGCCTCGAATTGTGCGATCAGCGGCGCAACCAGCGCCTCGCCGCGGCCGGAATAGATGGTCAGCGTATCCGCCGCCGCCATCGAGCCGATCCCGAGCGCAAGCGCAATGCCAGCCGCAAATTTTCCGGGCGCGAATGTCATCAGAAGGCCTCCTCCATTATGCCCCGCCGCCCGCGCGTTCTGCGCCTGCGGATGGGCCGGATCTCCGGCACAGGCCGGATCGTGGATCTGTCGCGAATTGTCGCAAAACCTATCCTGACAATTATCATCGGTAATCACAGAAGAAAACCGCAATTCTGACCAAAATGCTATTCGCAGTCCGGCCAGGCGGATTTTCCTGAAAAAGTGGTGCTTTCAGCCAGCGCTGACAAAGGCCGCAAGCGTCGCCGTCTCGGCGATCACCAGGGGGCCATGGGGCGGCTCATATACGCTGTGGCGATGGGTGTTTTCGGGCAGGATGACCAGGGCAGCAAAGCCATCCGGCACTGCCACGGGCTCCACCTGCGCGCCATCGACGGTCAGGCGCAGCCGGGGCGCATCGGTTTCGATGCGGATCTCCAGCCGCACCTCCCCCGCCCCGCTGGCGCTGGCCGCAACGCTCAGCTTCAGCCGCTGCGCGGGGCCCGGCACCGGCAGCGGCGGCAATTCGGGTATGCGGGGCGCGAGGCCGGTCGGCGGCAGGAGCGGTTCCATCGCGCGTGCAAGCGCCAGCAGCCTGCTGTCCTCCCAGGCCCGGCCGGCAAGCGTCAGCCCGGCCGGCATCCCGGTATCCGCCATCACGCCCATCGAAAGCGTCACCGTCGGCACACCCAGATGCCGGATCGCGAGATTGCCATTCGCGACCCAGGTGCCGTTCCTCCAGGCCAGATCCGCCGAGGCCGCGGTCACATCGGCATCCGCCGGTCCCACATCCGCCACCGCCGGAAAGATCACCGCATCATAGCCATGCCTGTCCATCCAGTCTTCCAGATCGCGCTTTCGGGTTTCCTCAAGCCCACGAAACCCATCTTCCAGATGCGGAATCTCGCGGAAATCCGTGACCGGATGCACGCGCGCATGGGCGGGGTAATCGGCAATATCATCGCCAAAGCCGGTATAGCGGTCGGGCAGCGCGCCGTCGGGCTGCGGGAATATCGCCGCGCCATCGACCTGCGACAGCCGGTTGAGGCCCGGATCGCCATTGGCGGCCAGAAAATCATCCCAGGCCCAGACCGAGAGATCGACAATCTCGCGCCGCAGATATTCCGGCGAGACAAGCCCCCGCGTCCCGATCTTCGGCGCACCCCTCCGGTCGCCCTCGTAATTGGAAACCAGCGGGAAATCCGAGATCACCACCTCTGCCCCCGCCGCGCGCAGCGCCGCGACCACCCTGTCCATCAGCGCAATGACCGAAGCGCGGGTCTCGATCCGCTGCCCGGTCGGCCCGCCGATCCCCGGGCTGTCCCCGGTCCCGGCCTCTTGGTCCTGGTTCACATACATTGCGGGTAGCGCAAAGCGCCTGCCCGTCAGCGCGGCGGTCAGCGCCGGATAGGATGGCGGGCGGATCTCTGACGGGCGCGGCAGCGCAACCCAGTCCTGCGCCCGCCACAGATCGCCGCGCGTCTCGGGATCATCGGCCACGATCACGTCGAGCACTTCCAGCAGATCCGCCATGCTGCGGGCATGTGGCACCACCACATCCATCGTCGGCACCAGCGGCCAGTTGCCCCGGACCGAGATCAGCCCGCGCGACGGTGTCAGCGCGCAAAGCCCGTTATTCGCCGCCGGCGCGCGGCCCGAAGACCAGGTTTCCTCGCCCAGCCCGAAGGCCGCGAAAGAGGCCGCCGTCGCGCTGCCCGACCCGTTTGACGAGCCGGAGGCGAACGCCGCTGTCAGGTAAGCGGCATTCCAGGGCGATTCCGCCCGCCCGTAAACGCCACGCTGCATACCACCATTGGCCATTGGCGGCATATTGGTCAGCCCGATCAGCACCGCCCCCGCCGCTTTCAGCCGCCCGATCGCAAAAGCATCATCCCCCGCGACCAGATCCCGAAAGGCGGGCGAACCTGCGGCCACTGTCAGGCCTTTGACTTTGTAACTGTCCTTGGCGGTATAGGGGATGCCATCGAGCGGCCCGAGCGCCTCGCCGCGCGCGCGGCGCAGATCAGAGGCGCGGGCCTCGTCAAACATCGCGGGGTTCAGCACCGGCACGGCATTCAGACGAATGCCGCTGCGATCATAGGCGGCAATGCGGCGCAGATACCCTGCGACCAGTGCGACCGAAGTAAGCTTGCCGGCCTCAAGGCCCGCGCGCAGACCGGCGATGCTTGCGCCGTGGAGGTTCATGCCCGTGCCGGGGCCTGAAGGGCGGCGGGCTGATGCTGCGTGATGCAATGCACCCCACCGCCACGCGCAAAGATCTCGCGGGCGTCGACCGTCACCACTTTGCGCCCGGGATAGGCGGCGCCAAGGATCTCAGCCGCCTCAGCATCGGCACGCGGCTCGCCAAAGCCACAGGCAATGACGGCCCCATTCAGCACCAGGTGATTGATGTAGGACCAGTCGTTGAACCCATGCGCATCGGTGATGGCTTCCGGCGCCGGGACCGCGATGATCTCGAGCCGGCGTCCCTTCGCATCCGTCGCGCCCTCAAGGATCGCGCGGATATCGGCCATCACCTTGTGATCCGGATGGCCCGGATTGCGCTGATCATGCAGCAGCACCTTGCCGGGGCTCGGGAAAGTCGCAACGATATCGACATGGCCATTGGTGCCGAACTCCCAGTAATCGCCTGTGAGCCCCTGCGGCAGCCAGATCACCTTTTCGACGCCCAGCGTGCGCGCGAATTCCGCCTCTACCCGCACGCGGTCGGCCAGAGGATTGCGGCGCGGATCCAGCTGCACGGTTTCCGTCGCGAACATGGTACCATCGCCGTCGACATGGATGCCGCCGCCCTCATTGACCAGCAGGGATGACACCACCGGCACCCCGGCCAGCCCGGCGATAAAGCGCGCGAGGCCCCGGTCATTCTGCCATTCCGCCGGGTCATCAGAGCCCCAGGCGTTATACATCCAATCGACCGCCGCAATCGAGCCATCCGCCGCCTGCACGAAAGTCGGGCCGGAATCACGTGTCCAGAAATGCTCAATGGGGCGCTCAACCAGGTCAACGGCAGAGCCAAGCATCGCTTTCGCCCGTGCGGTCTCTGTCGGATCGACGATCATCGTCACCGGCTGAAACGGCGCAATGGCCAATGCGACATCGGCCCAGGCGCGGTAGCCCGCCTCGCGCGCGACCGTGCCCTCGCCCAGCGTGGCACTTTCGCGCGGGAAGGCCATCCAGATCCGGTCCTGGGGGGCGGTCTCGGCGGGCATGAACCAGTTCTTCGGCACCACGGGCATCGGCAACTCCTGTCAGACTGTTGCCCGATCAGATGCCAGAAAGCGCCGCTGGCGCAAGAGGGCGCGCAGCAGGGTCCGACCACCCCGGCACAGCGCTCCGGCTCCCAGGCGGTGACATGGCGGCGCCTGGCCCCATCCTCGCCGCGACGCGCCCTGACATTTGTGTCGATGAAGACATCGCCAAAGATCGCCCCCCGCCTTGGCTTTGCGCCTGGCAATCAGCGAAGGCGCGGTGAAGGACCATCGCAACAAGGCTTGGCCCAGGCTCGCGATTTCCAGCCAGGCCGGACTGTTCTTACGATTCAGGGCCACCCTCTGATCTCGTCTCGACCGGCGCCGCTCCGGAATCCAGCAGGCTCCGGATCAGCTCGAAACTGTTTCTGACCCGGAGCTTGCGGATCATCGAGGCCCGGTGCACCTCAACCGTGCGGGGCGAGCAGTCCAGCACCCGCGCAATTTCCTTCGAGGTCATGCCGCCGACCATATGCCGCGCCACGCGCATCTCGGCGGGCGTCAGAAGGCCCGGCGCCGCCCCCGTCTCGATCACGCGATAGGTCCAGATCGCCAGGCGATGCGGTGCTTTCGGGGTCAGCGTCACCCCCCTGCCCTCCATCCAGACCAGCTGGCCGTCCTGGCGGCGCATGAAACGTTCATCGCGGATCATCGGCTTCAGCCGCAGCGCCTCTTCCGCGCGTTGGCCCAGCCGCTCGAAATCGGTCTCGCCAGGGTAAAGCACCCGCATCGAACAGCCCTCGAGCGCGCCCGGGTCCCAGCCGAACACCCGCCCCGCCGCCAGATTGGCGCGGCGGATCACCCGCTCGCGCAGCACCAGCGTGGCTTCCGGCGCATGCAGAAAGGCCAGTGCGGCAAGGTCATCGGGGGCAGAAGACGGCATCGGTGTCTCGCTATACCTGGGCACCTACGTATTTCTACGGATTCCGGCCCGGCCTGCAATCCATCAGCATCACCGGGGATCGGACCAGAGTCCGGAGAGGGATCATGGGAAACAAGATATACAATACCGCCGCCGAAGCGCTGGACGGACATCTGAAAGACGGGATGCTGATCGCCGCCGGTGGCTTTGGCCTTTGTGGCATTCCGGAACTGCTGATCGCCGCGATCCGCGACGCGGGCACAAAAGAGCTGACCGTCGCCTCGAATAATGCGGGCGTTGACGGCTTCGGCCTCGGGCAACTCCTCGAAACCCGCCAGGTGAAGAAGATGATCTCGTCCTATGTGGGCGAGAATGCCGAATTCATGCGCCAGTATCTCTCGGGCGAGCTGGAGCTGGAATTCAACCCGCAGGGCACGCTGGCCGAGCGGATGCGCGCCGGCGGCGCCGGGATCCCCGGCTTCTACACCAAAACCGGCGTCGGCACCGTGATCGCCGAAGGCAAGGAGCATCACGATTTCGACGGCCAGACCTATATCCTGGAACGCGGCCTCGTCGCCGATCTGGCGATTGTGAAAGCCTGGAAGGCCGACCCTTCGGGCAATCTCGTCTTCCGCAAGACCGCGCGGAATTTCAACGTCCCCGCCGCCACCTGCGGCCGCATCTGCATCGCCGAGGTCGAGGAAATCGTGCCGCTTGGCGCCCTGGACCCCGACAGCGTCCACCTCCCCGGCATCTACGTGACAAAGATCGTGCAGGGCGCCCATGAAAAGCGGATCGAACAACGCACTGTGCGCCAGAAGGAGCAGGCATAATGGCTGGCTGGGATCGTAACCAAATGGCCGCCCGTGCGGCGCAGGAACTCCAGGACGGCTGGTATGTGAATCTCGGCATCGGCATTCCGACGCTGGTGGCGAATTACATCCCCGAGGGCGTCGAGGTCACGCTGCAATCGGAAAACGGCATGCTTGGCATGGGCCCCTTCCCGTTCGAGGGCGAGGAAGACGCCGATCTGATCAATGCCGGCAAGCAGACCATCACCGAGCTGCCGCAAACCGCGTTTTTCGACAGCGCCACCAGCTTCGCGATGATCCGTGGCGGCAAGATCGCCATGGCGATCCTTGGCGCGATGGAGGTCGCGGAAAACGGCGATCTCGCCAACTGGATGATCCCGGGCAAGCTTGTGAAGGGCATGGGCGGCGCGATGGACCTTGTCGCGGGCGTGGGCCGTGTGGTCGTGGTGATGGACCACACCAATAAGGCGGGCGAGTCGAAAGTGCTGAAAGCCTGCACCCTGCCCTTGACCGGCAAATCGGTGGTCGACCGCATCATCTCGAACCTTGGGGTGCTGGATGTGGTGCCGGGCGGGCTGAAGATCGTCGAATGCGCCCCGGGCATCAGCGAGGCCGAACTGCGCGCCGCGACCGAGGCGACCATCGTCGGCTGATCCCACCACTGCAAGACTGACATAAGGGGGCCGCCAGGCCCCCTTTTCCGTGGCCCCCTTCTTCCTACGGGCCCGCCCCCATCGCCGGCGCAAAGCTGCCTGGGCCACGAATCTCCAATGCTGCCTCTGCAAAATGCCACTGGCCCGTCTACAGCCACCGCGCTAACAGACATGTGAGATTTTCTCAGGAGCGACTCCGATGGCGGCCCCAGGCATTTCCGAACGCACAACCCTGTCCTATTTCACCGCAGCTTTCGTGGTCACGGCAATCGGGCTCGGGCTCGGGCTCTGGCTGGGCTTTTCCACCGAACATACCACGCTCGGGGCGCTGAAGGTCTTCTTCATCGTCTCGGTTCTGGCGGTGCTGGAAATCTCGCTTTCCTTCGACAATGCCATCGTCAATGCCAATAAGCTCAAGGATATGACGCCGCTCTGGCAGCGCCGCTTTCTGACCTGGGGCATTATCATCGCCGTCTTCGGAATGCGGATCGTCTTCCCGCTGCTGATCGTGGTGATCGCCGCCAATGTCGGCCCCTGGACCGCGCTTGTGATGGCCGCAAGCCAGCCCGAACGCTATGCCGAGATCATGCATGATGCCCATCTGCCCATCGCGGCCTTTGGCGGCACCTTCCTGATGATGGTCGGCCTGTCTTTCTTTTTCGACAGTGAAAAAGACGTACACTGGGTACGCTGGATCGAGCAGAAAGCCGCGAATTTCTCTTCGATCAAGGGGATTGAGATCGCCTTCGTGCTGGTGATCATGCTGATTTTCTCGAAGATCATCGAGAATGATCCCGCGCTTGGGCCTGCGGCGTCGAATACCTTCTTCCATGCTGCGATCTGGGGGCTTCTGACCTTCCTGATGGTCGAGGTTCTGGGGGCATTCTTGACCGCAGCCAGGAGATGCTGGAAGGCGCGGCCAAGGGCGGCGTCGGCGCGTTTCTGTATCTCGAAGTGCTGGATGCGAGCTTTTCCTTTGACGGGGTGATCGGGGCTTTTGCCCTGTCGCAAAACCTTTTTGTCATCGCCATCGGCCTTGGGATCGGCGCGATGTATGTGCGCTCGATGACCATCATGCTGGTCGAGAAAGGCACCCTGGCGGAATACCGCTATCTCGAACACGGCGCCTTCTGGGCGATCCTGATCCTCTCGGTCATCATGTATCTTCAGGCCATCGTGCATATTCCCGAAGTGATCACCGGGCTTGGCGGTGCGGTGCTGATCGGGGTCTCGCTCTGGTCGTCGATCCGCTGGAACCGCACCAATCCCGGAGCAGAGTAAGGTCCGGCTCTCCGGACTTGCCGCGATGTGCGGTTCGGATCAGGTTTCGCCTGGTATCAGGATCCAGGCAGAGGAAGGGATGGTCCTATGGTGACTTTGCGCAATCTTCTGGTTCTGGCCCTGCTGGCAGCCGGGCCGGCCGGGGCCTGTGAGGTCAGGGACTTCCTGAGCACCGAATTGCCTGCAAAAGCCGACCTGCCCTGGATTGACGCGCTGGAACTGGCTTATCCTGGCACAGAGGTCAGCGCGAACCGTCAGACCCTGATCTTCGCTGACGGGCGGAAGCTGCCGACCGGCTTCGGTGACGTGCCGCTTTCTCCGCAGGAACGGCTGGAAGATGCCAGCATCACCGAACAGTTCCTGCAGACCTATCCGCTGGCCTTTGATCTGGCCCTGCGCGAGGCGCCCTGGTTCGACCCGGGCCGCGCGCGCAATGAGCCCTTCTTCCGCGCGCTTTACGGCAACAGCAAAGCCGAGGCGGCGGCGGGGCTTGAAGAGGTGCGCTGGCCGGGGGATGCGAAAGCCGTCTTCATGATGTCCGAAAAGACCTGCGCGGCCACGCAGCTGCGCGCCGCACTGGCCGCGATCCACGCGCTCGGGCCAGAAATGAATGTCTATTTCCAGACCATCGGCGGCAGTTTCAACTGGCGCGTGATCGCAGGCACCACGCGGCTTTCGGGCCATAGTTTCGGCATGGCGGTCGATTTCAACACCGAGCTTGGCGGTTATTGGCGCTGGTCGGGTGCGCGCGAGGGCAAGGTCGGGCCCTATGACAACCGCTATCCCGAGGCGCTGGTGCGCGAGATGGAGCGCTATGGCTTTATCTGGGGCGGCAAATGGCACCATTTCGATGGTATGCATTTCGAATACCGGCCCGAACTGATTGTTTACGCCCGGCTTACGGGCGGGCGACCGGACTGACCCCTACCTTGAGCTGATCCCCTTCTGACAGGAGCACTAAGATGCGTTTCCCTGCACTTGCCGTCGTGGCGACCCTTTTCGGGGCTGGCCTCGCCGCACCAGTCGCCGCCCAGGATCTCCTGGAGGAATATACCGCCTTTATCGGCCCGGCCGATCTGGTGAATTCGAAAGGCAAGCGGCTCACCCAGCCCTGGCAGATCCTGCGCCAGGACCGCGCCAATTTCCACAAATTCGGCAAGGGCGATCCCGGCGATGAATGGGACAGCTTTTTCGGCGATGTGAAGAACCGCGATGCGATGGAGAAGATGCTGATGGGCGGCACTATGACCAAAGGCGCGCGCGCGGCCATCGTTAATGGCGGCGCGGTGGTCCAGGTGCAGATCTGGGGCCAGGGCGGTGTCGGGAGTTACATCTCGGTTGATGTCTTCCGCTGAGCCGGGCGGGTCTGGAAGCCGGGTTCGGGGGCTCTGCCCCCGGGGGGCCTTACGGCCCCCTCCCCCGGGATATTTAAGGACAGATGAAAGAGCTCAGGCGGCGGCCCGGGTCGGGAACATGCCGCGGGTGATCGCTGCCATATCGACAGTGCCGAGTGGGCGCCCTGACGGGTCGGTGACCGCGAGGCGGGCGGCATTGCCGGCGATCAGCTGCTTTGCCGCATCTTCGAGGAGCGCGGTGGCCGGGATGGTCGCGAGGCCACCGGTTTCCGCGCCCTTCTGCATCACGGTTTCGACCCGGATCACCCTGCCGCGATTGACGTGTTCGACGAAGCTTTCGATATAGTCATCGGCGGGGGTCATCACGATCTCCTGGCCCGTGCCCTGCTGCACCATATTGCCGTCGCGCAGGATCGCAATGCGGTCGCCTAGCCGCAGCGCTTCATCAAGATCATGGGTGATGAAGACGATGGTCTTGCGGATGTCCTTTTGCAGATCCAGCAGGATCGTCTGCATATCCACCCGGATCAGCGGGTCGAGCGCAGAAAACGCCTCGTCCATCAGAAGGATCGGCGCGTCATTTGCCAGCGCGCGGGCGAGGCCCACGCGTTGCTGCATGCCGCCCGAAAGCTGGTTGGGGTATTTTTTCTCGAACCCTTTCAGCCCGACGCGTTCCAGCCACATGGTCGCGGATTTCACCTGATCCGCGCGGTCCAGACCCTGAACCTCGAGCCCGTAGACGGTGTTTTCCAGCACATTCCGGTGCGGCAGCAGCGCGAATTTCTGAAACACCATCGCCGTCTGGTGCCGCCGGAACCGGCGCAACTGATCCGGGTTCATTTTGACGACATCATCGCCGCCGACCACCACCTCGCCCGAAGTCGGGTCGATCAGCCGGTTGATATGGCGGATCAGCGTCGATTTCCCCGACCCTGAAAGCCCCATGATCACCTGGATGCCGCCGGCGGGCATCGAGATATTGATATCCTTCAGCCCCAGAACATGGCCGTGTTTCTCATTCAGCTCGGTCTTGGTCATGCCCGCCTCGACCCGGGCGACCATATCAGCCGCATGCGGGCCGAAGATCTTATAAAGCTTGCGGATCTCGATGCCGATTGCAGAAGTATCACCCATGAACGATCTCCAGATGCTTTTGCAGACGGCGCCCGTAAGCCTGGCTCACGCGGTCGAAGAGGATGGCGATGCAGACGATGGCAAAACCATTGAAAAGCCCGATCGAGAAATACTGGTTGTTGATCGCCTGCAGCACCGGCTGACCCAGCCCCTGTACCCCGATCATTGCCGCGATCACCACCATGGCCAGCGCCATCATGATCGTCTGGTTGATCCCGGCCATGATGGTCGGCAGGGCCAGCGGCATCTGTACGTTTTTCAGCTTTTGCCAGGAAGATGAGCCAAAGGCATCCGCCGCCTCGAGCACATCCTTGTCGACCATGCGGATGCCAAGGTTCGTCAGGCGGATGATCGGCGGGATGGCATAGATCACCACCGCGATCACCCCCGGCACCCGCCCGATCCCCAGGAGCATGACGACCGGGATCAGATAGACGAAACTCGGCATGGTCTGCATGACGTCCAGCACCGGGTTGACCACTGCCTGCATCCGGTTCGAGCGCGCCATCAGGATCCCGACCGGGATCCCGACCGCAATCGCCACCACCGTACAGACGAAGATCATCGAGATGGTCCGCATCGTGTCATCCCACATGCCGAACCAGCCGATCGCCAGCAGCGAGACCACAGCAAAAGCCGTGATCTTCCAGCTGCGGCTGGCAAACCAGGCGATCAGCGCGATCACCAGCAGCACAATCGGCCAGGGTGTCTTCAGCATCAGGTTTTCCGACCAGATCAGGAACAGCCGCAGCGGCTCGAAGAGCCATTCGAATGTATCGCCCCATGCGCGGGTAAAGGCGCGGAAATTCTCGTCTATCCCCTTGCGCAGATCTCGCAGCGCGCTTGTTTCCATGGTGGGGAATTTGGTCAGCCAATCCATCCTGGTGTCCCTGTCAGATGCCGTGATTAACGGGTGGCCGGTCCTTAGCGGACCTGTTGATCTTAAAAGATATGAATGCGCGCGCGCCGGTGTTAACCGGCGCGGGCAGGATCCGGCGGCATCACGGCCGCCGGTCAGAGGCTCAGAGCGCGGCCTTGATCTTTTCCGCAGCCTCGGGGCTCACCCATTTCGTCCAGATCTCCTCATTCTCTTTGAGGAAATGACGCGCGCCGTCATCGCCGGTCGCCTGGTTGTCGGTCATCCAGGCCATCAGCCCGTTGACGGTCGCATTCGACCAGGAGCGGGTGTCGAGATAGGCCTTCACCTCGGCCGGAGCGCTTTCGGCGAATTTCGAGGTCATGATGGTCTGGACGGTATCACCCGGCCAGTCATTCTTTTGCGGATCGGCGCAATCGGCATTCGCGTTGCACGACGTCCAGGCCTCGGCGTCATAAGGGACGCCATGCTCCAGCTTGACCATCTCGTATTTGCCCAAGAGCGCGGTCGGGGCCCAGTAATAGCCGACCCAGCCCTGCTTGTTCTCGTAAGCCCGCGCGATGGAGCCGTCGAGCCCTGCCGCCGAACCGGTGTCGATCAGCTTGAAGCCCTTTTCTTCGCCGCCATAGGCCTTGAAAAGCTGCGTGGTCACAACCGTACCCCCCCAGCCCTGCGGGCCGTTGAAGACCGCACCCTTGGACGGGTCTTCAGAATCGGGGAACAGGTCCGGATGCGCCAGCGCATCATCGATGGTCTTGATATCCGGGTTCGCATCCGCGAGATATTTCGGGATCCACCAGCCCTGTACCGCGCCATCCGACAGTGCCAGCGCGCCTTTCACCAGACGGCCCTCTTCGGTGCCGCGCTCGATCACTTCCGGGACGAGATCAACCCAGCCTTCGGGTGCGATATCGGGCTGGCCGCGTTCCACCATCGAGGTGATGGTCGGCACGGTATCGCCCGAAATCACGGTCGCGTTGCAGCCATAGCCCTCGGACAGGATGATCGCATCCAGTGCTGCCAGCACTTCGGCACTTTGCCAGTTCATGCTTGCGATGGTCACATCACCGCAATCAGCGAAAGCCGCCGTGGCGCCAAGGCCGAGCCCCAGCGACAGCGCGACAGTTGCGACGGATTTTTTCATGGTCATCTCCCGGTTGCGGTTTGTTTGAAGGATCTCCAGACGATACCGCTCATGTCTGCAGATTGGATAATGCCGTCCGACGTCGTCCCGGATGCTGACGGTTTCCCGCCCTGCCCTTCTGTCGGCCGGTGAGTCCTTTTTCCTGAAGTCAGCGCATATTCTGCCAGGTCACAGCGCAATTTACGACACCAGTGGCAGAATTGCGACCCCTGTCAGGTAATCACCGGGTTTAGCAGATTTTTCCCTCCGCCCTCCGCCCCCTGTGGCGGGTGCAGCCCCGGACTATACCGGCAGTTCGCTGCGCGCCCCGCCGGGAAATGTGAATACTTGTTCGGCGAAACGCCATATTTCTGACGGAAGCTGCGCGCGAAATGCGACGAGGAAACATAGCCACAGGCCACGGCCACTTCCATCACCGTCATATTGGTCTCGGACAGCAAAAGCCTGCCATGCGACAGCCGCAGCCCGTTCAGATATTGCACCGGCGTCACGCCAAGATAGCGGCGGAACAACCGCTGGATCTGGCGCGGCGTGACACCCACATGATCGGCACATTCCTCCAGCAGGAAATCCTCTGACAGCCGCCCCTCCAGCCAGGCCACGGCCTTGACGACATGCTCGTTCCGCGTGCCCAGACGCGACGCGAGCGAGGTCATCTGATCATCGCTTTCGCGCCGCATATGGGTCAGCAGGCACATATCCATCACCGCCTGCGCCAAAGCCGGCCCGTAATGTTCCGAGATCAGCTTGACCACCAGTTCAGCCGAGGCGATGCCGCCGGCACAGGTGATCACCCGGTTGTCGATGCAAAATACCCGGCGCAGCGGCTCCAGCTCCGGATAGGTCTCGACAAACCCGGGAATGTTTTCCCAATGCAGCGTGAACTGCCGGTCCTTGAGGATCCCCGCTTTCGCCAGCGTATAGGCCCCGGTGCACAGGCTCCCCACGGTCCGGCCACGCCGCCATTGCACCCGGATCCAGTCAGACATCCGCCGCGTCGTCGTCATCTCCGGCTCGGTCCCGGCGCAGATCAGCACATAGCCCGAAGGGGCCTCGGGCGGCAGCCCGCCATCGACCCCGACCCGCATCCCGTTCGACGCCGTGACCTGCTCGCCCTCAGACGACCAGACCGCCCATTCGAACAGCGTCTTCCCTGCCAGCTGGTTTGCCACCCGCAAAGGCTCCACCGCCGAGGTGAAGGCCAGCATGGTGAATTGCGGCAATAGCACAAACCCGACCGAGACCGGCGCCCCCTGATGCGGCACGTCGATATGGGCCACCCCGCGCGAGATGAAAGACCGTGCGCTCACTCTGCCCCTCCTGCGATGCCGTCAAAGGCCCCGGGCGAGACCTCTTCCCAAAACACAAGAATAGCAGCAGCGTTCAGCGCCGACATCCAGCCATGACGTTCAAAATCATCTCGGGCAGCACCGTCAAGCCGCGCCTGAAACAGCCGGCGGTCCGCATCACGCTGCGTCGGTGTCCGCGCCTGGGCCAGCGCCTGGATCCTCGCGAGCCGTTGCGCCCTCGGCGAAAGCGCGCCCGCTGCGGTAAGGTTTCGCGGCGAAACCTCCGCCGCATCTTTCGCGGCGCCTTCCTTCAGCACTTTCGACAGATAGCCGACCGCGTTCCTGACGCCCCCCTGCCCCGCCACATAGTCAAGCTTCTGGCGCAGATGATCCTCGCCATGTTCCTGTATCCATTGCCGCGCCAGTCGGTCCGAGACCCCAAGCGCCCTGAGCCGCGCATAGGCATCTGAATTGCGATGCCCCTCGCCGTCATCCATATCAAGGATCGCAAGCTGCGGGTTTTCGGCGATCAGAAACCGGATCTCCGTCACCTGGCGGCCCATTTTGCGAAAATCCGGGGTCACCACGATATTCGACGTCTTGTTCACCTCACTCACCGCAGGCTTGATGATCTTGGCGTTCAGATGCTTGAACTCATCATAATAGGGGCTGTCCGCCACCCCCATCAGCCGGCGGAAAATATCCAGCGACCACCAGCCGGTCGAACCGGTGCGGATAAAGCGGTAGCAATTCTCATAGAGCGCCAGTGCATGGCCCGAGGTGAACCGCCGCTGGATGTTGAGATTGATCAGCGCGAAGACCTTGGGGTCATGCAGCTTTTCCGCCAGCGCCGGCGAATAGGCATATTCGCAAATGCCGCCCTTGAGCTTGGCATAGGCCAGCAGCGCCGAGACCCCCCATTCCTGCTGACCATCGGCGTCAAGCATGTCCCATTCCGCAACCGTCTCGGCCAGCCCGCGCAGAGACGCTTTCAGCGTCTCCATATCATTCGAATTATAGCCGATCATCAGGCACAGCGTGCGCGCATCGATCTGATGGCGCGGCTGCGAGGTCAGGGTGTCATAGGCATTGAGGAGGAGCACGTTCGACAGCTTGCGCTGAAGCAGGCTCAGCTTCCCCGAGACATGGATCGCCGCCACATGCTTCTTCACCGCGCCACGCCTGAGCGGACCGCTCAGCCGGTCACGCGGAATGTCCTCTGGTCCAGTCCTGTCTGAAACCCTGTCTTCTGTGACCCGTTCCGGGATCTGCATCGGCCTGCCCTCGCTCAGCGCCGGATCTGTAATCCGGTCATTGCGCAGACGCCCGGCCCATCGCCGAATCCCGTCTGTCGCTATTGTTATGGCGGGATCATCCGGCAAAAGGTATCCAAATGCAAGAACCGGACGGGAACCCTCAGGCCAAGCCGGAAGGCCGAACCGTAAACGGGAACCTGAGCTATCCTGCCGCTTCCGGAAAGGTATCCGTTTGCAGGAAGCATCCCTGCCAGATGACGTCCGGCCTGTGGATGATTCGGAGAAACAGGCTCTATGCCTGCCATTTATGGGTCACTTATCCACAAAACTCCGTCCTCGCCCGAGAATCGGCACCTCTCTTCCCGCAAACGGATACCTAATGTCCTGAAACCGGATACCCATCACCCCGTATAGGGGCACCCATCCTGCCAGAAGACACTGTTTTTGCAGGATTAGTGACCTGGTAAAGACTCTAAAGCGAAAAAAGATCATGAAACAGAGACCGCTTTGTTCTCTCTTTTCGATAAAATCCAGAAAGATCAGTGATCAGATGGACAGGAATGATTCCCTTCTCACCCATGATGTGCCATAGTTCGGGCAATATCAGCATAAACTGCGAACATACAGGCAAAGAATGGCACAGAAACCAGTGCTTCCGGGCAAGACGGATCTCCCCCCTATTTCAACATCGACCCGGCCCAGGCCGCGGCAAGGCTGGCGGATCCAATCGATACCGCGCGCTTTGCCAAGGCTGCCGCTTTCGCCAGCCGGGGTCGCGATGATCTGGCGAAGCGGGGCTATGCGCCGGATGGCAAAAAGCGACTGCGCCGGTTCTCAACCTGGGAAGTCTGCCGCTATCTGATCCCGGTCAATTCTGCCCATCTGCGGCGCGTCCTGCGGCTGAACCCGGAACTGCCGCAGGGCGAAGGGGAGGGTGGTTCCAAATGGTTCACGCTCGAAGAGGTGCTGGCGCTGCGCGACCATTTCGCAGCTGAAGGCGCGCGGGGTCGTGAATACCGCGCCTGGCGCCCCGAGGGCCTGCCCGCCAAAGTCGTCGCAATTGCGAATTTCAAGGGCGGCGTCGGCAAGACCTCGACCGCCGCGCATCTGGCCATGTCAGCCGCGCTCGATGGCTATAAGGTTCTGGTGATCGACCTCGACAGCCAGGGCTCGATGACCTCGATCATGGGCGGTAAGGTCGAGGATGAATGGAAGACGGTCTTCCCGCTGCTCGCCCGTGACTATGCGTTGCGGCTGCAGGAGGAAAACGAGGTGCGTGTTGCCAATGGGGACGCGCCGTTTACCTTTGATGAAACCCTGACCGAGGCGCTGAAGGTTTCGCCGCGAAACCTGGTGCAAAAGACCCATTGGCCGAATATCGACCTGATTGGCGCGCAGCTGAACCTGTACTGGGCCGAGTTCCAGGTGCCGGTCTGGCGGATGCAGCTCAGATCCTGGCAGCTTTGGGATGCGCTGTCGAACGCGCTTACGGAAGGCGGGTTGCTGGATGAATATGATCTCGTGCTGCTCGATACCCCGCCGGCGCTTGGTTATCTGACGATCAATGCCCTTGCCGCCGCCGATATCCTTCTGGTGCCGCTCGGGGCGTCCTTCCTCGAATTCGATTCGACGGGGCGGTTCTTTGACATGATCTATTCCACCTTCGCCTCGATCGAAGAGGGCGAGAACCGGGCGCGACGTGGCTCTGGCCTGCCCGAGATGCGGTTCGAATGGGATGCCGTCCGGGCGCTGATCACCCGGTTCGATGCAGCGCAACAGACCGATCTCGCGAATGTCGTTCAGGCCTGGTTTGGCGATTTTATGACCACCTACCGGCAGGAGGTGACGGCGATGGTCGGCCAGGCCGGCGAGCAGGTTTCGGGCATCTATGAGACCGATTACCGCGACTATAACCGTGACACCTGGGTGCGCGGGCGCGAGACGTTCGATCGCACCTGGGCCGAGGTGAAAGAGCTGATCCTTGGCACCTGGTGGAGGGATCAACAGCTGGCCAAAGCGGGCACCACTGCGGATGGGGAGGGTTAAGACCATGGCAAAACGCAGAACGCTTGTGCCGCCATCGGCCGAAGACATCAACCGCGTCGAAGAAGAGTTTCGCCGCGAAACCTCGCTGCCGCGGCCGACAGTAGCCCCGATTGCCACGGTTGCGGCCGAAGCGGCGGCGGCGCTGGATCCACGACCGGCGGCCGAGCGGGCCGAGGTCGCGCGGGACCGGCAGGACGCCAGCGCCTGGCGAGAGGCGCAGGGGCAGGGGCTGGTGATGCTCGATCTTGCGACCGACGGGATCGAGGCCGATGCCCTGGTGCGCGACCGCAGCTCGATCGGGGCCGAGGAGATGGAGGAGCTGAAGCTTTCAATCGCGAAGAACGGGCTCCGCCTGCCGGTCGAGGTCTTCGCGCTGCCCTCCGGGGGCTATGGGCTTTTGTCGGGCTATCGGCGTCTGATGGCGGTCCGGGCGCTCCGGGCGCTGAGCGGTGATCCCCGTTACGACCGCATCCGCGCGGTGCTGCGTGACCCCGAGACCCTCGGCGGGCCGATTGCCGCCATGGTCGAAGAGAATGAGGTCCGCGCCGGTCTCAGCCAGTTCGAGCGCGGTCGCATCGCGGTGCTGGCGGCGCAGCAAGGTGCTTTCCCCAATGTAGAGGCGGCGGTTGAGGCCCTGTTCCCGGTGGCCTCGAAGGGAAAACGGTCAAAGATCCGCTCCTTCGCGCTGATCTTCGAAGAGCTCGGCGATATGCTTTCCTTCCCCGAACAGTTGCGTGAGAAGGACGGGCTGCGGCTCGCCACGGCGCTGCGCGAGGGCGCAGAGGGCGCCTTGCGCGAGGCACTCGCCCTGACCACGCCAGCCAATCCCGAGGAAGAGGCGACGCTGCTGGATCGGGCTCTGGCCGGTCTTGCGCCCAAGGTGGCAGATCCGAAACGCGGCGGACGACCAAAGCGCGACGTGCTGGCGCCTGTGCTGTCGCCTTCCGGGTTCCGGCTAGAGGCGCAGGAGGACGCGAAAGGCTGGTCAATCCGGCTTGGAGGCCGCGCGGCCTCGCGTGAGATTGTCGAACGGGTGATGCGCGAGATGGCGCGGGCACTTGGGTGATAATTAACAGATTGATAATAAATGGAGTTTTTTAGAAGGGCAGGGGCCCCTGCGGGGGGCTTCGGCAACAATACCGGTCGGGTACAATGCCGGAGGGAGGGGCTATGTCGCCGAATACACCCTTTCCCGCCAGGCTTTGAGACATGGACCGAGGGTGTGTCAAAACTCGGTGGCATGCTATGCTTTCTCGGTAGCGGGGGATCAGCACGGCGGGTTTCATCGAGGGCGTTCAGCGCAGCCAGACAGTGCTTTTCCCGGAGCGGCTGGAGGACTGGATCGGCGAAGATGATCTTGTCCGCGTTGTAGATCTGTTCGTCGATGAGCTTGATCTGTCTGACCTTGGTTTCGTGCGCTCGACCTCGGCACGCACAGGTCGACCGGGGTATCATCCTGCGGTGCCGCTGAAGCTGTTCATTTATGGCTATCTGAACCGGATCCCGTCGAGCCGTCGACTGGAACGCGAGGCGGGACGCAATGTCGAGGTGATGTGGCTGATCGGCAGGCTGGTGCCAGACCACAAGACCATCGCCGAGTTCCGCCGCACGAATGGTCCCGCGATCCGCAGGACCTGCGCCCAGTTCGTGGAATTGTGTCGCCGGATCGGGGTGCTGAAGGGCGATTGCGTGGCCATCGACGGGAGCAAGTTCAAGGCCGTCAACAATCGTGACAGGAACTTCACGAAGAACAAGATCGCGAGCCGTCTCGCCCATCTTGAGGCAGATGTAGACCGCTATATCAATGAGATGGAGCGCATTGACCGGCAGGAAGAGGGCGAGGCCCACGCCGCGAAAGCACTGCACCTTGCCCGCAGATATGGCCGTATCCGGCAAGAGATCGCTCGATTGAAGGTAATGGACAAGGCCTTGGCCGATGTCCCGGATGGCCAGATTTCCCTGACCGACCCCGATGCCCGCGCCATGGCGACCAGCGCCCGGCACAGCGGTATGGTGGGCTACAACGTCCAGACCGCCGTCGATACAGAGAGCCACATCATTGTTGCGCATGAAGTCACCAATCAGGGCTTCGACCGCGACCAGCTCAGCCCGATGGTGATCGCAGCCAGGGAGGCCCTCCACCGCGACGATCTGCATGCCATCGCCGACAAGGGTTACTTCAGCGGCCCCGAGATCCTCGCCTGCCATGAGGCGGGCATCACCACGACCGTGCCGCGCCCAACCACTTCGGGAAATGCGGTTAAGGGTATGTATGTGAAGGCCGACTTTGCCTATGACACGGAACGCGACGTCTATGTTTGCCCGGCTGGCGAAGAGCTCATCTACCGCTACACCACCGAGGAGCGTGGCGTTCAGGTCCGGCGATACTGGATCAACGAGTGCCAGACCTGCCCGTTGCAAAGCAGATGCACCACCGGCACGGAACGCCGCATCACCCGCTGGGAGCACGAGCATCTGATCGACGCGATGCGCGAAAGGCTGAGCCGGGACACCGATCCGATGACCCTGCGCCGCTGCACCGTCGAACACCCCTTCGGCACGATCAAGGCATGGATGGGGCACACCCATTTCCTGACCCGAACGCTGAAAAACGTCCGCACCGAAATGACCCTGAACGTTCTGGCCTATAACATCAAGCGGGTCGTCTCCCTGATCGGCATCCGGCAACTGATGCAGGCTATCCCGGCCTGATCGGGGTTCAGATGTCCCACTTCCAGGCGCAGCGATGCGTCTGGAGAGGCCCATCAGGCCGGCAACCGCGAAAAAGGAAGAACTGACGACGAAAAGCTGGGCAACTCGGAAAGCCATCCTCAGACAGATCCCACCGCTGAGTTTTGACACAGCCTCGGCCAATAAAGAACAGTCTCCGGCACATCCGGTGTTCTTCATGCGCGGCAGTGCGTCAAAGTTATATTGACCCATCTGCTGCGCTCCCCTACACTTGCATTTAACCGGCCAGCATTGCCCGGTTCCGCGGGCTTATGATTGCATGAGATCGCCCGTTTCCCCCCCGGAAAGGTTTGCTCCGAATGACAAGCGACCAGCCGATTCATATAGGTGTTCTGTTTTCCGGAACAGGGCGCACCGCCGTAACCGAGCGCAGCATGCTTGCAGCGACGGAATTCGCCATAGAGGAAATTAATGCCAGCGGCGGTATCAATGGCCGTGAGCTGTGCCCCGTAATTCGTGACCCTATGGGCGATCCAGCGGCCTATCAGCAACTGGCGGAGGGACTTGTTTCAGAAGATAAGGTCCGGGTCATTCTGGGGTGCTACACATCAAGCCAGCGGAAAGCGGTTTTGAGCGTGGTGGACAGACAGTCGGCCCTTTTGTGCTATGCCGCACAATATGAGGGCTTTGAGTATTCTGAGAACATCGTGTATTTTGGCGCCGTCCCAAACCAGAACAGCGTTTTTCTGGCCCGTTATCTTCTGAAAGATCCGGCGCCCCGGCTTTACATTGTTGGTTCAGATTACGTATGGCCGCGTGAATCCGGACGTATCATGGGCGATCTGATCCGATCCGGAGGTGGCGAGATCGTGGGTGAAACCTATCTTGACGATATGGCCACCCCTATTCACTTTGACGCCCTTATCAGAAGGATCAGGAAAGCCAGCCCTGATATAATCTTCAATAATTTCGTTGGCGAGGCGAACCGGAATTTCTACGAGGCCTATGTCGGGAGTGGCCTTGATGCCAGACGAATGATGGTTGCGAGCCTGACGACGAGTGAGGCGGATTTACGGGACATCGGAGCATCGGCAGCAGCTGGCCATATCACTGCCGCAAGCTATTTCGCGTCGCAGGCAAATGTGACCAACCAGTCCTGCCTTGCGCGTTTCAGGACGCGGCGCAATGAGGAGCCCTATGCGAATATGTGCTGGGATGCGGCCTATACCCAGGCGCATGTGGTGGCCCAGGCCATGCGTGGCGGCGATCCGGACAATCTCGGTTCGATCCGGTCGGGGATCCTTGGCGCCTCGTTTGACGCGCCGCAAGGGCTTGTCAGCCTCGACGCCCTGAATGCGCATTGCTATGTCTGGCCAAAGGTTGGGGTGGCACGCGACGATGGCCAGTTCGATATCGTTGCCGAGACCAATTGCGCCGTCCGCCCGGACCCGTATCGTACGACCTATGAATTTGTCGGTGACGCTGGCGTTTTCTCCGATACGGCACCGCCCTCAACACCTTTGCCCCGGATCTCCGGCCTGAGGCAATGAGCCGGCCAGCCGGTGGGTGACAAGTGATCTTGTACAATCGTATTCAGTGAACGTTCTTCGGGGAAGAGGATCTGAAATGCGGCCTGGACGAAGCGAGCCTTTTGCCAGCGAAAAAGAGCAGCCCTTTCTGATCAGGGATCTGAGATCCCTGAGCTTTCTGCTTGTTCAGCCCCAGGACAGTGATGGCCTCGCGCTGAAATCGCACCTGGAAAGAATAGGCTGTCAGGTCCAGGAGATATGGCCGCCGCCGCAGAACTATCCAACTGATATTGATATCATTTTCGTGATGGTCGACCGTGTCACCGAGAGCGGTCAGACATTTCACTGGCAGGCCGACACCCCCTCTGCCGTTCTCATTGCGGTCATTGACTACGAGAACCCGCTTTCCATCGACCGGCTGCTGCATATGCGGGTCAATGCCGTGATCGGATTGCCGATACGGCCCTTCGGGATTCTTACAAACCTGCTGGCTGCGGTGAACAATCACCGGCGCGAACAGCGCATAAGTCTCAACCTTGAACGGGCGCAGGCAAAGCTGGAATCCTGCCGTGTGGTCGAGCGCGCGAAACTGGCGGTCATGCTGGCGGAGGGTTACCCGGAAAAAGTGGCTTACGCCGTCTTGCGGGAACTTGCGATGAAGCGGCGGACCACCGTCGAAGCCATCTCCAGCGAGGTTCTCATCCGCCTCGGCTGGAGCGACAGCGGTGCCGCGATGAGGCTCTCCGACAAGCCGGACTGGCAGGCGCTTTGTCTTGCCGGGGCGGCTGCGCATGATGAAAGCCTGACCGATAAATCTGCCTGATTCGTTTTTTCCTCCTGAGCTGCCGGCCGGCGATGCGATGACTTACCCATGCCGGAAATATGCGTCTGTATAATTCGAAAACCCAGGCTGGTTTTTGCAGTGCAGCACGGTTCGCCAGAAATCACCTCTTTGTTTTAACTGCATTAATCAAATCTTGTTTTGCCACTGCATCCTCGTAAAAAATCACTTGGAGATGCATATATTCATCGCGTAGTCTTATAGGGCGCATTCAACAAAGAATGCCAAATCACCAGATGCCGGATGCGGCGGGTGACAATCTCCCTCTCAGAATAAAACTCAGATGCAGCCATTCGCATTGCGATTCCGCATGACGCGGACCGTATTGCGGGGCTCAGATCAAAGGAATTGCATGATGAGCATGGACGGAGCGGGCGCGGGCCCGGCACCGCAACGGGCGCGCACGCGCCTTGCCATTGATGTTGGCGGGACATTTACGGATGTTTTTGTTCTGGATGAGAACGGAAATCAGACAGTTGCGAAAGTTCCCAGCACAAAGAACCCGATTGACGCGATTATGAATGGCGCCGAGGCCGCCAATATCGACTGGGCGGATGTCGAGCTTTTCACCCATGGCACCACGGTGGCCACCAACGCGCTGATCACCCGCAATTTCAAGCCGGTGGCCATGGTGACGACCGAAGGGTTCCGCGATGTTCTGGAAATCGGGCGAGGCACCCGCGAAGACCCCTGGGATGCCTATAAAGAGGGTACGCCGCCTTATGTGCGCCGCCGTGACCGGTTTGCGGTGAAAGAACGGATCAATTTCCGTGGTGAGGTTCTGGAACCTCTGGATGAGGACCGCGCCCGGGAAATTGCGCGCATCCTGAAAAAGCGCGAGGTTCATGCGGTCGCGGTCTGTTTCATCAATGCCTATGTGAATGGCGCGCATGAATTGCGCATGGCGGAGATCCTTGCCGAAGTTCTGGGGCCGGATATTGCAATCTCGACTTCGCATGAAACCCATCCCGAGATCTTTGAGGATGACCGGTTCTCGACCACGGTCGCCAATACCATTCTTGCCCCGATCATCCGCCCCTATGCCCGCGATATTGCGCGCAGAACCTCGGAAGCGGGCTATGAGGCGGATGTGCTTTTGCTCCATTCCGGCGGCGGGGTGATGACGCCGGCCACGGCCGAGAAATATGCCGCGCGGCTTGCGGCCTCGGGCATTGCCGCCGGCGCCATCGCCAGCAAATATTTCGCCGAGCTTTGCGGCTATCAGAACTCCATCGGGCTCGATATGGGCGGCACCTCGGCGGATATCTCGCTGGCCGAGGCCGGCAATATCCGCATGACCGATAAATGGGAGGTCGACTGGGGCCATCCGATCTGTTTCCCCTCGATCGAAGTGCTGACCATCGGCGCGGGCGGGGGTTCGATCTCCTGGCTCGACAAGGCGGGGTCTTTGCGCAACGGGCCGCAATCGGCGGGTTCTGTGCCGGGGCCGGCCTGCTATGCGGCGGGCGGAACTGAGCCGACCAATACGGATGCCAATATCATCCTTGGCCGGGTCGGCACCACGCTGGCGGGGGGCAAGAAATCCCTCAACCGCGATGCAGCACTGACGGCGATGCACAAGATCGCCGATCCGCTGAAGCTGGATCTGGTCGAGGCCTCGCTTGCCACTTTGCGCGTTGCCAATGCCAATATGGCCGATGCGGTGCGGCTGATCTCGATTGCCCGCGGCCATGACCCGCGCGATTTTGCGCTGGTGGCTTTCGGGGGGCGGGCCCGCTGCATGGTGTTGATATCGCGCGCGAACTCAATATCCCCGTGGTCATCGTGCCGCCCAATCCCGGCGTGACTTCGGCGGTGGGCTGTATGCTGGTCGATGTGCAGCATGACGTCACCCAGATGTATTTCGAGGATGCCGCCAGCGCGAAGCCCGCAGATGTCGAGGCCGGGTTCCGCAAGCTGGAGCTGGAAGGCCGTGACCGGCTGGAAAGGGACGGCGTGAAAGCGGGGGATATGACCTTCCAGCGCTTTATCGACATGCGTTACCGGGGTCAGTGGCGCTCGCTCGCGGTGCCGGTGCCGGGGGAAATCACCTCGGTTGAGGAGCCGCTGGCGATCTTCCACAGCGAATATGAAAAGGCGCATAACTTCCGCCGCGAGGATTTCCCGGTCGAGATCTACCGCCTGACGGTGCGCGCCATTGGCGTCACGCCGAAGCCGTCTTTCCCGAAGATCACCATCGATCCCAATGCGAAAGCAGTTCCCAAAGGCACCCGCGAGGCCTGGTTCCACGATCATCCGACCGCGCTGACCACCGCGCTTTACGACCGTGAAACCCTGCCGGCCGGCGTCACCATCAAAGGCCCCGCCGTCATCGACCAGCTCGATTCGACCACCGTCATCCCGCCCGGTGACGAGGCCTATATCGACGAATGGCTCAACATCCAGATCCGGCTCGGCGCGGCATAAGCGCCCGCCCACCCCAACATCAGGAGGATCCCGGCATGACCGGCAAAAAACAATCTCTCAGCCTTTCCGACAAGGGCATCCAGTTCCCGCCGCCACCCGAACAGCGGATGACCGAGTTCAAATCGCAGCTTGATCCGATCACCTTTGAGGTGCTGCGCAATGCCTTCGTCAATATCGTTGACCAGATGGCCGAGCAGCTTTTGCGCACCTGCTATTCCTTCGTGATCTATTGCCGCGACTTTTCGTCCGGCCTCAGCGATCCCGAGGGCAATCTGGTGATGCAGGGCACCGGCGATATCGCGGCCCATGTCGGCACGCTGCATTACACCTGCAAGGCAGTGATCGAGGATTTCGCGGGCGATATCCATCCCGGTGACGTCTTCATCATCAATGATCCGTTCCGCGGCGGCAGCCATTTCAACGATACCCGCATCCTGCGCCCGATGTTTTATGAGGGCGAGCTGATCGGCTGGTCCCAGGCCAATGGTCACTGGGCCGATATGGGGGGGGCGACGCCGGGCTCGTTCAACATCACCGCGCTTGACCATATGGGCGAAGGGCTTCGCATCACGCCGACCCGCGTCTGGAGCAAGGGTGTCTGGCTGGAAGATGTGGCGAAGATGATCGCCAATAACACCCGCAACCCCGGTGATGTGATCGGGGATATGCAGGCCCAGGCCGAGGCGACCGCCGTGGCCGAACGCGAGATCCTGCGGCTTTGCGGCAAATATGGTGTCGAGACGATCAAGATCGCCTTCCGCGAAGTGCAGGACTGGGTCGAGGTGCTGATGCGTCAGCGCCTGGCCGAACTGCCCGACGGCACCTGGTATGCCGAGGATTATATCGACCAGGATCCCAAGCTCGAAGAGGGGCTGATCCCGATCAAGATCAAGTTCACCATCGAGGGCAATCATGCCCATTACGACCTCTCCGGTTCGCATCCGCAGATCTCGACCTTCCTCAACGCGGCCTATGGCGGGTCTTTCGCGGGGATCGTGGCGGGCACGAAATACCAGTTCCCGGATCTGCCGCTGAATTCGGGCCTCTACCGCGCGGTCACCGTCAATGTGGGCGAGCCGGGGACGGTGGTGAATGCCAACTGGCCCAGCCCCTGCGCCGGTTTCTGTTCCGGCCCGTTCGAGAAGCTGATGAATTCGGTCTTCGGGCTCTGGGCCGATATCATGCCCGAACGCACCATGGGCTGCGCCTTCAATCTTGAATATCTGCTGGTCGGCGGGCGGGATACCAGGATCGAGGGCAAGCCCTATTTCATGTGGTATGACTGGATGGCGGGCGGCTGGGGCGGCCGCAACGGGCGCGACGGCTTTAACGCCACTGCTCCGGTCTTTGGCGCGCAATACGGCATCCAGCCGCTGGAGGGCCAGGAGCGCCTCGCCCCCGTGCTGACCAAATGCCATGATTTCGTGCAGGATTCCGCCGGACCCGGCGAATCCCGCGGCGGGCTTGGCGCCGAAAAAGGCGGCTCGGTCTTTGAGGGCGAACGCATCGTCGTCTCGTATTGCTGCGACCGCGAACGCTCGGTCACCTGGGGGATGTGGGGCGGTCTGCCCTCGATCCCGCATGGCGTCTGGCTGAACAAGGGGACAGAGCGCGAGCGCTATCTCGGCTCGATCTTCTCGAACCTGCCGATCGAGCTTGATGATGTCTTTACCCGCCCTTCGGCCGGGGGAGGGGGCGTGGGCGACCCCTTGCTGCGCGATCCGGCACTGGTCTGCGAGGATGTGGCCGACGAATATGTCAGCGTCCGGCGGGCACGGATCGACTATGGCGTGGTCATCCGCGTCGTCGATGCCGATCTCGCGCAATATGAGGTCGACGAGGCCGCAACTCAGGCCGAACGCGCCCGGATCGCCGCCGAGCGCCCCGGCTGGCTCGACGCCGATCCCGCCGAAGTCGCGGCGCGCTACCGCGCGGGCGAGTTCAACGAGATGGACTGTGTCCGGCAATATGGCGTCATCCTGGACTGGGGCAATGGCGAGCTGCTCGCCAATACAACCGCCCAGTTCCGCGAAATGATGAAGCGCCGCGTCCTGCCCTATTGGGGCAAAACGCTCGCCGTGCTGAGCGAGGAGGCCGGCGAACGGCTGAAAGCTGCCGCCTGAAAAACGCATCACTACCCAGGGCGGCGGGATCATCCGCCGCCCTGTTTTAGACCTGATCTGCCAGACGACACCAAATTCAGACGGATACCGGTTTTCCGCTGCGGCCTCAGGGGATTTAGCCAGTCTGCCCGCCCTGAGTGACCAGGGGCGAAACCTGGTCAGGGCAGCTCGCGAATGACTTGTGGCACCTGGCCTGACGACCCGTCAGGCGACACCTTTTCTCTGCTTACAGCCGGTTTTCCGATTTCAGAGAAACCCCATGAGGAGCTGGAATTCATGAGCCCTGCCAGAACATATCCTGCCCCCGATATCATCTTCCATGACGAGCCCGAGGTGCTGCGCGAGGCCGCAGCGGAAGATTTCTCGCTGCATATCGTGCCGCCCTCGTGGCGAAGTTCACGCTTCTCGCTCTCGATGGCCTGGTTCGGGCTGATGAGCGCGATGTTCTGGGTGGTGGTCGGCAGTATGGTCGCGCTGACGGTCGGCACCATCAACACCCTGATCGGGATCGCGCTTTCGACCATCGTCTACGGCATCCTTTGCGGCATTGCAGCGCGCTTCGCCGCCCGCAGCGGCACCAGCGTCGCCCTGTTTTCCCGCGCGGTGTTCGGCCAGGTCGGCGCCACCTTCGCCGCGCTGCTGTTTGGGGTCACGATCACCTATTATGCCATCGCCGAAGGCTCGATCGTGGCTATCGCGCTGCAGGATTACTTTGGGGGCCGATCAGCCTCTGGTATTTCATCGTCTGCCTTTACAGCGCGCCCCTCGTCATGCGCGGTGTCAGGACCTGGCTTGACCGGATCAATGGCATCCTGCTGCCGCTTTATGTGTTCGGGCTGGTCGCCTGTGTGATCTGGGCGACCGCGAAACATGGATATTCCGGGGCCTGGCTGACCCAGATGCCTGTTGGTGGCGTCGATGTCGGTGTCCCTGGCTGGTGGTTCGCCTTCACGGTCTATATGGGCGTCTGGGTCGTGGTGATGATGACCTGGGATGTCGCCCGCTTTGGTCGCAAAGAAGACGCGCCCTTCAACGGACGTATCACCTTTGGCATTCCCTTCTATGTGGTCACGCTGCTGATCAATGGCGCGGTCGGCATGTTCATCACCTTCACCATCCCGATTGAAGGCGAGTTGAGCGAGACCTCGGCGATCATCGGCATTGTCGCGCTGATGGGGCCTTTCGGCGTGCTGCTGGTCTGGGCCAGTCAGACCCGGATCAACACCATCAATTTCTATCTTTCCTCGACCAATATGCAGAACTTCTTCGCGCGGGCCTTCAAGATTTCCTGGCCGCGCACGGTCTGGGTCGGAATCATGACGGTGGTCATCTTCCTTGTGATGCTGACCAATGTCTTTGGCTATCTGCTGCTGACGCTGCAATTCCAGGGCGTGATCATCGTGGCCTGGGTGGGCGTCGCTATGACCCATATCGCCTGGTGCAGTCTGCGCGGCATCAGGGCGGATCAGCTGGAGTTCCGGCCGGGCAGGGTGCCGATGGTCAATCCCGGCGGCCTTGGCGCCTGGGTCATTGCCTCGGCCACCGGCTGCCTGATGATGGTCTTCGGCGGCAGTTTCGGCGGGGTCTGGGCGCCTCCGGTCACGCTGGGGATCGCGGTGGTGATCTATGCCGCCTCGCTGATGGTCGCGCAACGCAACTGGTTTGTCGAGGAACGGCCAGGTGATCCGCGCAAGGAGGTCGACGATCCCTGGCAGGCCCGCATTCGCTGCCACCATTGCCATCAGGCCTATATCGCGCATGAGATGGACCGAGACCCTTCCGCCGGCCATGAGCCGATCTGCCTCGCCTGTGCGTCTGATCGCAGCGAATTTCTGGTTGCGGCCCGTGCAGAGGCGCGCGCCAGCAGCGGAAATCTGAGCATGGAGGACCTGGTAAGACAGTAACCAAGGCGCATCCCGAGACCTGGGCCGCATCTGATGCGGCCCTTTTTTGTGACGCCGGGACCGTGGATGGTGCCGGCATGCCGATCCAGGAGAATGCAAGCGGCCCGAAAGCCTTAAGCTCCGGGCCGCGTCACTCATACAGTACTGAACTCTTGCACTGGTTACTTACATGCTGGGCAGGATGGCGATGTCACGGACATTCGCGCCGTCGATGCGGCCTGCCTCTGTTGTGGCCCCGGTCTCCAGGTTGACCGAATGGAAGCCCCCTTCGACAACGAGCCAGGCTTCATTGCCGCCCTTGCCATCCGAGGCGATGTCGAACCCGGCCTCGGTCGGCTTCACGCCGATTTCCCCCACCGGGTTCAGCGTGCCGTCATTTGGCGGGTCTTGCAGCACCAGCCAGCCGGCAGCGCCGTCGATGTTGAAGAGCTGCGTTTTCTCGCTGCCCTTGTAGGAATTGGTATAGGCGCCGGCGATGATGTTCGGGGCAGTGCCATCGGCATAAGCGTGGCTGCCATCGGTCACCACTTCGCCGGTTTCGACCGTCACGCGCAGGCTGGTGCCGTCACTGCCCATCACCCGCAATTTGTCGGCAACCGGGTTGAAATCAACGGTGGCCGGGACGCCATCTGCCAATCTGGTGGCCAATGTGCTGACGCGGGTCGCCACGCCGCTTTGCGGATCGATGGTGGCGAGGGTGCCATCGGCAAAGACCCCGTAAAGCATCCCATCCGCCGGGCGCACATCAATGCCGAGCAGACGCCCCTCGACGCCGGTCACGGTGACGCCGCCGGTGCGCGTCCAGCTTTCGGTGTCGAGCCAGTGCAACTCGTTTTCACCCGAAAGGCCGACAACTGTCGCAGCCATGGCCGGTGCGGCGAGCGCAGAGAGCAAGAGGCCCGCAGTGACCGATTTGATCGCATTCATCGAAAAATTCCTTCTTTGGTTTGGGTTTGCCGGTCATCCCGGCGATAACGGGCCATGTCCGTGCGGGAGGGAGAGACCGCGCGAGACATGGCCCGGGCTGTGCCGGAGAGATCAGCCCTTCGGCAGCAGAACCTTGTCGATGACGTGGATCACGCCATTGGACTGGATCACGTCGGCGATGGTGACATTGGCCACACCGCCGGTTTCGTCGGTCAGGGTAACCATGCCGTCTTTGGCCTCGGCGGTGATTTTGCAGCCGCCAAGCGTTTCGATCACATGCTTGCCGCCGTCATCGGCCACCATCTTCTGCACATCGGCTGCCAGCGCTTTGGCACCTACGACATGGCAGGTCAGCACCTTGACCAGCATCTCTTTGTTCTCGGGTTTCAGCAGGGTCTCAACGGTTCCCGCAGGCAGAGCCTCGAAAGCGGCATTGGTGGGGGCGAAGACGGTGAAGGGCCCTTCGCCCTGCAGCGTCTCGGCAAGGCCCGCCGCCTTCACAGCGGCCACCAGCGTTGTGTGGTCAGCCGAGTTCATCGCGTTCTCGACGATGTTTTTGTCAGCGAACATCGCAGCGCCGCCGACTTTTGGATTGTCCTGGGCCAGTGCCGCCCCGGCTGTTGCCAGCGCGAAACAACCGGCGATGACTGCTTTGGTAAGGGTCTTCATCTGACTTCCTCCCGGAAATGTCGATCCCGGTGATCGGGGGACACAGGAAGTCACGGATGCGGGTTGCAGAAAGTTTCAGGCCGGTGCGTTTTTTTTAAAAAAAGCCCGAATGCCGGCCTGAAATCTGTCCCGCGCTGACGACCGGTATCAGATGTCGAGAAGGTCGCCCACGGCAAGCACCGGCCCTGTCGGCTGCCCGGTGGGAGAGCCGCCGGGCGGCTCCAGACTGATTGCCATATGTGCGGAAGTGGTCATCAGGGCGCGGATCTGGTCGGTGGTTCCGACCCGGGTAGAAACGCCTGCCGGGATCACACCAAGCGAGACGGGCGCTTCGGCCCCCCGCGCGATCCAGAGCTGGAAGTCGCGCCCCTCGACCGGATCGCCGGTCATATGGGCAAGGCTGACGCTGCCGGTGGCTGAGTCATAAAGCACCAGATAGGTCACGCTGCTGCCTTCGGCGGTCAGAGACGCGGCAAGCCGGTCCGTTGCCACTGGGGGGAAAGGGCCGGCAGGGTCACCGCGGCAAGAAAAGCCACGGTCGCAATCCCCGCGAGCCCGCGCCAGAGCGCGAGACTTGCCCAGATCCCGGGCCGGGCGGGCATGTTTCCGAAAAGCCGCAGATCCAGGGCGCGTTTCACGGCGGGCGGCAGGTCGGCCGGGACGAACCCTTCGGCCATCGGAGACAGCCGCTCCTCCCATTCCGCCACAAGCCGGGCAAAACCCGTGTCGGTTTCGACCCGGCGGGCAAGCTCGGCCTGCAGCGCAACGGGCAAGCCGCCCAGCACGAATTCGGCGGCCAGCAGCTCGTCGCCGCCTTCGGTGAAATCCTTGTCCATATCGGTGTCGCTCATCTTTGCAGACACTCCTTCAGCCGCATAAGGCTGCGTCTCAGCCAGGTTCGCATCGTGTTCAGCGGCACATCATGGCGGGCGGCCAGATCGGCATAGCTGTCGCCCTCCAGATAGGCCGAGCGCACCGCATCAGCCCGGCCCGCCTCCAGTTCACCCAGACAGTCGTCAAGCTGCCGCCGCGCTCCGGCTGCAACGGCGCGGGCCTCGGGTCCCGGGGCCGGATCGCTGATTTCCAGCGCCACATCATCGATCGCTGAGGCCGCTTCCCGCCTGACGCGCAGCCGGTCGATGGCCTGATGCCGGGCGACCGCGATCAGCCAGGACATCGGGCTTTGCCCGGTCACCGCAAACCTGTCCGCCCTGAGCCAGATCTTGATGAACACCTCCTGCACCGCCTCCTCGGCCTCTGCCCTGTCTTTCAAGACACGAAGGCAGGTGCCAAAAAGTTTCGCAGAGGTTGAGTTGTAGAGCATATCGAACGCAACCCGGTCCCGAAGAGCAACCCTGAGGATCAGGCAAGAGATATGGTCACGGGGGCTGTCAGACGTCATCTTGGCTCCGGTCTGTTCACCCGATCATGCGACGGGGAGGCGGGCCATACAAGAGACAGGCAATCGAAAACGGCGCGGGCCTGCCGATGAGAACCGGGGTCACGCCGGGGCAGGGGCCCGATGAGGCAGGCCATAGACCGCTGCGCCCTGGTCCGACACGCTGAAGAATGGCCGGCGCCTGGCAAGCCGCTGCTGCTAACCGCAGACAATTCCTTCGTCTTCGTCGATCTGGCCGTTAGCAGACCATGGCCTCGCAGAGTGGCAATACAGCCTAACGGACTATAATTCAATAGTTATTGACGCTAAAGAACTATGGATATATCATATAGTATGTAATCAGAAAGGTGCTGCACAGTGAAGTATAAACTTGCCATAATCGGGTGCATGTTTGTTTCCGGATGCGTCTCCAGTATGCCTGCTGAAAAGGACGCCGACCTGATCAGGATCTCTGTTGAAGCGCCTGCCAGGACCTCGTTCGAGCGGCTCGTGACTGCGGCTCAGCCGCTTGCAACACAGGCTTGTGCGAAAAAGCAGCAGCAAGCTCAATGGGTTGTGGCGAAGGAAGTCTCTCCGACCAGAACCTCGCTCGCCTTCGCCTGTTGGTAAGCATAGGATCATCCGGCAGGTGAGACGGCTGTGACAACAGTCTGAGACCCTGCCTGACTGTCGTGGATCAGGAAACCGAAAGCCCTGCCGACATCTGTGCGGCAGGGCTTTTTGTGGCGAGCTTTTTCCCAGGGGCCTCGGGCAGGGTCCAGGGTCGGAATATGCCGGGTCTGCTGATCAGGAGTTGCCCGGCCCCACTGGCGCCCGCGCCGAGACGCCTTATGGAGGGGGGCCTCAGGCACCGAGCATTCAGCGCGATGTCTGATAATAGTCGTTGTTCTGATACGCAGCCTGTACGCCCAGCGTCAGGGCCGTATGCAGCAGCGGAGGTTTCAGCGTCACATCACAGGCCATCATCCGCTCACAGGTAAAGTCATGGGACCGGATTTCGCTTGAGACCAGGATCAGGGGCAGCCTCGGCGTGGCCCGGCGCACCTGCATGCAAAAATCAATCGTGGCCTCGGTGTCGCCAAGGTAATCAGAATCGACCAGCAGGAAATCAAGCTTCGGCGCATATTCCCGCAACCAGTCGAATGTCATGCTGTTCTCTGAAACCACCATGACCACCGCCCGCATCCTTTCCGACCACTCACTCAGATCGCGCGAGAGCGAGCCCATCTGGCCGCACATCAGGATCAGACCCTTGGGGCAGAGCGGCGCGTCGATCAGTGACGAGGTTTTCAGACTGTAAGCCACATTTGATTCAGTCTCCGCGGCAGGAGGAACGCGCATAATCATCGCGCTCTCTGCCGGGCGCTCGCTTGCTGCACGGCTTTTGATCAGTCTCAGCACGGACCTCTCCTTATGGGAGCATTAATTATCTTTTGATTCTCGAACATCTAAAGTATGTATCCTGGGGTCGTCTGTCTTTTTTGTGGCGGGTTTTTTTCGATTGCGTCAAGAATGTGGCGCCGCGGCGCCCTGCCAAAACGGAAGACCGCCCGCGTGGTCTCCACGGGCGGTCAAACGGACTTTCTGGCTGGACTGGTCCGGGCGTTACCGGGCGAGGGCTGCGCCACAGGCATAGCTGTCGAGGATGATATCTGCCTGCGCGACCCCTATGCCCAGGAGATCAAGCAGCCTTTGCAGGAACTGGTCGACGCCGAGCGCTGCGAGAAAGTATCCCAGGCTGTCCACAAGCGCGCCAAGGACTCCGAGCAGCACCGAAAGGGTAAGGTTGACCAGCCCGAGCAGAGGACACAACAGGAAGCCAAGCGGCGCGCTGCACTTCTTCACCTGATCCTGCAGATCCTTTCTTACGGTTTCAAGAAAGCTGGACGTATCCCTGAGCAAGCCGGAAAGTGTCAGCGGATTTTTGACAGGGACCGGTTTGCCAAGTTCGCTGAGCCGGATTGCCACCTGCTGTGTTCCGCCGCCGACCCTGACCCTCTCCATATCCTTTGGGTCTACGCCGGCCCTGCTGTCCAGCAGGCCCACACGAAGGGCCAGTTCCGCAGGCGCGGTCTGGACCGAAAACACGGCCAGCTGGTCCGAAGGCGCCGTGGCGCTGCAATTCAGACTGACCGGCACGGCCGTTGCTGTAGCGGCCGCAACATTCAGTGCGACGCGCAGAAGACCGGTTCCGCCGAGGTCCAGAACATTTGCCAGGACCAGCGCATCCACCTGTGCCACCGAGGCCTTCGGCGGCGGTGTGTCTCCGACATAGCCCACGGCAATCACAGGCGGTCTGATCAGGCCAAGCGAGACGGAAATATTCGCCAGATTCCCGAGATTGATCGGCAGGTCTACACTCAGCCGCTGTTTCGGGTCTGCGGCCAGCCCGGCCATTGCCATCACAAGATCAAAGACATTCAGCTTGATGTCAGGAAGAATATCACCGGCGGTCAGACCCAGCAGGCCCGGTGACGCCCCCACGATCTGGCCGAGGGTCAACGGCCCGGTCCCGACCGCCGTTGGATTAATGTCGATCCTGGCAAGCCCGCCGAGCGTCACCAGATGGTTCAGCAGAGCCAGACGGCTGACCTGGAGATTGAGAACATCGTTGAAGCTCAACACGTCAAGCCCGACCTCGGTTCCGGCAATGAGGCCGAGCATGTTGTTGAGGCTGACTTTTGTGGTGGCGAGGCCCATATAGCCCAGCACTTCGGTATTCAGCCCAAGGCCCAATGGCCCCAGCACCCGCCCGAGCACTGCGCGGTCCGTGTGCAGAGACAGAAGCCGGTTGCGCAATGTGAAAGCAACGACTCCCCGCTGCACCCCGATCGCTGCGCGTTTGATGATGATGTTCTCGTCACTTAAGATCGGCGACAGCAGAAACGGGCGGAACTGTGATGGCACAATGACGTGAACCGCGCTGGCAAATTCCGGCCGCGCCTGATTTGGCGCCTGGGTAAAGACGCCGCTGACCGGATCATAGCGTCCGATGCGGATATCGGCATCGGCAAGGGTGATCTGCCCATATTTGCCATTGTGCAAAACAACCTCCCGCGCGGCCTGGCGGGTTGCCACCGGATCCGGGAGATAGCGCGACGCACTGAGTGCGGCGAGGTCGGCCTGAGACTGGGTAAACCTTTTCTGCGCGTTCAGAAGCGAAACATCGGTCGCCGCCCCACCGATCAGCATCAGGAGAGGCATCAGAATGACAAAAAGAATCGACAGGGCGCCGGAGGCGTCCGTGAGAAATCGTTTCAGCGCAGCCATCACGTAAACCACGAAATCTACGCCCCCGAATAAGTCCTACGCTTAAAGTTGCAGAATACAACCTTAAGTTTATATTTTCCTGAAAAAAGCTGCGTTTGCGGCTTTGCTATCGGCTGACCAGCCGGGGTCAGGTCATGCCCCCGCCTTTGCCACATCACCGAAAAACTCGTCAGCGAGGCTTTTGAGCTGGCCGAAGCTCAGAGGTTTCTCAAGCGCATAATTGGCGCCTGCCTCTTCCAGATCGCGGCATTCCGACCCAAGCGTCGAGGCCGTGATCCCAATAATCGGCATGGTTTTCTCTGTCTGCCGTATTTCGCGCACCAGTTCGCTTCCGATCAGGCCCGGCAGCAACTGGTCGACGACCACCATGTCATATTTGTTTTCACGGAACAGCTTCAGCCCGGCATCACCGCTTTCCGCCCAGTCAACCTGTCTGAACAGCTTGCGCAATCTGGTTACGGTGATTTCGCCGACCAGCTTGTTATCCTCGACCAGCAGGACGCTGCGATCCTCATAGAGCGGAGTGATGTCATTCATTGAGATTACCTTTTGCTCCGGCTGTACCAGTTGGCGTGCCATCCGGGCCGGATGGGTCAGAACAAACCGGCTGCCATTGCCGTCATCGTTAAGGGTCAGATCTCCGCCCATCAGCCGGATTGCTTTACGGGCGGTATAAAGCCCGAGACCGGGCCGTTCGTCAGGATTGTCTGCACTGGATTCAAAGGGCTCGAAAATCTTCTCACGCCGGTCGGGTTCAACGCCGATTCCGTCATCCGCAACCTGCCAGGTTACGATACGCTCGTCTTCGGTCCCCCTGGTCACGAAGGCGTCGATCGTTACATCCCTGCCGCGGGAGTGAATGATCGCATTATGGGCAAGTTTTGACAATGCGATGAAGACCCGATTGTGATCGCTTTGCAAAAGGGTATCGCTGTCCTTCCCGGGGTGAATGTCAGATTGATCCCATTGCTGACCGCGACCGTCGAGAAGATGTCGAGCACCTGCTGCGCCATCTCACGGATGGTAAAGCCGGCATTGGCGATATGGCTGGCGCCCGTACCGCTGCCCGCCCGAAGATCATCAAGAATTGCGATAATCCGGTCCAGGGTTCTTTCGTAACCCGCGCCGATATCCTCCCATTCGGTGCCGGATTTGAGCTCTTCGCCCAGCATGGAAAGGATGGCGATCGGGGTGCGCAATTCATGCGAGGCGATGGAGAGCAGGCGCTCTTCACGCAGGATCGCCTCTCCGAGCAGCTGTTCGTAACGGGCGAGCCGGCCGGACAGATCTTTTTCACGCTCCTGGCTGACCAGTGCAAGCCAGGCTTCCGGGGCGGATTTGCTCAGCACATGGGCTTCGAATGTCATGAGCCGCGGCGTTGTGTTCTTCTCGGGATCTTTTCCGCCACGGGTCAGCTGGATCCTGACGGGGAAGCCGGTCGCTTGCTGTCGCTGCGCAGCACCTGGACCAGGTCGATCAGGCCCGAGAAATCCGACCCCGAAAAGGCCTCGTCGAACCGGACGAGGTCGCCATATCCAAGGCTCTCGCCGCTGCCACCGGCAAAGCGCAGTGTGCGGTCGTCAAGATTGACGCGGACGATCCAGGCCTGGGCCGCCTTGTGGAACTGCCGGGTAACGGCCACCGGAGGCAGGCCTGCATTGCCCACAGGATCGTTGCCCCGGCTGTTGGCTGGCCAATGCTGAAAAGGACCGCAATCAGCAGGACCAGGAATACGGATTGCAGAACCGGGCCTCCAACCGTTTGCGAGGCGTTGAAGGCCAGGGTTGCGGCAGTCAGAAGGATGCCGGCCCAGAGCAGCAGGGCAGGGCGGCGGAACAGGACCACACTTGCCAGTGTTGCGGTGAGAAGCACTGTCCCGACCCCCCCGACCTGACCGGAAGGCGCGAGTTCGGGCAGCGCCATCACAAAGGCAAGCGCGGCAAGGGCGCTCAGAAAGGCGAGCACCACCATGAGTGGCGCCGGGCGGTTGTCGGAATCGGTTTCGCGCAGAACCTCCATCCCCTGCAGGGCCAGCGCCGCGGCGGTCAGCGCGTAAAGCGCGTCAACAAAGGCCCCGAGACCGAGGCGAGCCGTGGAAGCTCGCCGGCGATGAGCGGGCGCAAGGATGTGGCCAGCAGGAAGCAGCAGGCCAGAACCAGCGCTGTCGCTGTCAGATGCACCGGGTTGCGAAGCGCCAGGCTGAAACCGCTGAGCCGGTTTGGTATCAGCGCCCAGGACGACCTGCTGATCAGCACCGCCCCGATGCCGGAAAGCCAGAAGAATATGGCGGTGAGGGTATCGGTGGTTGAATAGGCCGATGTATTGGGGAAACTGAGCCATGGCACAAGCGGCATTCCCGGCAAAAGGGCGAGGCCGATAAAGGAAGCAAGGATCGTCGGGACCCCGATCACCCGACCATGTCCCGTGAAAAGCCCGGCCAGAACAAAATGGACGATGGTCGACCAGACCATGACGCTGGTCAGCAACAGATCCGGGACCGCAAGCATGGGGCGACCGCCCAATACAAGCTGGGCCCCGAGGCATGGCGTGAGGACCAGGCAGAGCGCGGATACCCAGCGGAATTTGTGGCGGCTGATTTGCGTTGTCGGCATTGGCATTTATGTCAGGTCCGCAGTCCAGGTCAGAATGAAGAGACGATCCGGTAGATGGCCGGGGCCAGCAGCAGGATCAAAAGCGGCGGTACGGTAAACATCATCGTGCCAAGCGTCATCTTGGTCGGCAGCACATTGGCACGTTCTTCAATTTTTCGGACGCGCTGGTCGCGGAGGTCTGCGCTGAATACGCGCAGGGTCTGGGCGACCGGCGTGCCCATGGTCGAGGATTGCAGAATGATATTTGCGAGCTGTCGAAGATCCTGGTTGCCGGTTTCATAGACCAGTTTCAGCCAGGCTTCCTGGCGGTCTGCCCCGGCGGCCAGCGCTTCGGTCAGGTTGACGAGGCCTGCGGAGAGGTCCGGGTGGACCGGGGCGAGCTCCTCTGCGACACGCATAACCGCTATATCGGTGGATTGCCCTGCCTCGACGCAGATAAGCATGAAATCCAGCGCATCCGGCAGCGCGATCTCGATCCGCTTCAGCCAGGCGGTGCGCCGTCTCTCGACGATCATCACGGGGATGAAATAGCCCAGCACCGCCATAACCAGCTGGAAGCCCAGTTGTGGCAGTGGCTCCAGATCCCGCAACTGCGGTACCACACGCAGCAGGATCAGCGAAAGAAGCAGCGCGACAATCGTGAAACCGACCTTGGCATAAAGAAACCAGCGCACGGCTTTCGGATGGTGAAAGCCGGCCTGGAACAACTGTCTGCGGATCTCGGAATTGTCGGACTCTGACTCGGCCATGACAAGGGGCATATCCGGGACAGGCTTCGCCGGTGCCGCCGCCGGTGCCGCAGGGGCACGCTGCAACAACAGAAGGGCCATCGCGAACATCAGCGCGCAGCCGATGAAGCTTCCCAACAGGATCCAGGAGCTGATTGCGATCATTCATTGCCCTCTGTCATATTCGCCACCCGCCTTACTCGATCTTCACGAGCCAGCGCATGAACAGCATGTTCATGAACAACAGGCCGGCGACAACGCAGAGCATGGGAATGAAGAAGGGTTTGTCAGAGATCTCGGAGAAATAGTCCGGGTTGATGGCCAGCAGCATCACCGTGGCGCCGATCGGGAAGAAGGACAGGAACCGTCCCGACCACTTCGCTTCGGCCGTGATCGAGCGTACTTTGCGCTGCAACTGTTGCCGGCCCCGCGCGATGGAGCAAAGACGCTCAAGCACTTCGGCCAGATTGCCACCTGTCGATGATTGCAGCGCCACAGCAGCAGCCAGAAACCTCAGGCTCTGGTTCCTGCAGCGATCTGCCATTTCGCGCAATGCAGATACCGGCTCCTGGCCATAGCTGATCCGGCGCGAGGTCTCGCCAAATTCTTCGGCCAGCGGACCGATCAGCTCCTGGCCGACAACCTGGAGCGCGGTGCTGACCGGCAGACCGACCCGGAGCGAGCGCACGATCATATCGAGCGCCTCTGGCACTCCTTCCTCGATGCGGAGCAATCGTTTGTTGCTGCGCATCTTCATCCAGAAATACCATACGACCGCTGACAGCAGCAGCCCGGCCACCGCGCCAATCAGGATATTGATGTTCAGAAGCGCGTTGAACAAAATCATCACCAGGGTCGTGATGGTCAGCGTCAGGACAAGGGCAATCCGCCGCATTTCGGCGGTGAAGGCCGCCATATTGACGTCGTCCCATTTGCCGGGCAGCAGAGGACGCCACCAGGATGGCGGCCCGTCGCGCCGCAGTGCCACATGATCCGGGGCGGGCTCATCCCCGCCGGTTGCGGACCGGCCTGAAAAGCGCGCGATGACGGCTTGCAAAAAGGCGCGGCGGCGCAGCACGCGGCTATAGAAAATTGCAACGACAATCAGCCCCAGCCCTGCTCCGACCAAAAGCGAGAAAATGAGAGCAAGGCTCATCGTCACACCCCGTAAAGGTCGGGTGGCAGGGTGATCCCCCAGCGGCGGAAGCGGTCAGACGAGTCCGAGCGTACCCCGGTCGCGGCGAAATGCCCTTCGACACGGCCATCGGGGGTCACGCCGCTATGTTCGAAATAGAACAGCTCCTGCATGGTGAGGACATCGCCTTCGCAGCCCGTCACTTCGGTGATCGAGGTCACTTTGCGGCTGCCATCCTGCAAACGGTTGACCTGCACGATCAGGTTGACCGCGCTGGCGACCTGGCGCCGCAAAGCTGTCAGGGGGATCTCGATCCCGGCCATGGCAACCATGTTTTCCAGCCTGCTGGTGGCGTCGCGGGCAGAGTTGGCGTGGATTGTCGTCATCGAGCCGTCATGCCCGGTGTTCATCGCCTGCAGCATGTCGATCACTTCATCGCCACGGGTCTCGCCCACGATGATCCGGTCGGGGCGCATCCTGAGGGCATTGCGCAGACAATCCCGCTGCGTGACGGCGCCTTTGCCTTCGATATTGGGCGGGCGGCTTTCCATCCGGCCGACATGTTTTTGCTGGAGCTGCAATTCGGCAGTGTCTTCGACGGTGATGATCCGTTCGCGCTTGCCGATATAGGCCGAAAGCGCATTCATCAGCGTGGTCTTGCCCGAGCCGGTCCCGCCCGAGATCACGATATTCAGCCTGCAGGCAACGGCGGCGCGCAGATAGATCGCCATCTTCTCGCTCATGGCGCCCAGAAAGGTCAGCTGTTCGAGGCTGAGCTTGTCCTTGCGGAATTTGCGGATGGAAACCAGCGTGCCATCAAGCGCAATCGGGGAAATCACGGCATTGAGGCGTGAGCCATCCTGAAGCCGGGCATCGACATAGGGGGTGGATTCGTCCAGCCGGCGCCCGACCATGCCGACAATCTTTTGCAGGATGCGGCGCAGATGGGCCTCGTCCTGGAATTGCACATCGGTCAGTTCAAGAAGCCCGCCCTGTTCGATGAAAACCTGTTCCGGGCCGTTGATGAGAATATCCGAGACGGTCTCGTCATTGAGCAGGATTTCCAGCGGCCCCAGCCCCATGACCTCATAATAGAGATCATTGACCAGGCTGTCGCGGTCGGACCGGCTGACCGCAACACTTTGCGACGGGATGACCGCTTTCAGAACCGAGGCAATCTCGGCTTTGATATCTGCCTCCGAGGCCTGCACCAAAGCGGAAAGGTTGAGAACCTCCAGCAATTGCTGATGGGCCTGCTGCCGGATCTCGGTCAGCTTGCGCCGCCGCTGGCGCGCGGCCTGGTTCTCTGCCGAGGGGATTTCCGCCGGCAGCGCGGCTTCAGGCTGAAAATGGCTGAGCGGGTTCTCCTGGGGAGCCTCGCTTTGCTCTGCAAGTCTGCTGTCGCGAAATTTACGGAACATCAGCCAGCCTCCGCCGTGGTCAGCTCTCGGGGCCCTGCCTTGGCAAGGATGTCTGCGGCCAGGTCGCGGACCGCCAGTCGAAAGACATTCGCCGGCGCATGCCTGGCCAGGGGAATTCCGGCATTGCAGGCCATGGAAACCGGATCTCCCCCATCGGGCAGGGTTTTGAACACGCCGAACTCATTATGCTTTTCAAACCGGGCGCGGGCGTCTTCCCACAGCTGGGACCGCCGCAGCGGCGCGCGGTTGAGCAGGCAGCGGAATTTGCCTCCGGGCAGCCCTTCGGAGCGGATAAGATCCTGCAGCTTCGCCAGGTTCTGCGCGGAACGAACGTCGAGCAGGGCAGGGGCCAGAATGACAGAGGCCTGGTCGAAGGCGGCCCCGCTCCAGTCCGGAAGCTGATGCGGCAGATCGACAATCACCAGATCCGCCTTGTTGCGGGCGAGCCCGATAAGGCGGCGCAGATGCGCGGCATTGATCCCATCGACCGGGAGGATCTCGCCCGGGTCCGAGAAAATATGGAGGTTTGGGGCGGTGCTGCGCAGGCACATGTCGAAGGCATCGGAGTCGAGCGCCTCGATGCCGCGATAGGCGTCAAGAATGCGCGAATTCGCCGTGAGGCCCGCATAGGTTGCGACATTGCCATATTGCAGGTGGAGATCAATCAGGCAGACAGTGCGGTCTTGCTGCGCCTGGGCCAGTTCGGCAGCAAGATTGACGGCGATTGTCGTCGCACCCGCCCCGCCGCAGATGGGGAGCACCATGATTGTCTTCAGCGCGTCAGGCAGGTCGCGTCCGGGTGGCGGCACTATAGGAACGGACGGCGCGGGAACGGATATCCTGTTCTTCCCCTTGCGCGGGAGGAACCTTCCCAGAATCCTGAAGCCGGCGCAGAACCGGCTGCGCTGTCTGATCCGGGCCCGGCTGTCCTGTCAGGGGAGGTGTCCTCTCCGGCAGGTGGGGCAGTATCGGTAAAGGGGGGGCCGTAGAGAACCTTAAACCCTTTGCGCGCGGCATCCGGGATCTGCAACCGCGACTTCAGCGGCAGCAGGACCAGCACTTCGCCCGTGTGCCTGCCTGCCTCTTCCACAAGCGCCTGCAAAAGGCGCGGCAGCGCCGTCTTACTGGCATTCGGGACCAGAACGACGGTGTCGAAGCGGTCTTCCCGATGCAGTTGCAGATGGTCGAGCGCCTCGGACATAGACAGATCCGTGCGAACCGCACCGGGTGGAATGCGCGAGAACCAGGCCGCAAAAAGCATCACGGCGTCAACGCCATCGCAGATCGAGCAAAGGCGCGTTTCTTGTGTGGCCCGACGTTTGCTCAGCATGGGACTTCGGCAATCGATCTGGAACCGCCCCTGATGACTGCGGTCGGACAGCGCTCCCGGGAAGAGTTCCCGCCGGTGATCTTGCCGAGTATGGATGAGCCGCCTGTGTCCTGGGTGCCGGATGCGCGCACCGCCAGCGGCAGTTTCTCAAGGTCGGTCGGGCCAAACACCACAAAATCACCGTCAAGGCTGCGGCTGCCATCCGACAGGATGATGCTCATGAAGCCGCTCTGATGATTGGCCACGACACCGCGAATGGCGTCCGTGAACTCTCCTTCCAGCAACAGCTTGTCAGCAAGCGCTGAAACTGCCCCGGCAGGCTGCCCGTTTGCGGGCGGTGTCCTGACGCGCAATCCGGTCGCGATCAGTCTGGTCTCGGATTTCCCGGCGCCGATATCCTGGGTCCAGACGATGTCGACCCTTGTCCCATCTGCAAGCTTGCCGCTGTAATCGGCCAGATTGCGCGGCGTGATGGCAAAAATCCGGCCGTTCCCGACCGGCAGCAGCACCCCTGCCGGCGTGGTGCCCGTTTTCGCAATGTCAGTATCGAATATCGCGTTTCCGGCTTTCAGCGCGGTCAGCGCCACAAAGCTTTCGCCCGCGGCGGCCACGGGCAGACCTTGCAGGATGTTGCCAGGCAGATAGCTGACCGGCACTTTTGCTGTAACAAGGCTTTCCGCAGTCAGCACGGTGCCGGGAGCAATGTCGCGTGCCGCCAGCGGTATCTCAACAGTCTCACCAAAGGCGCGTAAGCTGCTGCGTGCCGCGGCGAGCTCGAGCTCCAGGGCTCTTGTATAATGAAAGGTGCCGAACGCCCCGCCGAGCGCCAGGACGATCCCGCAAGCGATCAGTGCGATTATTTTGACGTGCATTGCTTCGTGCAACCTTGGGTATAGTTAAGTTTTCTATCTGTGGTGTCATTTCCGACTTCGTCAACCGCGCGCTCTACGATCTGAGCAAGCTTTTCCGATGCCAGATCCAGAACGCCGCTGTTCACCATCGCCATTGCAGCAGCTGCCAGCGCGAACGCGGCAGCACTCAGCACCAGCCAGTCGACAGAGATGGCACCGCTCTGGCCGGTCGCAAATCTTACTGATCTTGTCACCTGGCCCTCCTCACGTTTCCGGAAGGCGCAAACATCACTTCGCGCAGTATTCCGATCAGTCGTCTGTACGGTACATACTAAGTAAGGTCACGCAACTCTTGTTCTACTGAAAGATCATGTATCCGATCGGCTTACCGGCGAGGTAATCCTGCCGCGCGGCCGCGTAGTGGCGCAGGCTCTTCTCGATATCGGCGTCCGACATAAGGCCCGACAACATTGCTTTCGCATCCCGGCTGCGCCCGTCCAGGGCATAGGCGATGGCCAGATTGGCGCGCACGGTGTCGCCATTTGCAGGATCGCGCAGCAGTTCTTCCATCAGTTTCATCCCGGCGCCGATATTGCCGCCCAGCACCTGGGAAAGGGCGTAGTTGCTCAGCAAGGGGAAGTTGGTCGGCCAGGTCTGCAGGGCGCGCGTGTAGACCTCCTGCGCTTCTGCATGGCGGGACAGGTAGTCAAGGGAGACAGCTTTCCCGGTGAGCGCAGCGAGATTGGTCCGGTCGATCCGCAGAGCCGCATCGAAATGTTCGATGGCGGTCTTGGGGTGCATCTCCTGGAGCGCGAGATTGCCGAGCTGGTTGTGAACCTCGGGATTGCGCCGGTTCAGATCGCGTGCCCTGAAAAGCGCATTCTGCGCGCGGTTGTACTGGGCCAGTGCAGTATAGGACTTTCCAAGCCCGACAAGGGCGGTCACCGATTTCGGATTTCTGGCAGAGGCGAGCTCGAACAGGCGGGCGGCTTCATCATAATCCCCGATGGACCAGGCAGCCTCGGCGACCTGTTCGGTTTCGCCTTGCGGTTGCTTTTCCATGACAGCGGGCAGGCTGCAGCCGGATAGCACAAGCAATGCACTCAGGATGGCCGGAAGCGCAGCCAAGCGTGAAAACATGTCCGCCCTCATAAGTTGTATTCCACTATAGGTTTAGTCGCCGGATTTCAGAACGTCCATCACCTCGAGTCGATGGATATTGCAAAGTCCGAACGAGTAACATATACGAAAGTTACGTTATCAGTTCTTAGGTTTGTATCATGCAGGTAAAAGCTAAGCGAGATCTGGCAGAAACAACTGTCGGTAGCAGTGTCTGAACCTGAAGTGGGTCGGACGTATATGACCGGGCCATAGGTGTTGGTAAGCAGTGAATCTACCGGAAGCGGAACCGCCTTACTGTTTCCGGCTCTTGGCTGCCGCTCTTTGCGGCAGCCTTTTTATCAGGCGAACCGGGGTGTGAGGCGTGTCGGGTTTGCGTTCTATATGGCATTGCGGGAATCGACCGACTGACCTATGCCAGTGACAAAATCCCCGGAGGGCCATACCCATGGTTGAGATATTTACGGCGGCAAGCGGCCAGTCCGGTGCTGCGACCCGCAGCGTTTCGAATGATGTCAGGCTCTCTGTTCCGTCCGAAGTCTACTTCGGAAGCGGTGCTGCGGGAGTCGCCTTCTACGAGAAATCCGGGGCGGATCTGAAAGTTACACTCCTGGACGGGCAGGAGGTCATGGTCAGGGATTTCTTCGTCATCGGTCCTGCCGGAGAATACAGCCGGCTGCGCGATGGCGGATCGGCAGGCGCGATCGAAGTGACCGGGCTGATTGCGCCGGAACCCTTTGTCCCCGCAGATCCCACGGCGCAGACCGCCGTCGCAGATGTTGAGGCAAAACCCCAGACCGTGGAACCTTCGGGCGCATTTCGGGAAGGTGAGACCGTGGTCGAGGTCGATGTCGGGGGCGGTGAACCGACGGGCGCGGCTTCGGCAGATGCCGGATCCTCCGCAGGCGGAGACGCCGGCGCCGGCACTTACTTTGCCGGTATGCCGTTGGACAGCGCAATTTTCGGGGCATCTATGTTCCCGGCCGTGGGGATTATGATTCGCGGCGGCAATGACGACCATGTCGCACCTGCACCTGCACCTGCACCTGCACCTGCGGCGCCGCAGGCAGAAACCGTTGCGGAAGATGTTCCCGCCCCGGTCGATGCTGCTGCGCCAGCAGACCCTGATGTTGTGTCTCTTCTTACGGCCATTCTTGATCACGGCCAGGCTGGGCCCGATCTGTTTGCCGGCGACACGTCTGCCGCGCCTGTCTCCCTGCTGGCCGACGCGGCGGCTGGCAGCGCATTGCATGACGCAGGCCCGGACCTTCTTTCGGCATTGATGGGTGATCTGCTCTACACCCCGCCGGAAGGCTGACCGGCGCATTTGCATATGGTCCTTGCTTCCTCCTCGTTTCGGCTTGCCCATTCCGGTGCTCTCGCACTTTTTGTTGGTGCGTTTCTGGTGTCACCGGTTCTGGCTCAGTCTCTGAAAGAGGCGGTCAGGATCGGGACGGAGCGCGACCCGACGGTCGAGGCGCTGCAACACGCCGTTGCGCGCGAAACCACCAATATCGAGATCGCGAAAGACGGCAAGCGGCCGCAGCTCAGTGTTTCGGGGGCCACCAGCACGACTGATGATGATCCGGCTCTGACAGTGACTGTCTCGCAGGTTCTGATCGACTGGGGGCTGGTCAAAAGCAGGATCGCGGCCGCCTCGCTGAGCCGGATCAAGGTCGTGGCGCAGCTGAAAATGGCGGTTGAGGATCTCAGCCTCGAGATCTCTGAACTGTATCTGGAACTTGAAACGCTCGATCTCAAAATCGCGAAAACGCAGGTCTATATCGACTTCGCAAACCGGATTGAAGGCTTCTCGCGCAGCCGGGTCTCGGCGGGGCTTTCTGACAGTTCCGAAATTGCACGCGCGCTGCTGGAGATCGCCCGCGCGGAAGAGCGGATGACGCAGCTGCAGGCGGATCGCACGATCACATCGTCACAGCTGGAATACCTGCTGGGTAAGCCGGTGGCCAATCCGGGCATTCCGCCGAACCTTGCCTTCACCGATCAGTTTGCATCCAGCGCGAATATTATTGCGGCAGTCGTGATTGCTCCGGCCTATGTCGAGGCGAAAGCCGATCTCGATATAGCAATTCAGGGGATCAAGGCAGCCAAGGCGTCCAACAAGCCGAAGATCACCCTTCAGGCTCAGGGCCGCCAGGACCTGACCGGCGGGCGCGGTCGCAGCGGCGCGGTGGGGATCACGGCGGGCGTCGACCTGAATTCCAGCAGTTTCAGCGGACGCGCAGTGGTCGCGGCTGAACAGGACAAGGCCGCAGCCGAAGCCCGGCTGAAAGCGGCAGAGCGCGATCTTCAGAATACGGTTCGGGTTTACGTCGAACAGATTCGCGTTTTGCAGGGCAATGAGGCCTCGCAGCAGCGCCAGCTCGACCGGGCGGCTGAGGTTCTGGACGCCTATGAGCAGCAGTTTATCGGCGGAAAGAGAGAGTTGATCGACCTTCTGACCACGGGGCGCGATCACTACGAAGCCGAAATGGACAAAATTGAGACATACAAAGAACGCAAACATACGGAATATGCTGCCGCACACTCCGTTGGTATGTTAGGCTCTCTTTTGTTTGGTACCCGTTGATCCAACGTTAAAGACCTCCAGCACTCAGGCGGGACATTATGGCTGCCAGCGACAACAGGGACGCGCTCGTTCTCGGCCTGATAGAGCTTTGTCGGGCACATGGTATTGCGGCCTCGGTCGAAAGACTGAGCGATGGCCTGCCGCGAGAGGCGCATGGCGGCCTCAGCATCACCGCAAGTGCGCGGGCGCTGCGCCGCGTGAATCTGAGCTGCCGGATTGCCACCGGCCCGCTTTCCTCGATCCCGCCAGAAGCGCTGCCGGTTCTTGTCTTTGGCAAGGATAATGAAGTCGCGCTGCTCGAACAGCTGGATGAGACCAGCGCTGTTCTCGTGCTGCCGGAGACGGGTGGCGGCCGCGTGCATAAAAGCCGGGCCGAACTGGAAGAGGCCTATGGCGGTCGTTTCCTTGCTTCTAAACCGGTTGATGTGGTCTCGCAGCGGCTTGGTGAGACCGATCCCGACAGGCGGCACTGGATCATCGGTGCGGTGCTTGGAAACATGTCCATCTACCGGGATGTTTTCCTTGCGAGCTTTGTGGCCTCGCTCCTGGCGGTCACGACCGCGATGTTCTCGATGCAGGTCTATGACCGTGTCGTGCCGAACCAGGTGTTCGATACGTTGTGGATCCTGGCCAGCGGTGTCGGTCTTGCCATTCTGCTGGAATTTGTCCTGCGGATGATGCGCTCGCGGCTGATCGACCTGTCGGGGCGTGATCTCGATCTGACGCTCTCGGCACGGCTGTTTGAACAGGTCGCAAATCTTCGCCTGTCGCACCAGCCGCGTTCGACCGGGGTCTTTGCCAACCAGGTGCGGGATTTCTCGACTGTACGCGAGTTTTTCACCTCGGGCACAGCGTCGGCGATCTGTGACATTCCCTTCGTGCTGATCTTTATCGGCATCATCGCCTATATCGGTGGCCCGGTTGCCTTTGTCGTATTGTTCGGGGGCGTGCTGATGGTTGGGCCGGGGCTTCTGATGCAGCGCAAGCTGGCAACGCTTTCCCGCCAGAATACCCGGGAAAGCGCTGCCCTGAACGGCCTTCTGCTGGAGGCGGTTTCTAATCTGGAAACGGTGAAGGCGGCGCGTGCCGAGGGGCGGCTGCATCGTGCCTATGTGCAGCTGACGGCGACCATGGCCGAAACCGGCGTTAAGGCCCGCGAGCAGACCACGTTCCTGATGCAGATTGCGGCTTCCACGCAGCAGCTTTGCTACGGGTTGGTCGTGGTGGTCGGGGTTTATCAGATCTCGGCCGGTAATATGACGACCGGCAGTCTGATCGCCTGCACGCTTCTGACCAGCCGGACGCTGGCGCCGCTCGGCCAGGTGGCCGGGCTTCTGACCCGCTGGCAGCAGGTTCGGGCCGCGATGGACAACCTGGACAAGATTATGGAAATGCCGGTCGAACGCCCGGCGGACCGCCATTATCTGCGCGCCCAGCAGATTGGCGGCAGCTATCAGGTGACGGATGCCACCTATGCCCATGACAAGGAAAGCGGCGAGGTTCTGAACATCAAAAGCCTCACCATCAGAGCGGGCGAACATATCGCGCTTCTGGGAGGCAACGGGGCAGGCAAATCGACCTTCCTGCGGCTGATCGCCGGGCTGACAGATCCGGCATCGGGCTCGGTTCTGCTTGATAACCTGTCACTGGCCCAGATTGATCCGATCGACCGCCGTCGCCAGATCGGCTATCTGCCGCAAAGCGCGGCCCTCTTTCAGGGCACCTTGCGCGAAAATCTCCAGCTTGATCACGGACTTCACAGTGATGACGAGCTGTTCGAGGCGCTGGATGCCGTTGGGCTGGGACGCCATGTCCGGCGCCATGTCCGCGGTCTCGATATGGCGCTTTACAGCAATGCCAATGTCTCGGGCGGGCAGCGTCAGGCCATCGGCCTTGCCCGGATCATTTTGCAGGATCCGAGGGTGGTGATCCTGGACGAACCCACGGCCGCCTTTGATCACATGACCGAACAGCATGTCGTGCAATTCCTGAAAACCTGGCTGGCAGGCCGCACCGCGATCATCGCAACGCATAAGCGCGAACTGCTGGCTCTGACAGAGCGCGCGGTTGTTCTGAAAGACGGCGCAATCGCGCATGATGATGCGCTTGGCAAGATCATGGATCTTGCACGCGCCTCTTCGACCCAGCAGGTGAAGGCTGTCAAATGACACAGACAGATTTACAGCCGGATTATCTCGACGGAAGTTTCCGTCGTAAATCCATGGTAACGGCCCGCCATACGGTCTGGATTGTTTCGGCATCGCTGCTGATCGCGGTGATCTGGTCCGCTTTTGCGCAGATCAATGAAATCACCCGTGGCGACGGAACCGTGGTTCCTCTGCGCCGGATGCAGACGATCCAGAGCCTCGAAGGCGGCATTCTGTCGGAATTGCTGGTGCATGAAGGTGACATCGTCCGGGAAGGGCAGGCCATCGCAAAGATCGATGCGACACGGTTTCGCTCGGCCTTTCTGGAAACCACTGCCGAGATCGATACGCTGCGCGCCGAAATCGCCCGTCTCGAAGCCGAGGTGATGGAAAGCGACAAGATTGAATTCAGCGGTGATGCGGATGGTGAAGCCCGGGCCAATGAGCTGCGGCTGTTTCAGGCCCGCCGCACCAAGCTGAATGAATCTATCGGCGCGGCCGAGGCCGAGCGCGCCGCGATCATCGGTCAGATCGACATCACCGAGCCGCTGGCGAAACAGGGATCTGTGAGCAAAGTCGATCTGCTGCGGCTTCAGCAGCAGGAGGCGGAGCTGCAGGGGCGGATCAGCGAGTTGCGCAACAACTATGTGCAGGAAGCCTATCGCGATCTGGTTGCGAAAAAGGGGCGGCTTGTGGTGCTGGAACAGCAGATGATCCAGAAACAGGACCAGCTTGACCGGACCGAGATCAGATCGCCGGTTTCGGGGCGCGTCAATAATGTCAATATCACCACGCTGGGCGGTGTTGTGCAGCCCGGGGAATCCATCATGGAGGTGACCCCCATCGACGATCAGCTGATGATCGAGACAAAGGTTTCTCCGCGGGACGTGGCCTTTATCGCACCCGGAATGCCTGCCAGCGTCAAGATCACCGCCTATGATTTCTCGACCTATGGGGATCTCAGAGGGACGGTCTCGCAGATCAGTGGTGATACGGTCGATGAACAAACGGCAAACGGTGTTCAGGCCTATTACCGGGTGATGGTCACCACCGAGAAAAGCTATCTTGAACGAAATGGTGAGGAACTGCCGATCCGCCCCGGCATGGTGGCGCAGGTCGACATTGAATCCGGTCGGCGTTCGGTGCTGAGCTATCTGACGCGGCCGATTTTGCGCGCTCAGCTGCGTTGATTAAATTGTAGGTAATACAACCAGTGGTATTTGTAATCCCGCTGGATATCGCGTTATGGTATTCGCGTATCGCGCAGTAGCCGATACGATGTGACAGACAACGGCGTAATAACGCGACTGCGGGGGAGAAAGATTAATGGCAGGCATGGGGCTCTCGGCCGTGATGTCGTTTTTTCTGACCGTTGCCGCAGTGGCGCCGAGCTTTGCCCAGGAAGTCTGGAGCGCCGGGCGCGGGGGGCTTTCCCTGAATGTCTCCGAGGCGAAATTCATCAAGCTCGAAGAGCCTGCGACCGCAGTTTTTCTTTCCAATCCAGACGTTGCCGAGATCGATCTGCAATCGGCCCGCTATCTCTACATCGTTGGCCGCAATATCGGTGAGTCAAATCTGTTCGTCCTGGGAGAGAATGACGAACAGATTCTCAGCACCACCATTTCTGTCGGCATCGATTCCGCCCGGCTTGCCTCGGCCGCGCAAAGTGCGATCAGCGGTGGCTCGGTCTCGGTGAAAACGGTCGAAGGTGCGGTGTTTCTCAGCGGCCGCGTGCGCAGCATCGATGATGCCGAAACCGCCGCCGATGTGGTGGCGGCGTTGCTTGGCGATGGTGCAATCATCGTCAACCGGCTCGAAGTTGAAGCGGCGTCGCAGGTCAATCTCCAGGTCCGGATCGCCGAAGTCTCCCGCACCATCAGCGAGGATCTTGGCCTCAGCCTGACCGCTGCGCGTGATGTCGGGCAGCCGCGTGTTTCTTCGCGCTCCGGAGGCGTCGACATCAATGTCGGTGCAGGCAACCGCAATATCAACCTGGTGCTGGACGCCCTCGCGCGCAACGGGCTGGTCACCATCCTGTCCGAGCCGAACCTGACGGCCCGTTCCGGCGAGGCGGCGACCTTTCTGGCCGGGGGACGGATCCCCTACAGGAACACTGACGCGGACGGAAAGATTTCGACGACCTTCGAATCCATCGGTGTAGAGCTTGAATTCACCCCGACCGTATTTGATCAGAACCAGATCCAGCTGCAGATCAACACCCGGGTGCGCGCAGTTGATGAGGCCAATTCCACACCGGACGGGCGCGCCTTGTCCGAGCGCAGCGCGACAACCACGGTGGAACTCGGCAGCGGTCAGAGCTTTGCCATTGCAGGCATGTTCCAGGCGGATACCGCACAATCGCTGAGCGGTATCCCCGGTCTCGTCAATCTTCCGATCCTCGGCGCGCTGTTCAGATCCTCAAGCTTTAAGAAGGGCGAAACCGAACTGGTCATCATCGTGACCCCCTATCTGGTGAAGCCCACCAGCCCGAACAACCTGCGCACGCCGGTCGATGAGGTGAAGCCCGCAAGTGGCGCCATTGAGCAGCTTGTGACCGGACAAATGAGCAAAACGATCCGTCCCGGCGAAAAGGGCCAGTCAAAGGTCCGCCGGGGTGGGTTCATGCTGCAATAGGAACCGACAGTGCAGATCAGAGTCACCCGCATTTTCGTGCCCTTGCTGACAGCAGGGCTTCTGGCAGCCTGTGGCGCCCCATTGCCGCAAGGCCCGACCGAGCGCCTTTCTGCGCAGACGCATGAGGCCGTTCTGCCCTATTCCTTCCTGTCCTGCTCGACCGATATCGGTGCGGCCGAGCAGAAGCGGATCCGCAGCTTCCTGGATAAGCTGGGTCTGACCAGCCAGGATACTCTGGTGGTCTCTGTGCCCAAAAACCGCCTGCCTGAACGCGATGCAGGCCGGCGTAAGACGCTCAGCCAGATTTTTGCCGCCTATCCTGCGCGGGTCCGCTTTATCCAGGACGATGATCTGCGCGAATTGCCGCAATCAGAGCCGCAGGGGATCATCCGGGTGGTTCGGGTGACGGGGGTAAATGTGACGTGTAAAGGCGGCACGGGCGAGGCGGGATGCGCCTCCGCCAGAAATCTTGCCGCCATGATTGCCTATCCGGCAGATGTTTTCATGCCGGATAAGGGGGCAAGATATTTGCCTCCGGCAAAAACACCGCAGGCAGGGTTTGCACCGTGAAACCGGATCTCTTCAGAGCTGTCAGGTCCTGGGCGAAGCGCGAAGATGGCGCGATTACCATCGAATTTGTGATCATTTTCCCGCTGTTTCTCGCCTTTCTGTTCCTTATTGTCTTCGTGAGTTTTCTGATTGCGACCGCAAGCGATGTGCAGCAACTGGCGCATGAACTTGCGCGACAATCCATTGGCCGTCTGAGCCGCGCAACGCCGCCCGCAGATGTTTGCAAGTCCCTGGCCGATGACGAGATCCTGATGGGGGTTCTGATCGGGCAATCGGTGCTGCTTGACCCGGCGGATCTGACGGTTCTGCCTTGCCCTGGTGCTCCGGATGCGAACGGCTTTGTCACCGTGCAGGTGACGTATAATTTCGCGGGAAGCTTTGTGCAGTCGCTGGGGCAGACCTTTGGCGTTGATCTGGGGATCATCACCCGTATTTCTGCCATCAAACTCTGACGATCTGACAATTTGCACCTGAAACGCGGCAGGAATCGGGTGCATGCAACGTATGATTGATTTATCAGACGTCGGATTGCGGGAATCCCCTCTGCCGATTCCCGATCTCATCTTCAGCTGCCACTGAGGGGAATATCTGATGGCTGTCTTCCTGAACCTGCACCGTGCCGCGCCTGCTGTTCTGATCGCGGCTGCTGCCGGATCCGTTTTTGTCGGCAGCCTTCAGGCACGGCCCTATTCGGCGGTCGAGGTTCGGGGTGCCGAATTCATTGCAGCTGATGATATTGCGGCTGCCTGTGAGGTCGTAGCGGGCGAGTATGACTCCTCCGATATGAGCGCGGTCCGGGAATGCCTGATGAGCAGCGGCCAGTTTCGCAGCGTTGAGGTTCGGGGCGAGGGCGCGACCCTTGTGGTCGAGGTCAGCGAGCTGAATGACCGCCCCGGCCGGGTTGAGGTCGGTCTGGCTTATGACAGCCGCGATGGCGCGACGCTTAACCTTTACTTCGAGCGTTACAACCTTTTTCCGGGCACCTTTGGCTCAATTGATCTGCGGTTCGCCGAAGAGGTGCAGTCTTTCCGCACATCGCTTTATCGCGCGGATGCCTTTGGCGATCTGGATTTCGGGATTGATACCGAGATACGCAAGACCAGCTACAGCGATCAGGGTTTCACCGCAAAGCGGGTGCTGGTCGAGCCATATCTGGCACTTCCCTTTGCCTCGGGCGGCAGGGCGGAACTGGGGGTCGGCTATCGCCGCGACGATATGACGGATGTGGCCGCGGGCTCCAGCGTGCTTTTTGGCCGTGAGATGGGGGTCATTGACGCCCCCTATGTCCGCCTTGGCGTCAGCTTTTCGTCCAACCCCTCGAAAAATGGCGGGGCTGGCTTTGTGACCGGGCTTTCACTGTCACTGGACCAGTATTTCTGGGGGCTTGGCACCGATCAGAAGACATATGAGACCCGGATCGAGGCAGATGCGCGCTTTGCGCTGGCCGAGAAGACATCGCTGCTCGTCGGTCTGCGCGGCGGTATTGTTTCCGGCCAGAATGGTCATAACACACGCGCGTTGACCGTTTCTTTGTCGGTGGGGCCGATTTCAGGGGCTTCGCGCCGCGCGGCATCGGCCCGAAAGACGGCGACTGGTTCCTCGGCGCCAACAATTACTATGTGACCAGTGTCGAGTTGCAGCGTGAGATCGACCAGCTGCTCGGCACCACCGGGCGCGTCGGCGTCTTTGCGGATATCGGGTCGGCCTGGGGGCTGGATGATACGCTGGGCGGCACAGTCGATGACGGGAAATATATCCGCAGCTCGGTCGGCGTTTCGCTGACACTCGATCTGGGCAATATACCGGTGTCGCTCTTTGTGGCCAAACCGGTCGATTACCGGGATGGCGATGACAGGCAGAGCTTCGGTATCAGTTTCAGCACGTCATTCTGAGAGATCCGGCTGCGGCAGCAGGTCTGCCGCAGCCGGGCAGGATGCGTTCAGGCCAGTTTAAGATTGCGCGCCTGGATAACCGCCTGGGTCCGGTTTGTGACGCCCAGCTTGCGGCAGATCGATTTCACATGCATTTTGACGGTCGCTTCGGCCAGCCCCAGATTTTCGCCGATTTCCCGATTGGGCATGCCATCGGCTAGCAGGTTGAGAACCGAGACCTCGCGGTCTGAAAGGGGCGAGACGAAAGCCTTCTGTGTGGCTTTGTTCTCCTGGATCAGCTCAAGCGGGAAGTAGCGCTCTCCTGCCGCCATGAAGCGAATGGCATTTGTGAGGCTTTTCATCGAGGTTGTCTTCGGAACCAGACCGGCCGCCCCATTCCGGGTCATCTCATCGACAACACGCGGGGTAGGGCCCCGGTGATGATGCCGACCGGCTTCCCCGCATTCAATGCGGTAATCTGCTTCAGCGTTTCGACCCCATGCATCCCGGGCATGTCGAGATCCAGCAGGATGAGGTCGAATTCGCCGTTTTTCTTCAGTTGTTCTATCGCGCCGTCGACTGAGATCGCGGTGCTGAGCCTGATATCCGGGCTGTTCTCCAGCACGAGGCCGATGATTTCGAGGATCAGGGTATGGTCATCGGCGATGAGCACGCTGAGCGGCGCAGGTGCCGGATTGTTTTCACTCATCATGTCTCTCTCGTTGCCCTGTCAGAGTTGCCCTGTCAGGTGAATACCGCCGACTGCGACGATTGGATAAACGTCCATAAAAATCACATGCTCAGAAGATGGAATTGTCAAGACTTTAAGCAGGGATCCGGCCCAGCGGTTCAACAGCTTCTCCTTTTGGGCAGAGACCTCGCCGGTCGAACAAAACTTAAGACTTATGATCGGGATTACAGTCAGCTTTCGGCCGCATACTGCTGCAGCCGAACTTCCGTACTATGTGCCATCTCTTCCGCAAGATCCAGCGTCGCGGCATCGCATAGCCCCACGCGGGCGTCGATCTGCAGGCGCCGGAGTGCATATTCGACCCCTGCCAGCCCGGTAAGACCGGCAGACCCGATCGCTGAATGGATCCGTGCCCGCAGATTGTCGGGGATTTCCGGGCTGCGGGCGAGGTCAAAGACCTCGCGCGCCTCTTCAAGCGCGCGTTGCATGAAGACAAGCGTTGCAGGGCGTCCCATCTCTCCGGTCAGTTCAAGGACAAGTGCGTTGTTCAGCATGGTTTCGGGCGTCTGCATTCTGTTGATGGCCTGTTGGCGGGGCCGTGTCCCTTCTTTCGCATCCCTGAGAGCGAGGCGTAATTCCGACGGGCGAACGGGTTTGATAAGAATATGATCCATCCCCGCGGCGAGGCCGGATCCGTGGATCACCGAGCCGACATGTGCCGTAAGCCCGACGATAAGAAGATGTTCTTCGGCACTTTCCTCGCTGCGGATCTGGCGCGCGACTTCGATCCCGTCGATATCGGGCAAAGTGACGTCCAGCAGAACAACATCGATCTGATCTTTCTTTGATCTGACCCGCAGCAGCGCATCCATACCGTTGACGACGCCTTCGACTTCCGCGCCGGCATCGGTCAATGTCCGCAACAGGATTGCGAGATTTACGGGATTGTCCTCGACGACAAGGATCCTGAGCCCGGCAAGGCTGATAAATTCCGGACGGTCCGTGTTCTGATCCCCGCGCTGATCGTCCCGTGCCCTGGCGCCGGTAAGCGGAAAGGTGATGCGGAAAAGGGCGCCACGTTCTTTGCCCTGTCCCAGCTCGATCCGGCCGCGCAGGCGGCTGACCGCGCGGGACACAATGCCAAGCCCAAGCCCATACCCGTCTTTGCTGCCCGGTTGGAGGGGCCGTCCAGCGGTGCCGGGGCTGAGCACCAGCTTGCGCTCGGCCTCAGAAAAGCCCGGCCCGACATCTTCGACTTCCAGCGTTACAAGACTTTCAAAGCTGCCTTCGGTGGCCGCGATTTTCAGCCTTACGGTAATCGGGCCGTTCATATTGAAACGGTTCGCGTTTGTGATCAGGTTTTGCAACACCGCGCGCAACAGATGCGGTCCGCCGCTATGCCAGGCCTCACCTTCGGGCAGCTCGGCCAGGATAAAGTTATTGCTGCGCCGGCAGATCGGGTCGAGCAAACGGACCGTATCGCGCACGACGGCGACCAGGTCGAAATCGACCCGCGGTTCCGTATCTGCCGATACCCCGTCCATCCGCACCGTTTCCAGCAGATTGGCGACCTGATCAATGGCAAGCTGCGCGAGGGCGCCAAGCTCGGCCTCTCGGCCATCCTGCGTTTTGGCGTCTGTAAGACCATCCGCCGCAATGATCAGCGATTGCAAAGGGGCGCGCAGATCATGGGCCATATCGGTGATGCGTTCTGAAAGCGAGCGGTCCTCGGCAGACATGGCGCCACTGGTGACGCGCATCAGATAATAGCGGGCGAGCCCGGTTTCCGCCGGAATGACGTGCAGATCCGCAGTCTCTTCATGGCCGGGGCTGACGCTGCAGCTTCCGCGTGCCTGCGCTTCATCGCGCGCGCCTGCCCAATCCGCCGACCTGCCGAACCTGTGCCATTGCGCGACTTTCGCGGCTCCGGCCACAGCATTTGCAAGCAGGAGGTCTCCACTATCCGCAAATATTGCCGTGGCGCGGCTGTCGGTCGCGATAACCGCAGCAAGCAGATCCAGGATGTTGCCGGCGCAATCCGCTTTGGTCTGTGCCGGCTGGTGCGCCACTTTGGGAGGAATCACGTCATACTCCTTAAGATCTGCCGAATGTGTTTCTTCGTGGTTCAGTCTTCAACGCTCAGGCCCTTGCAGGCGGCTTGTGTCAGCAAAATACCGAATGACAAGGGGTTAATTGTTTCCTTTTTCGGGAAGCACTGTTCTTCCTGAGGTTGTTTTATCAGGCAAATCACAACCAGGAACCCCTGGATGCGGGCGATTTTCAAGAGATGTCCACCAGAGCAGGGAAATCGGGGGCATTCCGATGGCACCAGGTGCTGCCCGGCCAGGGTCCTTGCCCTCATCCTGATTGACATACCTACCCAATATCAATCATACATACTTTCGTAGCGTCATGCTAACCCCTACGATGCCGTAATCAACCAAGGGTGTGATGAGATGATAATTTTTATACTCGCTCTCGCAGTGCTTACGGAAATTCTTGTGGCAGGGGTTGTTTTTGCTTTGGGCGGGGGCTGGTTGCTCGCCCTCTTCATCGCCCAGGGGGCGGGATGTGCTGCGGTTCTGGGGCCGCACTAGTCGGAAGTGGGCTGCGGCACATCCATGAGACAGCGGGCGCAGAAAGCGCCGCCTGATCCAACAAACGTAACAAACCAATCTAGGACGAAGAACGATGGGACCCATTCGCATCAACGCCGACAAGCCCACTGACTTCCGGGTGACCGCCCGGCAGGACCAGGTACAGAAGTTCGTCCGCGAGGGCGACAACCTGGTTGTTCGGCTGGTGGACGGCAAAAGCATCATTATCACTGACTTCTTCGTCAAAGGACCGGATGGCGAAGTGAGCCGCCTGCTCTATGAAGATGGCACGTTCAGCGGTGTTGATGGAAATTCGCAGACCGTCGAAGAAGCTGTTGATGGCATCGGCACGGCCATGACCAATGAGGAAATGATTGCTCTTGGTGCCGCCGGCCTGGCTGGCATCGGGATCCTCGCCTCATCGGGCAGCAGCGATGCCGCGCCTGGCGATGGCGACGGCGATGGCGACGGCGACGGCGATGGCGATGGCGACGGCGATGGCGACGGCGATGGCGACGGCGATGGCGACGGCGATGGCGACGGCGACGGCGATGGCGATGGCGACGGCGATGGCGATGGCGACGGCGATGGCGATGGCGATGGCGACGGCGATGGCGACGGCGATGGCGATGGCGACGGCGATGGCGATGGCGACGGCGATGGCGACGGCGATGGCGACGGCGATGGCGACGGCGATGGCGATGGCGATGGCGACGGCGATGGCGACGGCGACGGCGATGGCGACGGCGATGGCGACGGCGATGGCGATGGCGATGGCGATGGCGACGGCGATGGCGACGGCGATGGCGACGGCGATGGCGACGGCGACGGCGATGGCGACGGCGATGGCGATGGCGACGGCGATGGCGATGGCGATGGCGATGGCGATGGCGACGGCGACGGCGACGGCGATGGCGACGGCGATGGCGACGGCGATGGCGATGGCGATGGCGACGGCGATGGCGACGGCGACGGCGACGGCGATGGCGACGGCGATGGCGACGGCGATGGCGATGGCGATGGCGACGGCGATGGCGACGGCGACGGCGATGGCGATGGCGACGGCGATGGCGATGGCGACGGCGATGGCGACGGCGATGGCGACGGCGATGGCGACGGCGACGGCGATGGCGACGGCGATGGCGACGGCGACGGCGACGGCGATGGCGATGGCGAACACAACTCCGTTCTCGGCGAAGTTCTCGAAGGCGTCAGCACAATCGCTCCAGCCCTGCTGAACGGCATCAGCGACGCTCTGACCAATCTCGGCAATGCGGATGTCAGTGCGACGGTGAATGGTCTGCTTGACACCGTGGCAACCGTTCTGGGTGGTGAGAATGGCCTGCTCGACACTGCCGGAGACGCGGTGGGTGAGCTGGTCTCCAGCGTCGAAGCCGGGCTGGCGGCTCTGCTTGAGGGGCTTGAAAGCGGCACGCCTCTGGCCGGTGCAGGCAACCTTCTGGCCGCATTGGTCGAAGGTATCCTGGGCGGTGATCCGGCAAGCGGCGAAGCCGGCGGCCTGATCCCGCATCTGGAAGGCGGCACTGCGGTGGCAGCTGCGGCTCTGGCAGCTGGTCTTGCCGAAGCCCTGGGTGCTTTGGACAGCCTCGACGTTGCCGGAGCGCTCGGCGCGGTCCTCACCGCGGTTGATGCGGCCCTGTTGCAGGAAGGCGCCCTGGTTGGCGAGGCCCTGGAAGGGGTGCAGGATCTGCTTGAGAACCTGCTCGGCGGCCTTGACGGCGCAGTCACGGATCTGACCAGCGGCGATGTGCTTGGTGCGGTCTCGACCCTGGTCGACGGTCTGCTCGCAGGTGTCCTCGGGGGCGGTGAAGGCGGCGGCGGCGGATTGCTGACCGGCTTGCTCGACGGCCTTCTGGGCGATCTGTTGGGGGATGACGGTCTGCTGGGTGGCCTGCTTGGCGGTATCGTTGGCGGCAATGGTGGCCTGCTCGGCGGCCTCATCGGAGAGAACGGCCTGCTTGGTGGTCTCCTGGGCGGTGAAGGCGGCCTGCTGGGGGGTCTCCTTGGCGGCGAAGGTGGCGGTCTGCTGGGCGGTCTTCTCGGTGGCGAGGGTGGCGGTCTCCTTGACGCAGTTCTCGGCGATGACGGTCTTCTCGGTGGCCTGCTCGGCAGTGACGGCGGCCTGCTGGGTGGTCTGCTCGGAGATAACGGCCTGCTTGGCGGTCTTCTGGGCGGCGGTGGCCTCCTCGGCGGGCTGTTGGGTGGCGCAAGCGGCGGTCTCCTGGACGGCATCCTTGGAGACCACGGCCTGGTCGGCGGTCTCCTCGGGGGCGAAGGCGATCTCCTGGGTGGCCTCCTGGATCCGATCCTTGGTGACAATGGCCTGCTTGGCGGTCTCCTCGGCGGTGAAGGTGATCTCCTCGGCGGTCTTCTGGATCCGGTCCTTGGTGACAATGGCCTGCTGGGCGGTCTCCTCGGCGGTGAAGGTGATCTCCTCGGCGGGCTTCTGGAGCCGGTCCTTGGTGACAATGGCCTGCTGGGCGGTCTCCTCGGCGGTGAAGGTGATCTCCTCGGTGGTCTTCTGGAGCCGGTCCTTGGTGACAATGGCCTGATTGGCGGTCTCCTCGGTGGCGACGGTGATCTCCTCGGCGGGCTTCTGGAGCCGGTCCTTGGTGACAATGGCCTGATTGGCGGTCTCCTCGGCGGCGACGGTGATCTCCTCGGCGGGCTTCTGGAGCCGGTTCTTGGTGACAATGGCCTGGTCGGCGGTCTCCTCGGTGGCGACGGTGATCTCCTCGGCGGCCTTCTGGAGCCGATCCTCGGTGACAACGGCCTCGTTGGTGGTCTGCTGGGCGACGATGGCCTGGTTGGCGGCTTGCTGGGAGATAATGGTCTGGTTGGCGGCCTTGTCGGCGGCCTGCTGGGTGGGAATGGTGGCCTTCTGGGCGGTCTCTTCGGGGGTAGCAGCACCCTCCTGGAAGATGACAGCCACGCAGGCGCCCTGCTCTCGTAACCGGGAGCACCCTCAGGAGCGGAACAACCCCCCGTTTCTGATACTGAGCTGCCGCACCCCCATGCGGCAGCTCATTTTATTTGTAGCCGGCGGGATTTTGTCGGAAGACTTCTGACGCAGAAGGCACAGAATGCGACGACACAGAATACAGGGACCGTTCTCGTGACAGAAATGATGCAGGCCAGCGCGACGGTGTCTGACCTCCAGGTCCTCGACAGTTTCCATGGCAGGGATACCTTTGGCCTTGTTCCAGGCGCGCCGGTCTGGCTGGCCTGGCGTTGCGCGGGACGTCAGATCGCAGCCGGTTGGTATGAGGCCGAGGATCTGGCGGCCGCCATCGCTCTGGCGCGGTCCGATCTTCCCGGGATGCCGCAGCCGGATGCGCTGGAGATCTGCGTGACGCGTGACTGGCAACCCGTCACGCCCGAGACTTTGACCACGTCATTTCCCAACAGCCTGCGCGGGCTGGTCGGCATGGAGATCCTGTCAGGCGGCAAGCTGACGCGGGTCGCGCCAACCCGTGCGATTGCCACAAACCGCGCGCCTTTTCGCGAGATTGAACGGCTTGCGAAACTGAAACGCATCACGCCCGAGGCCTATGCGCAGTCCGCCCGGATCCGCCGTTTCAGCGCCGATCAGTTCCTGCTGCTTATTCCCGAAGACAGATGTGTCAGGCTTTGGCGCGGCGGGCATATTCAGCCGGCGGAAAAAGTCGATGCGCCTCTGTTGCAGCAGACGATTGACGGGCTGATCGGATGGATGCGGCAAAATCTGCACCCCGATGGCCGGATGACCTATAAATACTGGCCGAGCCGGGGCGCCGAGTCGAAAGCGGATAATACAATACGCCAGTTCATGGCCACCGTGGCGCTCGGCCGGATTGCGATGCGCAGCGGATCGGCTGCGGATGCCAGCGGCGCGCAGGCCAGCCTGGCCTATAACCTCGACCGGTTTTACGCGGAAGAAGATGGTCTCGGCATGATCATTTTCGAAGGCAAGGCAAAGCTCGGGGCCATGGCGCTGGCGGCACTGGCGATCCTTGAGTTTCGCGAGGCCGGCCTCATCGAGCCGGCGGGGTATGAGGTGCCCTTTGCCGCCCTTTGCGCCGGCCTTTTTCATCTCTGGCAGGAGGATGGCGCCTTTCGCACCTTCCTGAAGCCGCCGGATCGCAACGACAATCAGAATTTCTACCCGGGCGAGGCGCTGCTGTTTCTGGCGACGCTGCACCGTAAGACCCGCGATCCGGATCTGGCCCGCCGCTGTATGGCCAGTTTCCGCTATTATCGCGACTGGCATCTGGCGGATCCGAACCCGGCCTTTGTTCCCTGGCACAGCCAGGCCTGTGTGATGCTCTGGGAAGATCTCGGTGCATCGGAGCTGGCGGAGTTCGTGTTCAGTCGGAATGACTGGATCTTGCAGATGCAGCAATGGGGCGGTCGGCTGCATCCGGATTTTCAGGGGCGGTTCTACAATCCGGACCGCCCGGATTTCGGGCCGCCACATGCCTCCTCGACCGGGGTCTATATGGAAGGGCTTGCCGACGCCTGGCGCCTGGCGCAGCGCCTCGGCGATGCTGCGCGCGCAGAGCGTTACGCCACAGCCTTGCGGCGCGGCTTGCGCGCGATCCGGCAGCTCCAGTTCCGCGACAGGAGGGTTGACGGGTTCTACATCAGCCGGCCCGAGGCGGTCATGGGAGGATTGCGCACCGAGGCCTATAACAACGAAATCCGGGTGGATAATGTTCAGCATTGCCTGATGGCGCTGCTCAAACTTGAAAGAGACGCGGATTTCAACTGGTCAGGCGGGGTCTGATCTCGGGGGCGCCCGGGTTAAATCCTCTACAGATCAGAGGGTTGAGACCTGGAGACGAAGCTTGCGCTGTTCCATCTGCATGGCCTTGCGCAGGAGCCTCGGCTGAAGATCATCCGGAGCGCCCCCGCCGAACTTGCGGCAGGTCTCGTGAAACTCAACCTGGCTCTCCGGATCCGTCAGGTCGTGCTCTTCCGGCGGCCGGGGGGGCGAGCCCGATATACGCCTGGTACGGCTACGGCGGCGCCAGCGAATGAGGGTCAGCAGATACAGACAGGTTACGATCCCCTGAATCAGCAGAACCTGATCGAAGCCGGTCAGAAAACAGATAGCAGCGATTACCGCGCCCGCGAGCCACATCAGAGGAAAAATCGCCATTGACCGGGTGTCCCTGCAACTGATCCTGTCATAGAATAGCAAAAGATTATTAATATATACTATAGTTTGTCAAGTGATCTTTGGTGCAGATCTGTCCGGCCGCCAGGGCTTCGGCTACAGAGGCCTTCGCCGCAGTTCTTCGCGCTGAACCTTCTGCCCGCGATGCGTGCTATCTGCGCTGCTGCCCTGTGGCAGTGGCCAAGCCATGGCCGGGTGGCCCCATACAGGCCTTCGCGTTTCTCGGGGGCGAAGTCTGGCCGCAGTGACGAAGACCGCTGCCTGGGGGCGGAAATCCTGCGCTATGAGGCGCGCGAGGGTCTCTCTGGTAACCCGGAAAGGGGCGCACCATTATAGTGCTTAACTCTGTTGCTCAGGTTGGTTACGGGTCTGCCTTTGTGCGGGTTTCCGCCGGGGGCACCGGTCTGGCGGGGCAGAAGCACATGCAAATCCCTGTTTATGCGCTAACAGCGTGCAACAGGATCAGAAATCTCTTGCGGGGCGCAGTTCAGGAAGCCCTGCAACCGGATGAGGAACGGGCACAGCATGGCGCTGAATGACGGGTCGGGGTCGGGGGCAGCAGCATCGCCGCGCCGGGGTAAGGTCTACATCTGGCTGGGGGCGTTCGTGATTGCTGCTGGCGCCGGCCTGTTCTTTCTGCGCCCGTCGGCCGAGGTCACAGCTGCGCAGGAAGTGTCAGCGGAGACGCCTGCCGCTCTGGTGATGCAGCTTCTGCCCTCCGAGCTTTATGATGTGAGGACCGGTACGCTCAGCGATACGGTGCAGGTCACCGGGTCGCTGGTCCCCGCACGTGCGCTTTCCATCCCGGCCGAAGTCTCCGGGCGGATCGACACGGTGAAGTTCCGCGTCGGCGACCAGGTTGCGGAAGGCGCTGAACTGGCAACGATTGACGTGGAAACGCTGCGCAACCGGCTCGAACAAAGCCGTGCCACCGCCGAGGCGACCCGCGCCCAGCTGGTGCTGGCCGAGGCGCAGCTGCAACGCACCACCGATCTGGTGCGGCGGGGTGTTTCCTCGACCTCTGCGCTTGAGACCGAAGCGGCCAATCTCAGCCAGATCGAGGCGAATTACACCGCACTGATGCGTCAGGTCGAGACCGCGGAAGATGACCTCTCCAAGGCAAAGATCACGGCCCCTTTCTCGGGTGTGATCTCGGCGCGTTCCGTCGATCCCGGCACCTATGTCACCCTTGGCACCGAGCTTCTGGGGCTGGTCGACATGACAGCGCTGGATCTGGAGGGCGGCGTGCCAGCGGTTCATGCGCCACGGCTGCGCATCGGGCAGCGGGTCGATCTGGTGGTTGACGGTCTTGCGGATCATCATTTCGAGGGCGTCATCGACCGGATCGCCCCTGTCGCCGTCTCAGGCACGCGCGTGCTGCCGGTTTTCGCGCGGATCGAGAATGCCGATGGGCTGCTGAAAGGTGGCATGTTCGCCTCCGGCACGCTGGTGCTCGAAGAAGCGACTGACGGGATCGGCATTCCCGCTGACGCGCTTCGCGAAGATGAGGCGGGCAACTATGTCCTGAAAATCACCGGCGACAAAGCGAGCCGCCAGGCGGTTGAAGTGGGCCGCAGCTGGAACCGGGGGCGCGTGGTCGAGATATCTGCGGGTCTCAGCCCCGGCGATACGATCGTGGCCTTGAATATGGAGCGGTTGCAGGCCGGCGCAACGGTCTCGCTGGTGGGGCGCTGAGCGATGTTTCTGACCCGCATCGCCGTCCGCCAGCCTGTCTTTGCCACCATGATCATGGTGGCGATCTGTGTGATTGGCATCTTTTCCTACAGCCGCCTGCCGATTGACGAACTTCCGGAAGTTGACTTCCCGGTCGTGGCTGTTGTGACCTCGTATCCGGGGGCGACCCCCGAGGCGGTGGAAAAAGACATTATCGAGCCGATCGAGGACTCTGTCTCGACGCTTTCCGGGATCGACACCATCACCTCGACCGCGCAGACCGGGTCGGCGATGGTGCTGATCATGTTCGATCTGGAGGTCGACAGCGCCAGTGCCGCCCAGGATGTGCGCGACCGCGTCTCGCAGATCGCGGCGAGCCTGCCCGACACTGCGACCGACCCGCGTATCCTGCGCTTTGACCCGTCCGAGATGCCGATCCTGTCGATCGGCCTTTCCTCGCAGACGCTGAGTGCAGGCACGCTGACCACGATTGCGGAAGATGAGATTTCAACCCGCATCTCGAATATCAGGGGCGTGGGCCAGGCGACCGTGGTGGGCGGGCTCCCGAATGAAGTGCAGATCCGCCTTGATCCTTTGCGCCAGACCGCGCTGGCGGTGGGCGCCGTGCAGGTGACCTCAGTTCTGCGCGATGCCAATGTCGATCTGCCGGCGGGATCGGTCACCGATGCGTCCACCAGCCAGTCGGTCCAGGTCGAAGGGCGGATCCCCGATCTTGCCGGGTTCGAGGATCTGATCATCGGCCAGCGCGGCGGTTTCCCGATCCGGCTTGGCGATCTGGCGATGGTTGGCACCGATCTGGCCGAGGCCGAGAGCCTTGCCATGATCGACGGACGCCGCGCGATCACCATCGATGTGCTGAAGACGCAAGGCACGAACACCGTGGCCGTGGCCGAGGCCGTGCGCAAAGATATCGCCGCGATGCAGGCCGATCCGGCATATGAAGGGATCGAAATCGCCCTGATCCGCGACAATGCGGTGCCGGTGGAACAAAGCTTCGCCGCCGTGCAGAGCATGCTGATCGAGGGCGCGATCCTTGCCACGGTGATCGTGTTCCTGTTCCTGAATTCCTGGCGTTCGACCGTGATCACCGGGCTGACGCTGCCGATTTCGATCATCGGCACCATGGCGGCGGTCTATTTCATGGGGTTCACCCTCAATATGATGACGATGATGGCGCTGTCTTTGTCCATCGGCATCCTGATTGATGACGCCATCGTTGTGCGCGAAAACATCATGCGCCATCTGCATATGGGCAAAAGCCACGAACAGGCGGCGCTCGATGGCACCAGCGAGATCGGCCTTGCGGTGCTTGCGACCACGCTCTCGATCGTCGCGGTCTTCCTGCCAGTGGCGTTCATGGAGGGTATTCTTGGCCGCTTCTTCCTGCAATTCGGGGTGACGGTCTCGGTCGCGGTGATGATCTCGATGTTCGTCTCTTTCACGCTCGATCCGATGATGTCGGCGGTCTGGTATGACCCGGCATCCGAGCCTGGCGCGAAACGCGGCCCCATTGGCCGTGCAGTGGCCCGCTTCGACATCTGGTTCGAGGGGCTGATTTTGAGATATCGCGGCGTGCTGGCCTGGGCGCTCTCCTGGCGCAAGACCACGCTTTCGGTGGCGGGGCTGACTTTTATCGGCGGGCTGATGCTGTTTCCCTTTATCGGCGCGGAATTCGCGCCCCCTTCGGACAATTCCGAGGTGCAGGTCGAGATGGAACTGCCCATCGGCACGCCGCTTTTGCGCACCGAGGCCAAGATCGCCCAGGTCGATTCGGTTTTGCGGCAATTCCCCGAGGTGATCGGCACCTATGCAACCGTTGGCTCCAGCGGGGCAGCCGGGCAGAACCAGGCAACGATCACCGCGCGCCTCTCGGCCCCCACCACGCGCGAGCGTGATCCTACGGCCCTGGCAGCGCCCATGCGCGCGGCGCTGGAACAGATCCCTGGCGCGCGGTTCCGGGTCGGCGCGGGTGGCGGCATGGGCGGCGGCGTGAGCGCCCCGGTCGAAGTGAAGCTGTTCGGCCCCGATCTGAATGTTCTCAAACGTCTCGCGGATGAACTGGCCGAAAAATTTGAAGAGGTGCCGGGGCTTGTCGATGTGCGCACCTCGCTTGATGAGCCGCAGCCCACGCTGGGGATCCAGGTCCATCGCGAGGCGGCCTCGGATCTGGGTGTCACGCTGTCGCAGGTCGGTCAGGCCCTGTCGCCGATGATCGCGGGCGAGACCGTCTCGGAATGGACCGCGCCGAATGGCGACAGCTATGATGTGGTCGTGCGGCTGCCATCCGAGTATCGCGAGGATATCACCAGCCTCAGCAGCCTGCCGATCACCGCGACAGCGGATGGCAGCGGTATCGTCCGCCTGGACCAGATCGCAACGGTCGAACCCTCGCAAAGCGCAGGCGAGATTACCCGCGAGGATGGGAGCCGCTCGGTCAGTGTCACGGCGGGGCTTGATGGCATCGACATTCTGACTGCATCCACCGGCATTCAGGCGGCGCAGGATGCGCTTGATCTGCCGCCGGGCTACCGGATCGGCACCGGTGGCGATGCCGAAAGCATTATGGAATCGGCGGTCTCGGCGCTGGTGGCGCTTTTGCTCGCCATCATCTTCATCTACCTCGTGCTCGCCTCGCAATTCGGCAGTTTCCTGCAGCCGATTGCCATCATGTCCTCACTGCCGCTGGCGCTGGTGGGGGTGATGCTGGGTCTGCTGATCGGCGGCAGCACGCTGAACATATTCTCGGTGATCGGGTTCATCATGCTGATGGGGCTGGTGGTGAAGAACGCAATCCTGCTCGTCGACAATGCCAATCACCATCGCCGCGACGGGATGGAAGTGCGCGAGGCGCTGATAGAGGCAGGCGCTACCCGCTTCCGGCCTATCGTGATGACCACGCTTGCGATGATCTTCGGAATGATCCCGCTTGCGGTGAACCTGCATGGCGGCACCTCGCAGAATGCGCCCATGGCCCATGCGGTGATCGGGGGCTGATCTCGTCTTCGATCCTCACGCTGGTCGTGGTGCCGGTGCTGCTGACCTATATCGATGGCTTCCAGCGTCTGATCCGCCCCTGGCTGCCGCGCGCGCCTGACAGTCATGTGGCCTGATCGCGGCCCGGAAGCCATTTGAAGTGCCCGCCAATTGATGCAACGGCCCCAAAAACCCATGACCCAGGTCAGATTGCAAAGAGAAGGGGCCCGGTTGAGCGACACGGATCCTATGTGCATGGCCGGCAAAAGAAAGCCTGAACGGTGAGCGATGAAGCGAGCCCTCCCCATCGCTCAGCCTGTCCGAAAGGCCGATTAGAGCAGCGGTCATTGACAAGCTTAAGTCGATGCGAAAGTATACGGCGTATACTCCGAGGGAAATCTATGGTTACGGGACATGTCTTCATTGCGGCAAGCCTGGATGGCTTTATTGCTACTCGTGAGGGTGATGTAAGCTGGCTGACCCCGAATGGTGCCGAAAGTGAAGATCACGGCTACAGCGCCTTCTATGCCAGCATTGATGGTATCATCATGGGACGCGGGACATGGGCAGTGGTATCGCGCTTTGACCCCTGGCCGTTCGACAAACCAGTCATTGTTCTGTCCGGATCTCTGACGCAGGACGATGTTCCGGATATGTTGCGCAGCGGCGTGCGCATCTGGAATATGCCCCCGCGCGAGGCGATGAAAAAGCTTGCCGCCGAGGGGTGGAAGAAAGCTTATATCGATGGTGGGAAACTCATCCAGTCGTGCCTTGCCGAGGATCTGATCCAGGACATCATTCTGACCCGCGTACCAGTTTTGCTTGGCGCCGGTTTGCCGCTTTTCGGGGATCTTCCAGGCATGAAAGCACTGAAGCACTTGCACAGCAAAAGCTTCGCTTCCGGGCTGGTCCAGTCGCATTACCAGATTGGCTCGTGATTATAAGGGATTGAACATGAAGGGCCGGCTGTCCTCCTCAAAGATTGTTGAAGCCGCGCGGGCCAGTATTGAAACTCATGGCGCGAGTTCTTTCAGCATCAGGACGCTCGCAAGCGCTTTAGAAGTAAGTCCGATGGCGCTTTATCGGCACACAGGGGATCGCTCGCGCCTCCTGGGGCTTGTCGTCGATCTGGTGCTGAGTGAGCACGTCAACAGGCTGGAGGCAAACCAGGAAGAAGTATCATTTCAGACCCTTGCGCGTTCATACGGAGCCCTGGTGATGTGCAATCCACAGGTTTTCATCGCATATATAGGCGATCAGAATGCCAAAAGTGCTGAAGCGGAACGCCTGTCAGATCGAATGGTCGCAATACTGATCGAAGAAGGGCAAAATGCCCGGGATGCCAGGATCATGCGCGATATTGTCGTTGACCACGCACACGGATACCTTCTGGCGACAACGGCACACACAAACCCAGCGGCTGTTGATGATCTTTTTGAAGGCTATGATCTGGCAAGCGGCTTCCTGATCACTCGGCTCACACAGGCGCCTTTGAATGATCGCCGAGGGCTCTGACTTTATGACCTGCTACCGGTTTAGTGGACAGCAGGGCAAGTTAGCATAGCGCTGGCTTTGAACTCCATTGGGCTGAGCTAGCCCAGTTTCGAGTGACGCCGACGCGGGTTGCAGAAGTTCTCCGTCGCGGAATTATCCCGCCCAACCCATCATCAGAGTCCAGATCGGCCATCTGGGTCAGATCCGCGCGGTGTTGCCTGACCTGAAATGCTGGGCACGGCGCAGGCCGCGCCGCGCTGTCATCAGACACATGTGCAGGTTTTGACAGTCATCACCTGGCAGAGGCTACTGTCTGCGACACCGGTTCTGTTCCAGGATCAATCGCTCGAGGCAGGCCTGGATTTCGCGGCGCGCATCAGGTGCGACACGCAGGCCGAGTTTGCTTCGACGCCAGATGACATCATCAAGTGTCGTGGCAAATTCATGCTCAACCATCCAGCGCAGTTCAGCCTCATGCAGGCCGCCCCCGAGATCGGTGCCCGGTCCCTTTTCCATTATCGCCCCGGCCTCGGTGCCATAGGCCCGGATCAGTCTTCGGGCAGTGGCGGGTGCAAGCTGCGGATGCCGCCGGGTCAGGGCCTGTGCCATGGCACCCGCTTTTTGCGGGTCGAAATCTCCACCCGGCAGCGGCGCCCTGGCAGTCCAGGCGGCCTTGCAGCTGGTGAAGAGGGGCGCGATCAGATCGACCGCAGCCTCGGAGAGCTTTCGATAGGTGGTAATCTTGCCGCCCAGAACGGTGAGCAGCGGGGCGCGGTCATTCTGTTCCAGGTCGAGCGAATAGTCCCGGGTGGCGGATCGGGCGTCACCCGCACCATCATCCAGCAGCGGCCGCAGCCCGGCATAACGCCAGACCACATCCGAGGGCAGGACCGGCTTTTCGAAACAACGGCTGACAAAATCGCACAGATAGCGGACCTCTTCATCCGAGCAGTCCACCTGATCAGGCGAGCCTCGGTGATCGACATCCGTCGTGCCGATCAGCGTGAAATCCTCATGATAGGGAATGGCAAAGACGATGCGGCCGTCAGGGCCCTGCAAGATATAGGCGCGGTCATGGCCGAAGATGCGGGGCACCACGATATGGCTGCCGCGCACCAGCCGCACCCCGCGCTCGGACCTCGGAGACAGTTTTGCACTGATCCCGGCGACCCAAGGCCCGGCGGCATTGACAACCAGCCGCGCGCGCAGTGTTTCCGGCCCTTTCGGGCCAATAACATCGACCTCCCAGAAATTGGCCTGACGCCTTGCGGCGACGACCTCGCTGCGGGTCCGGATGTCCGCGCCCAGCCTTTGGGCATCGCGCGCATTCAGCACGACCAGCCGGGCATCATCGACCGCCGCATCCGAATATTCCCATCCTTTCCGGAACGCGCCGTTCAGCGCCTCGCCCGCCTCATCCTTTCGCAGATTAAGCCGACGGGTCGGTGGCAGGATCTTGCGCCCGCCCATATGGTCATAGAGGAAAAGGCCCAGTCGTATCACAAAGGCGGGGCGACGATCCCTGAGCCATGGCATGAACCGGCCCAGCAAACGCGACGCTGGCGTGCCCCCCTCGAACCGCATCGACGGGTGAAAGGGCAGGACGAAGCGCATCGGCCGCGCGATATGGGGCATGGCCGCCAGCAGGGTCTCCCTTTCGCGCAGGGCTTCGCGCACGAGACGGAATTCGAAATATTCCAGATAGCGAAGCCCACCATGGAACAGCTTGGTCGAGCGCGACGACGTGCCTTCAGCGAGATCGTTCTTTTCGCAAAGGATAACCTTCAGGCCACGCCCCGCAGCGTCCCGCGCGATGCCGCAGCCGTTCACACCACCGCCCACAATCAACATATCCGCTATCGGCTTCGCCATCTGTCATCCTGTTTTCTGCTTCGCCCGCCTGATGTCGACGAGATTGCCTTGCGGGCGGTCTGTATTGGTCTCGGCCGGTGCCGATTGCGCAGTGTCGGCGGCACTGCGCGCCATGGTCATGAAGGCATCGATCGACCCGATCGACCGGCGCTCTTTCAGGCAGGCGGCATAGGAATGGGTCACCGGCTTTTCTCCGGCGAGCGGCAGGCTCACCAGCCGCGGATCGCTGTCGAATTCGGTGCGCGAAATAATCCCGATGCCCAGACCGGCAGCGGTGGCCTCGATCATGGAATCCCGCGCAAGTTCCATAACCACCGAGGGCCGGACACTGCGCTTTTCGAGGATCCCCTCAAAGGCACGCCGGGTCATGGAGCCGCTTTCGCGCCAGATCATGCGCACCCCGTCGAGCTCTTCGACCATGATCTTCTGCCGCTGTGCCCAGGGATGCGCGACCGGCAGCAGCAGCATGACCTCATGTTCGCCCAGAGCCACATCATCAAGCCGGGGATCCGCGTAATCGCGCCCGAGGATCGCAACATCCACCTTGTAGTCGATCAGCTTACGGTAAATCCGGTCCGAGCTGCCGCTTTCCAGCGTGACATGGACCAGCGGGAACCTGTCACTGTAGCCTGCCAGCAGCTTCATCACGAAAAACGGCCCCACAGTCCCGATATGCAGTCTTCCGGCGATCTCGGGCCGGCTGGTCAGCAATGCATGGGCTCTTTGTTCCAGCGCAAAGATCTGGCGGGCGATCAGCATCAGTGCATCGCCCTCTGTCGTCAGCTCGACGCCGGAAGGGGTTCGCAAGAAAAGCTGCCTGCCATATGTCTCTTCAAGCGATTTCACCTGGGTGGTGACCGTCGGCTGCCCGATGCACAGCAGATCCGCCGCTTTGGTGAAGCTCAGCTCGCGCCCCACCGCAAAGAAAGAGCGCAGCTGGTTGAAGTTGATGTAATTCAGACGTTCCCTTGTAAGCATAGTCCTGTTCCTCCCTGGCCTGCCGGTGTTCCGGTCAGCTCGATGACTGCAGCCATGATCGACGAGTAAGGGCGACGAATCTCAAGGGGAATCGTGTAGTGATTGAGGCCGGGCAGCTCACGACAGGAACAATCATGGCCGGCTTGCACCATGCGGGCGGTGTGGCTGAAGGTCTGACCCCGGAACCCTGCGCTTTCATCCGCCCCGACAATCATCTGCACCCTTGCGGATGGCAGCGGCAGCCGCGCAGGGCTCAGGCTCCGGACATCCTGGCGGGTCAGCTTCAGCGCGTTGTCGAGGCTGGTGCCGCGCAAGGGATCAAGATCACAGATCGGGCTGATGGCGACCACACCACGCAAGGGAACAGATTGCGGTGAAAGCGCGGTCATCAGTGCCAGATGTGCCCCCGCAGAATGACCTGCGGCGATCCAGCCCGAGGGGGCAAGGCCAGCCGCAGTTGCGGCCTCTGTGGCGGCTTTCACTGCGATACTGGCTGCGGCAACAATTGCGCTCAGCGAAGCCTCTGGCGCCAATGGATAGCCGGGCAGGGCGACATTGAATCCGGCGCGGACCAGGGGGTCTGCAACAAAGGCAAAGCGTTCGCGAGAAAGAGACTGCCAGTACCCGCCATGAAAAAAGACCACCAGCGGCGCCCCCGGCTGGCCGGGAAAAAGGTCGAGCGCTTCACGCGGATGGTCACCATAGTGCAGGCCGCGCTGTACTTTCAGCGTCGCATAGGCCCGCTCGCTTTCGCTGTCCATCCGGGCATAGACCTCGCCGCGCTCGGGATGGCGGTCACGAAACACCCAATCCGCTTCATCTTCGTGTGCCATGGTTCAGACCAGACTGACGACAGAGCGCACGGATGCCCCGGCGCGCATCAGATCAAACCCCTCATTGATCCGGGCGAGGGGCATCCGGTGGGTGATCTGTCCTTTCAGGTCGATCTCACCCGCCATATAGCGGTCGATCAGCGCGCCCAGCCCGCTCCGGCCTTTGATGCCGCCGAAATAGCTTCCCAGCAGCGATTTGCCGTAACGCACCTGGACCGGCGGCACGGAAAGGGCAGACCCGGGCGGCTCTACCCCCAGAAGCACCGCCTTGCCCCAGGCCGGCACCGCCGCATCGAGGGCCTGGCGCATGACGGAAAGCACGCCGGTACATTCAAACGCCACGTCGACGCCGCCCCCGGTCAGGTCGCGGATCTCGGTGACCGTGTCGCGGCCAGCCGGGTCCGGGCGGATGAAATGGGTCATGCCATAGCTCTGGGCGAGGGGGTCTTGCTGTCGGACAGGTCGATGCCGATGATCTGGCTGGCGCCGGCGATACGCGCGCCCTGAATGATATTAATGCCGATACCGCCCAGCCCGAAAACCGCAACGCGGTCGCCTGGCCGCACCTCAGACAGCGCGGCCCCGACACCCGTGGTGACGCCGCAGCCGAACAGGCAGACCTCATTCAGGGGGGCATCCTGGCGGATCCGGCACAGGGCGATTTCCGGCACGACCGTATAACGCGAGAAGGTCGAGGTGCCCATGAAATGGTGGATGACCTCACCATCGCGGCTGAAGCGCGCGCTGCCCTCGGGCATCACGCCGCGGTCACGGGTGGGTTTGATCGTCCAGCACAGATTGGTGCGGTCTGACCGGCACATGGTGCAGTCACCGCATTCAGGCCCGTAAAGCGGGATGACATGGTCGCCAGGCTTCAGCCCGGTGACGCCCGGGCCGGTTTCCACCACCCGTCCCGCGCCTTCATGGCCGGGGATCAGCGGATAGACCGCCGTGGCATTCGCGCCTTCAAGCGCAGTCAGATCGGTATGGCAGAGGCCGGTATAGTCGATCTCGACCAGAACCTCGCCAGCGCGGGGCGGGGCGACCATGACTTCGGCAATCTCCAGCGGGCGGCCCGCCGCAGTGCAAATCGCTGCGGATGAACGGATCATCTTTGCGTCTCCGTAAAGAACTGGAAGGGATCAGATGCGCCGGAAACCAAGCGCAGAGAGGGTGTCGGCGGCAATTCTGCCATCCCGGCGAAAGGCCTCGCGGGCGGCGCGCATGACCTTGGGGGCATTGACGAAAACCGCCTGATGCAGGCAATCGTCGCGCATGAGAAAGGCCCCATAGCCGGGGCGGAAGGCCTCACCCGACTGCCAGAGCTCGCCATCTGCGACCGGCTGCCCGATGAACTGGATGCGCTGACCCAGTTGCTCGGTCCAGAAAGACGGTGCGCCCGGGGGCGGGGGCGGGGGCGCATCAAGGATAGCAGCGGCGGCGGCAATGGCGCTGTCTTCGGCGTTGCGCCAGGATTCCAGCCTGATGCCGGCCATTTCTGCCGTGCCGGAGCGCTGGCGGGCAACATCGCCGATTGCGAAGATCTGCGGGTCAGAGCTGCGGCCAGCCGCGTCGGTCAGGATCCCGTCGGCAAGATCAAGCCCTGCCTCCCGGGCCAGCGTGTCACGCGGTGTGCCGCCCATGCCCAGAACAACGGTTTTTGCCGAGATATGGCTGCCATTCTCCAGACTCAGCCGGACGCCGTCGCCCTCTGCTGCGACGTCAGCCACCCCGGTCCCGAGATGCAGGCGTGAACCCTCTGCCTCATGCAAGGTGGCGATCTGTCGGCCAAGGGCCTCTGGCAGGGCGCGCATCAGCGGCAGGGGTGCCTTTTCGATGATATCGACGGCGCAGCCCAGCTGACGGGCGGATGAGGCCACTTCCAGTCCGATAAAGCCTGCCCCGATCAGCGCGACACTGCCCGCGCCGGTTTCCTGGCGCAGACGGGCACGCAATGCGCGCGCCTCGTCCAGTTTGTGCAGGCAGAGCACACGGTCTTCCATTCCGTCAAACAGGGCCAGCCTGCGTGGGGCCAGACCGGTGGCGAGGACGAGAATGTCATAGGCCTCGTCGCTGCCATCCTCCAGCCGCACCCGCCCCGCATTGCGGTCAATCGCGACCGCCTGACGCAAAGGGCGGAACTCCACGCCCTCCAGATCAGGCAGAATAGAGGGCAGCGCTGGTTCCACCGGCTCGGTCAGCATCGATTTCGAGAGCCAGGGCCGCTCATAGGGCGGATGGGCCTCTTCGCCGACCAGCACCATCTGACCCCTGTGCCCCAGAGATTTCAGCTGTCCGATCAGCCGCCCGGCCGAATGGCCGGACCCGATGACGACAATTCTGGCAGTTCCGGCAATCCGGCCCGCATCCATGCTCATCGTGCTTGCCTTTTCTCGCGCTGAAGGCGCAGCACTTCGGCCAGGATCTCGCGATGGACCTGGATATAGCCGCGGCTGACATGTTTCAGATGCGGCTGCACATGGTCATGCAACTGGCCAAGCGCATGGAACGGGACCGAGGATGCCAGGTGATGTTCGGCATGGAAGGGCATGTTCCAGTAGAGCTTGCGGAAGATCGGATTGGCCAGCGTGGTGCGGGTATTTGCCAGCAGGTCCGGGCTTTCCTCGGCACCGGTATGTTCGGCCATGCGGATGGCGCGCAGAACGGGCTCGCCCAGAAAGCGCGGGATCAGCCAGTAGGTCAGCGCAATCATGCTGCCGTAATAGACCGAGGCCGCAGCAATCGTGATGTAAAGCAGAACATCAAGCCGGATTTCCAGCGAAACACGGCCGCGCACGCTTTCGGGCAGGAAGCTTTTCTCTTCCTCATTATAGCGCCCGGTCGCGCCGCGCCACAAAGTGCCCAGCAGTTTCGGCCAGAAAGACGCGCCCAGTACCAGACGGAAATACTCGCGCAGCGAGGTGGGGAAGGGCACGATATCTGGGTCGAGATCATCATGCTGCGTATAGGTGTGATGCGCGGCATGGCGGTATTTGAAGTAAAGGAAGGGCCTGAGCGTCGCCGTCGCAATGGCGATGCCGACGAGGTAGTTCAGCCAGCGCGATCTGAAGGCCGTGCCATGCGAACATTCATGCAGTGGCGCAAAAGTCAGCACGATAATCGTGCCGTAAAGCACCATGGCCGGGATCTGCAGCCAGAGATTGCCCGAGGCCAGCCAGACCAGAAAACCGGTTACCGCCAGCGCCGAGATATGCACCGCAAGGTTGACCAGTCCAGGCCCATTGCTGCGTGCCCGCAACTCTTTGAGTTTGCTGCGCGAAATCATTTCCGCGCCAGTGAGCGGCCAGACATTGCTGCCGATCCCGCCAATGCCAGCATAGCTGGCAGAGCCGTTTCCATCCATTCGAGAATCCTCCTCTCAGACTAAGCCTCTGTCAGGCTACAGGGCCGGCTTTCAGGCGTTAAATTCATGTTCTGCATGGGGTTATTGCTTTCACCCCGACCGGGCATCTGCCCGGCATGTTTCACGAGAAGAAGCAGGCCGTGATCCGTTCCACATCAAAGGCATCGCGGGTGAATTCGCCGGTGATGCGGCCGCGGCTCATCACAACAATACGGTCGCAGACCTGCATCATTTCCTGCAGCTCGGTTGTCATAACCAGCAGCCCGCGCCCCTCTTCGGCAAGGCTGCGCAGGGCGCCCCAGATCTCACTTTTCGCGCCAATATCGACACCGCGCGTGGGATCTTCGGCGATCACCACGCGGCCGGGCTTCGTCATCCATTTCGCGATGACGATCTTTTGCTGATTGCCGCCCGAAAGCTGCCCCGCGCGCTGACCCGGTCCGCTGGCGCGGATGCCAAGACGGCGCATCAGATCAAGGCTCATCCGTCGCGCCGCACTGCGCCGGATCAGGCCGAGCCGCGACAGGCGGTCAAGTTCGGTCATGGTGATATTCTCGCCGACCGACATGCCCAGGACGAGCCCCTGTTCCTTGCGGTCCGCCGGCATATAGGCCACGCCCGCCCGGATCGCCGCCATAGGCGAGGTGAGGCGGGGGCTGTTGCCGTCAATGCGGATCGCCCCGCTTTGCAACGGCACAGTGCCGAAAATCGCCTGGGCCAGTTCCTCGCGGTGGCAGCCCAGAAGCCCCGCGACCCCGACGATTTCGCCGGCATGGACCCGCAATGAGACATCTTTCAGCCTGCCGCGTGTTACGGCGCGCTCGACCTCCAGCACCGGGGCGCCGATCGGTCGGGCTGACCAGGCGAACCCGTCACCCGCGCGGTTGGTGCCAACCATGTAAGAGACGATCCCCTCTTCGGTCATACCGTTCAGGTCACGGGTGACGACATGACGCCCGTCGCGCAGCACGGTCATGCGGTCGGCAAGCTCCAGCACCTCGTTCAGACGATGCGAGACATAGATGATGCCCAGCCCGCGATCTCTGAGGCGGCGCACCACCCCAAGCAGGCGCTGCACCTGGTCGTCATCCAGAGAGGCGGTTGGTTCATCCAGCACGATGATGCGCGGATCGCTGGCCAGCGCCTTGCAGATTTCGACGATCTGCTGTTCGGCCAGGCCCAGAGTGCCCAGGATGCAGTCCGGATCCAGATCCAGTCCGACCATGGCCAGCAGCTCGCGGGTGCGGTCCCGGGTAGCGGCGCGGTCGATCCTGCCGCCGGCCCGCCGGATCTCACGGCCCAGCCAAATATTCTGCGCCACGCTCAGATTGCCGCACAGCACCAGCTCCTGGTGAACCATAGCCAGCCGCGCCGCAATCGCGGCCGCAGGGCGCGCGAACTGCACCTCGCGGCCTGCGATCAGGATCTTGCCCTCATCCGGGCGCAACAACCCGTTCATGCAGGAGAGCAGTGTCGATTTGCCTGCGCCGTTCTCGCCAAGCAGCGCATGGACCTCGCCCGCCTGCAGATCAAGGCTGACATCATGGAGCGCACGCACGCCGGGAAAGGACTTGCCGATCCCGCGCAGTTCCAGCAAGGGCGCAGACATATCCATGCTCAGCCCTCCAGCCGTTCCATGAGGCCGCGATGGCGGTCCATGGTCGGGCGCAGGTTCTGGTACACCTCCTGCCAGATCGAGAAGAACTCCAAATAGCGTTCATGGGCGGCGGGGTCGGGGTCGATGGTCTCGCGGATGCGGACGATATCGGCGAGCGGCGTGACCGGATCGGGGTAGATCCCGGCAGCAACCGCTGCCAGAACCGCATCGCCTACGGGCGCGGCCTCGCCGATATCCGGCACCTGCAGCGGGCGGTTCACCACATTGGCGGTGATCTGGTTCCAGAACCGGCTTTTGGTCGGGCCGCCATTCAGCACCAGCGTGTCGATCTCGGCCCCGGCTTCGGTGGCGATGCGGAAGTTCGACAGCAGATCAAAGGCCACACCCTCGATCAGGGCGCGGATCATATCGGCGCGGCCGGTGGTCGGACGCACACCGAAGAAGACGCCGGTCGCATTGCTGTTCCAGTTCGGGGCAAGCGAATTGCCCAGATAGGGCAGATACAAAAGCCCGTTCGCGCCGGGCGGCACATGGCGGGCCTGGGCGGTAAAGAGGTCGAAGACATTCTCGCCCATCCGCTCGGCCAGCTGCCATTCACTGTCGCCCCACTGATCGCGGAACCATTTCAGCGAGGCGCCGGTAAAGGCCATCGGCGCATCGAACATCGTCAGCCCCGGCAGCACATGCGGCCATTTCAGGACGCGGAATTCATCAAGGCGCTGCTCGGTCGGAATGATGACCCCGAGGTTCGATCCGGTCCCCATCGAATAAAAGGCCTGACCGGGCCGCGTGACCCCGACCCCGAGCGCCGCAGAGCTGATATCGGTGCCGCCCGCCGCGACCGGGGTGCCCGCCCGCAAACCGGTTTCCTCGGCAGCGCGGCGCGTCACTTCGCCGACCACCTCATGGCTCTGATAGAGACGGGGCAGCTTTTCGATCGGAATGCCGATCGCCTCGGCGGCTTTGGCGTTCCAGGCGGCTTTCTGATATTCATAGGCATAGCAGAGACCCGCATCGCCTGTGTTCATGGTAAAGGCGCCCGACATGCGGAAGGTGCAATAGCCCGATGGCGAGAGGAATTTATGCGTGGCCGCAAAGATATGCGGCTCATGTTTCGCCATCCACAGCGCCTTGGGGTCGATGAACCAGGGCGCCACGCGATTGCCGTTGATACGGTTGATCTCGCTTTCGCCCACGCGGCGGCGGATGTCGTCGCATTCGGCCTCTGACCGGCTGTCCATCCAGATCATCGCCGGGCGCAGTGGCTGGCCCTTGTCATTCACGGGCAGGGTGACGCCAACCAGACCCGAGATCGCGACCCCCGCGATCCGGTCTGCGAAATTTCCCTGTTCCAGACATTGCCGGATCGCCGAGACCACAGCCGACCAGTAATTATCGGCCTCCTGCTCGGCCCAGCCCGGACGCGGGTGAAAAAGCGGATGTTCCTGTGAGCCGAAAGCGACGATCCTGCCGCTCTGGGTGTCAAGGATGGATGCTTTGACATTGGTCGTGCCGATATCGACGCCAAGCGTCAGATGTCCGTTCATTACTGTCTCCTCCCGTTATCTCCGCCGCTCAGGACGGTTTTGCCTTGTTCAGCACCCGCGTCAGGATCACGGTTGCGATCAGGGCTATGCCAATGGCAAGGTTCTGATACCATGTCGCGATCCCCCAGATCGCGAGCAGATTGAGCCCCGCCGAAAATGTCACCGCCGAGAGCAGGACATTCGGGATCGACCCGGTGCCGCCCGCGAGGCTGATCCCGCCGATGACGGCGATGGTGATGGCGATCAGCTCATAGCCCTGCGCCAGGGCCGGCTCGACCGACATCAGCCGGGCAGTGAACAGCACACCCGCCAGTGCCGCGCAAAATCCGCTGATCACAAAGGCCGCAATCACGATCAGCCCGGTATTGATGCCGCTGTAACGCGCGGCTTTTTCATTGCCGCCTATAGCCATCAGCCTGCGGCCGAAAACCGTTCCGCTGAGGGTCAGATGCAGCAGAACCGCCATGGCAAGGAACAGAATGAAGCCCACCGGCAGGCCGAAGAACACGGCCTCGCCCAGCCAGCGCATCAGCCCTTCCGAATAATAGACCGGCGCGCCATTGGTGATCAGATAGCTGACGCCGCGCAGCGCGGTCATGGTGATCAGGGTGAAGATGAAAGAGGTGATCTTCAGCCCGACGGAGCCAAGCCCGTTCAGCAACCCGAGCAGCGCCCCGCTTGCCAGGCAGAGACCGATGGCCAGCGCTTCCGGACCGGCAAATGTATTGCCGCGCACCATCCAGCGAAATCCGAGATATCGCCCGGCTTCGGTTGTCAGCAGCACACCTGCAATCACCGAAAAGACCATGACCGAGGCAATCGACAGATCGATCCGCCCGGTCAGCAGCACCACCGAAAAACCGGTGGCCAGCAGCCCGACCACTGCGGCATTGCGCAGGACATTGGCGATGTTATTGCCACTGAGAAAGACCGGGCTGGTCATCAGGCCCAGGGCCAGGATCAGCACCAGCAGCCACAAAAGCGGGTTGCCGATCAGCTGGGGTATGATCGCAGGCCCCCTGTGGCGGGGCGTCGTTGCAATGCTCATCGAACATCAATCCTTTTGCTGAAACCAGGGGCCACGACCGCAAGGATCACCAGCCCGGTCACCACCTGCTGCATGTAGAAACTGACCCCGGCCTGGTTCAGCAGATTGTTGATGCAGCCGATGATCAGCGTGGCAAGAACCGCCCCCCGGACCGAGCCGACGCCGCCGGAAAGCGCTGCTCCGCCAAGGACCGCGACCGCCAGAACCTTCAGCTCCAGCCCCACAAAACCGGCAGGATTGATATAGCCCAGACGCGCGCTTTCGATCAGGCCGACCAGCGCTGCCGCAAGGCCTGACAAGGCGAAAACCGTCAGCCGGACTTTCCAGGTCTGAACACCGGACAGTTCCGCGGCCCGTGCATTGCCGCCGGTGGCATAAAGCCTGCGCCCGAAGCTGGCCGATCCGGTGAGCACCAGCGCGACAGCTGCCGCCAGCAGGAAGAGGGCAACCGGCACCGGCAGGCCGGCGATTGCGCCGCGCCCGAACCAGAGGAATTCCGGCATCGCATTCGGGTAGCTTGCCTGTCCGCGTGAGATGATATTCGCCAGCGCGCTGGCGATCCCCATAGTGGCCAGGGTCACGATCAGTGAAGACAGCCGCAGCGCGGCCACGAGGATCCCGTTGATCAGCCCGAGGACGAGCCCGGTCAGCAAAACCGCTCCGATCACCATCACCGGCGAGCCCCCTGGCAGCAGGACGCCGCCGATCACGGTCGAAAGCACCGCAATCCCCGCGACAGAAAGGTCAATTTCGCCGGTGATGATCACCATGGTCATGCCAAGGGCCAGGATCCCGACCCCGGCAACCGAGGTCAGGATCACCATTGCATTGCCGGGGCTGGCAAATCCGGGAAACAGCAGCGCGCCACTCACCAGCAGCGCGATCAGCACGAAAAGGCGGTTCAGGTCACCGCCAGCGCTCCCGAAGGCCCGGGCAAGACGGGGCCCGGCCCGCATAAAAACTGCGGGGCTGTGAGTTTTCTGGATATCAGACAAAGGAAGTCTCCGTTGGCAAGGGCTGCGGAGGAAACCGGCGGCTTCCGGGTGGCAAAGCCAGCCAGAAGCCGCCGTCGGATCCGGGCCCGCTCAGGCGACGGCCGGACCGTAAGCATAGGGCCATTCGGCCGGCGTCATGGTTTCGACCCCTTCGATGGTCATCTTTTCACGGGTGATCATCGGCAGGTTCGGGGTCAGCACCAGGCGCGGCGGCGCATCATTCAGCCCCTCTTTCGCCCCGATATGCAGAAGGACCGTCCGGATCCCGATATCACCGATCAGCGGCGTGTAGGGGGAAACCATGGCGATATTGCCCTGTTCCACCTCATGCAGCACCTCTTTCGCATCATCATTGGCGAGGATGGCGATACGCTTGCCGTCAGGCGCGGAATCGAGCCGGTTGCCTTCGCGGATCGCATCGAGTGCGCCCATTGCCTCTTCGCCGCCGGTATTGAAGCTGACCGCAACATCGCGGATCGCCTGAAGCGCATCCACGGTTGACTGGAACGCAAGCGAACGCTGGCTGTTGGTGTGGTAATTCCCCGCAATCTCAAAGCCTTCTTCCTGGCCGATCACCTGGAGGAATGCGCCGGTGCGGATGGAATCGGCGGTGCTGCCCAGATCCTTGCGGTTGAGGATGATCTTGCCGGTCCGGCCGGAATGCTTGAGATAAAGCCCCTGTTGCAGACCATTCGCGTAAAAATTCCCCAGAACTTCCGAGCTGATCTTCTGCGACGAGGTGCGGCGGTCAACGCTGACCACCGGAATGCCGGCATCAATGGCACGATCCACCGGCGGCCCCATCGGCGCCTCGCGCGAGGGCCAGAGGACGATCCCGTCAAACTTGCGCGTCACCCAGGTATCAATGATCTGGCCCATCTTGTTGTCATCGAATTCTGCATCGACGACTTCGATCTCGATATTCGGGTGACGCGCCGCCTCCCAGGCTGCGGTATCTGCAAGCGCAATCAGCCAGGGATGGTTGAAGCCGTGGAAGACGAAGCCGATCTTATAGGTCTTCGCCGGGTCCAGCACCGGCCCCTCGGGAAGCGGAATGTAATCCGTGAACGGGGCCTTGATCTCGAGCTTGCTATAGGGCCCGGTAAAGGTTGCACCCATGCCCGGCTTCCAGTCAAAGCCATCGACCAGATCGGCCACCGGATAGACGTCGAGGTAATCGGCGAAAGCGTCGCGGTCATAAAGGGCGGCGACAGAGGCGTTCTTCATCCCTTCGGCGGCGGCCGCTGCATATTGCGCGATCAGGGCGTTCAGGACGCTGTGCACCCCCCCGCCAGTCTGAGCCTGCGCGAGATGCGGCAGAATTCCGGTGGGTATGACTGCAAGAGCCGTCGATGCCAATGCGCTGCCAAGCACGCTGCGGCGTGTCAGTTTCATTCGTTCCTCCCTTGATTTTTCTTTGCGGCGCTGCGCGTCTCCTCCGACGCAGCACCGTGCCTCATCAGCCCAGCAGAACCATCACCTGGCCGTTTTCCACCCGGGTCGGATAGGTCTGCAGGGATTTCGTCGCAGGAGGTGACAGGTTGGCGCCGGTACGGATATCAAACAGCGCCTGATGCAGGGGGCATTCGATGATATGACCATCGAGATAGCCCTCTGACATGAAGGCATGTTCATGGCTGCAAATGCCGGCCGAAGCGTAAAACGTGCCGCCAGCATTATAGACCGCGACACAGCGGCCTTCATGATCGAAACGCATTGCGTCGCCGTCATCCAGCTCGGCAACAGAAACCGCAATGACCCAGGTGCCAGTCGTAGTGCCTGTCATAATCTACTCCCTACTTACACCTTTCCGTAGCCGCAGGGATGCCAGGGCGCATAATTCATTTATCAAATGCCGCCATTGCAGAAAGTGCAGGAAGGCTCTGGGCGAGTGGGAGTGGCAGACTGCTGAGATCACCCGTGACAGGGGTTTGCCCCCGGATGCTGATGATACGATATACGTCGCTGGCAGTCAGGCTGTACTGCGGGCCGTTCTGTGGGCCGTTCTGTGGGACTGTGCAGTTGCCGAGCAAGAGCGCAAGCCGGGCAGCGCTGTGCTGTTGCACCAGGTATGACCGGAGGACGGGCTGACCATCCGCAGATTTATGGTTCAGGGGGCCGCCCGTGCCGGTGCGCGTTTGAGATGACGCGCGCAATCTCCGCTGCGGCGGATCTCTGACTGCGCGCGACTGTTTACATGATCACGTAAAGCACGCCCTGATCCGCAACTGTCTGATAGGTGGTCGCGTTGGGCACCTCATTCTCATCGCAGTCCGGGCCGCTCTCCACCGCCGTCTCAAACGAGCGCACTTTCAGTCGGGCGGGGTCAATCCGTGAGCGGCCGGTCTCGATATCGAATTCCCAGTGATGCCAGGGGCAGCGCACCGTCATATTGCGCCGGCAATACTGATGCTCGCCCACCCGCTCTGCCCGCAGCTCGCCAATCTGATCGCCGCCGGACAGCGGCCCGCCCTGATGCGGACAGCGATCCGAGAGGGCATAGAAGCGCCCTTCGACATTGAAGATCACCACTGGCCTGCCATTGATTTCGATCTTCAGACGGCCGCCTTCAGCAATGCAGTCGGTTGTGCCAACCCTGAAACGTGTCATCCGCGCGCTCCGTAGAGGGATTTTGCATTCTCATAAAGAATGGCACGTTTCAGCTCCGGGCTCAGATGCGGCGGCAGCGAAAAGCGGGGGTCATCGAAATCCCAATGCGGATAATCCGATGAGAAAACAACCCGGTCATGTCCGATCCAGTCGAGCACATCGACGAGCTGGCGCCGGTTTTCCGGCTCTTCCATCGGCTGGGTGGCAACCCAGACATGCTGGCGCAGGTATTCAGAGGGCGGCCGTTTCACATGCGGGACCTCACTGCGCATCCGCTCCCAAAGCCGGTCAAGCCGCCAGCCGAGAGCCGGAAGCCAGGCGAAACCGGCTTCAAGCAGCACGATTCTTGTGCCGGGATAAGCCTCGAACAGACCTTCAAAGATCATGCTCGACAGCATGGCCTGGGCCGAGGGCGCATGTTCGGTCATTTCTTCCATGTAATAGGATGGCCACCCGGTCGGGGTGATCGCATGGCCGGAATAGCCAAACACATGGATGCCGACCGGCAGGTTCGCCGCTTCGGCTGCGGCAAAGATCGGCCAGTAGCGACGCTGGCCCAGCAGTTCCGCCGTGCGGCTGAGCAGAAGCACCTGGGCGAAACGCTGATCCCCGGCGTAATGTTCGATCTCCTTGCGGGCCAGATCCCCATTCTCATAAGGCACGCAGATCGAGCATTTCAGCCGCGGCTCAGGACGATTGTAAAGTTCCAGCTGCCACAGGTTGGTGGCACGGCAGAGCGCGGCGGAAAAGGCATCGCCCAGCACCCCCTGGCCGGTGGGCCAGAGCGGATTCATGATACCAAATTCCATATTGTAAAGATCGAGCAGCTGGCTTTGCAGCAGCCCGACATCAGACCCGGGCAGCCCCTGTTCGGGCCAGGTGTCGCGGCGCGATGAGGCAGGCGCCGCCTTGGGAAACGGATTGCCGTCCTGATAGCCCATACGGTAGCGCAGCCCATAGGTGGAGAGATGCGCCCCCCATTCGGCACTGAGAAATGGCTTCAGATCCTCAGCCGATGACAGTTTCGGATGCACGTCGCAGTCGATCACCTTCTGCACAACGGCCTGATCTTTTGTCGTAATTCCAGCCGGCGCGGTCATGAGCTTTTCTCCGAAAGGCGGGGATAGGTGGCAAGGGGATTTTCCAAAGCGATCTTGCGGATCAGCGCCGCATCGAAGGATTTCGGCAGCGGGTTACTGCCGTCGAACTGCCAGTGCGGATAGTCCGAGGCATAGAGCAGGACCTGATCCGAGCCGATCTGGTCGATCAGCCGGGCGAGGATGTCCGGATCATCCGGCGCATCGAAAGGCTGGGTGGTAAAGCGGATATGGTCGCGGATGATTTCAGCGGGCAGCCGGTCGACCCAGGGCGTCTCAAAGCGCAGGCCCTTCCAGAATTTCCCGAAGCGCCACATGAAGGCCGGAAGCCAGCTCACACCGGATTCCAGAAACACCACTCTGAGCGCGGGGAATTCGGTGAAAACGCCTTCTGACACCAGGCTTGCCAACTGCGATTGCAGGATCTGCGCCTGGGCGGCGTAGTCCTCGATCACCGTATTCGGCCAGCCGACCGAGGTCACCGGGTGGTGATAGGCGCTGCCGGCATGGATGCCCACCGGCAGCCGGTGACGGACGGCAGCGCGGTACAGCGGGCGGAACGAGCGGTTGCCATAGGGCACATGCGCTGCCGCCGGCAGCAGGATCTGCACAAAGCGCGGATCGGCGGCACAACGCTCGATTTCAGCCTCAGCGGCCTCCATGTCCTGCAGCGGGATCAGCATCGAGGCGCGCAGTCCGGGATGGCGGTCCAGCCATTCAGCGCGAGTCCAGTCGTTGATGGCGCGGGTCAGGGCAATCGCCATATCGGTGTCATAGACCATATGCACACCGCAGAGATTGTTCAGGATTGCGGTTCCGGCCCCGAATTCTCCCAGTACAGTCGCGCCAAGCCGCGCGGCATCATTGCGCAGCCCGCCCGTGCTGTCGCGCCAGTCCGGGCGGCAGGTCAGGGGGCATTGTTCGGATAGGCGATGCTGTCGAATTGCAGAATTCCCCGCGCCGTTATCAGATCCTGCCAGACCTCGGGCAGATAGGGCAGCAGATCGGCGGTGGTCGGGTTGGGATGATGAACATCACAATCCACGCTTTCAGGCGGAAGCGGCTTTGCCGGGGGTGAACCTCAGTCATGAGCGTCGAACTCTCTTTCGTATTTCCGAAATGTCTACTGATCTGCCGATATGGCCGGCGTGCTTTGCCAGGCGGCAAAGGCTTCGGCGAGGCGGTTTGCGGCGATATCTTCGGGGCGTGGCGAGAAGCCCGCGTTCAGCATCTTGCGCGCGAGAAGATGGTCGGCAGGCCGGTTGACCGAGTCGACCGCCAGCAGCCGGCGGCCCGCGAAGTGGCAGACGGAAAACGCGCCATCCTCACCCGAGCGGAGCAGGAACTGCTGGTCAGCCCCGGCCGAAAGGCCTGCCATCTGCAGTTTCTGATCGCCGATATCCGACCAGAACCATGGCAGGGCCGCATAGGGCGCTGCGCGCCCGCAGAGGGTTGCGGCTGCGGTTTTGGCCTGATCGGTCGCCGCCTGAACCGATTCCAGCCGCAGCAGCCGGCCGCTGGCCTTGTGCGGAAATCGGGCGCAGTCACCGATCGCGAGGATGTCGGGGTCAGAGGTCTGCATCAGCCCGTCCACCAGGATGCCGTTGTCACAGCGCAGGCCCGCCGCGTGGGCCAGGCCGGTATCAGGCTCGACCCCGATGCTGCTCAGGATCAGATCGGCCCCGATCCTTTCCCCGCCCGTGAGATGCACTTCGTGACGATGCCCGCGACCCGGGCCGATCATGCTCAGGCCCGAGTTCAGATGGATGGTCACGCCTGCGGCCCGCAGCGTTTCCAGGATATGGAACGAAACCGCCGGTGCCACGACCCGGCCCAGCACCCGGTCGGACATTTCGGTCACAGTGACGGTCTTGCCCAGAGCGACCAGGGTAGCCGCCAGTTCCAGCCCGATGAACCCGGCCCCGACAATCACGAGACTGCGGCTGGCGGCGATCTGCGCACGCAGCGCTTCGGCATCGGCAAGCGTGCGCAACGCTGCGATCTGCGCGTCCTGAAGGCCGGAACCTTCCGGCAATACGAGCGGGCGAGGCCTGGCGCCGGTGGCGAGGATCAGCTTGTCATAGGCCTCTTCCCGGCCGCAGCGCAGCCGTATCCGATGGGCATCGGCCGGATCTCTGCGACACGGACATCACGCTCCAGCGTGATCTTATTTGAACTATAGAAGCTTTCCGCCCGCAAAAGCTGGGGCCGGGGCTCGGGCTGCTTCAGAAAGGCCTTTGACAGCGGTGGCTTGTGATAGGGCAGGCTGCTTTCATCGGTCATCACCCGGATGGGCCCGTCATAGCCTTCGAGCCGCAGGCTTGCGGCGGCCTGAATGCCGGCATGACCGGCGCCGATGATGATCGTCCCGGCTGTCATCAGATCTGCCTTTCCGCGACATGCAGGATCAGCCCGTCCATTTCAGGCGCCATGATCAGCTGACAGGCCAGCCGGCTTTCGGGCCGCAGCTCTGCCGCCGCCATTTCCAGCATACCCTGTTCCATATCACCGGCAGCACCGGCGATGCCGAGAAAGGCTGCATCGACATAGACATGGCAGGTGGCACACATGCAGGAGCCGCCGCATTCCGCCACGATCCCCCCGACATCATGCCGCATCGCCGCCTCCATAGCACTTTCATGCGGCATGGCTTCGATCTCGCGGCGGCTTCCATCGGGCTGAATGAAGGTAATATTGAGCATTTCGGTCCTGGGGGTCAGTTTGCGGCAGAAAGAGTGCTTAGCGTGGTGCGACCCGGCGCTGCCGCCAGCAGCTCCCTTGTATAGGGATGCTGCGGATCGCTGAGGATCGCGGCGGCCCGCCCCTGCTCGACGATGCGGCCCTTTTGCATGACGATGATGTCATCGCTGATCTGGGCCGCGACACGCAGATCATGGGTGATGAAGAGAATCGCCAGATCCAGCCGGGCCTGGAGATCGCGCAGCAGGTCCAGCACCTTCGCCTGCACCGATACATCCAGCGCCGAGAGGCTTTCATCGGCGATCAGAACATCGGGCCGCATCGCCAGCGCCCGGGCAATACCGATCCTTTGCCGCTGCCCGCCGGAAAAGGCCGCCGGACGCCGCGTGTAAGTCGAGGGTTGCAGGCCCACGAGGGTCAGAAGCTCTTCGGCAACGCCGCGCGCCTCACGCGGTGGCGTGCCGGCGAGAATGGCCGCCCGCGCGATCATATCACCGACCCGCCGTCGGGGTTGAGGGATTCGAAAGGATCCTGAAAGATCATCTGGATGCGGCGCCGGCACTGCGCCAGATCACGCGGGGGCAGCGCAAGGATGTCGGTGCCGCCGACCTCGACCCGGCCCGCTTTTGGTTCGATAAGGCGGATCAGCGCCTTTGCCAGCGTGGATTTGCCCGAGCCGGATTCTCCGACAACCGAGAGCACGGTACCGCGAAACAGGGTAAGGCTGATCTCATCAAGCGCGCGCATGGCCCCGAAGCTGTGGCAGAGCCCGGCGGCTTTCAGCGCGATCTGGCTGCGTTCCGGCGCCGGGCGCAGGCGCGGCGCCAGGCCCGGGATCGCGGCAATCAGACTGCGCGTATAGGGATGACTTGCCGCCTCCAGCACAGCGCGCGCCGGGCCAAGCTCGACGATCACCCCGTCTTTCATCACGGCGATACGATCCGCGATATCGGCAACCACGCCGAAATCATGGGTGATAAAGAGGATCCCGTGGTTATAGACGTCACGCAATTCACGGATCAGTTTCAGCACCTGCGCCTGTGTGGTCACATCAAGCGCGGTGGTCGGCTCATCGGCGACCAGCACTTTGGGGTTAAGCGCCAGGGCCATCGCAATCACCACCCGCTGACACTGGCCGCCGGACAGGCAATGCGGGAATGAGGCAAGGATGCGGTCGGGATCCGGCAGATGCATTGCCTCGATCAGGGCGCGGGCGCGCTTGCGGCGCTCGGCTGCGTCAATATCGGAATGCAGCAGAAAGACTTCCTCGATCTGTTCCCCGACGGTCATTGCAGGGTTGAGCGAGGACATCGGCTCCTGAAAGATCATCGCGATATCGCGGCCGCGCATTTGCCGCAGCTGTGGCTCGCTCAGCCCGGTCAGATCGGTGCCATTCAGCAGGATATGCCCCGTCACAACGTCAAGACCACGCGGCACCGCCCCCATCACGGCGGCGGAAAGGACCGATTTGCCGGAGCCGGATTCCCCGACGAGACAGAGGATCTCGCCCGGGTGCAGTTCAAGACTGGCGTCCGAGACCGCCAGTGACCGGTCTGCGCCCTTTGGCAGGCTGATGCTGAGGTTTTCAAGCTTCAGAACCGGCCGCGGAGCTGTGATGGCGCCGGGATTGACAGGATCGGTCATGACTGGCGCTCCATCCGGCCGGATACGTCTTTCAGACCATCGGCCAGCAGGCTGAGACCAAGCATCAGCGAAGAGATTGCGAGGCATGGAAAGATGATAAGATAGGGAAATGCCATCGCCATCGCGCGGCCTTCATTGACCATGGAACCCCAGTCCGGTGTAGGAGGAGGCAGGCCAAGCCCGAGAAACCCGAGGGTCCCCAGTTTGATCGCCGTATAGCCGATCCGCAGGCAGAAATCGACGGCAAGCGGCCCAGTGGCATTGGGCAGAATATCCACCAGCATGATCCGCCAGGGGCTTTCGCCCTGGGTTCGGGCAGCGGCGACGAAATCGCGGCTGGAGATATCGAGACTGATCGCGCGCACGATACGAAAGATCGCCGGGGCGCTGGCAAATGTCACCGCGAGGATGATGTTGAGCGGCGAGGGACCGATGACCACGATGATCAGGATGTAAAGCACAAGAACCGGGAACGAGAGCACGACATTGGCGATGAAAGACAGGACCATATCGGTGCGACCGCGCTGATAGCCTGCGGCAAGTCCGGCACTGATCCCCACTGCATAAGCGGTCAGGGTGGCCAGCGTTGCATAGACCACCACGGTGCGGGCGCCGTAGATCAGCCGCGACAGGATATCGCGTCCCACGAGATCGGTGCCCAGCCAGAACATCCCGCCAGCCGGATCCGGGGTCAGCGGCTGCGCCAGCGGCTTCAGCATGCGCAGCGGATCATAGGGGGCGATCAGAGGCGCCAGCAGGGCGATGAGCAGCCAGGCGAGCGAGATGCCGCCCCCGATCAGCACCATAGGGTGGCAGAGATAGGCTTTGAGTTTGCTGTCAGGCATCTGCCACCCCCGCGCTGCGTTCAGCACCAGAGAGGCTGATGCGGGGATTGAGCCAGACATAGGCGAGGTCAGAGAGGATCTGAGACAGCACGACAACCACGACGCTGACCATGGCGCAGGCCTCGATCAGATAGATATCGCTGTTCAGCGCCGCATCATAGAGAAGCGAGCCGAAGCCTTTATAGGCAAAGAAAACCTCGACCACGATCACGCCCGAAAGCAGCCAGGGCACCTGCATCATCACCACGGTGGCAGGGACGATCAGCGCATTGCGCAGCGCATGGTGAAACACGATCCGGAAGGTGCCCGCGCCTTTCAGCCGGGCGGTGCGCACATAATGCGAGGCCATGACCTCGGCCATTGCGGCGCGGGTGATGCGCGCAAGATAACCGGTCGAGTAAAGCGCCAGAACGGTGACCGGCAGCACCAGCTCGCTGAGGGAAAATCCGGTCAGCATGGTGCTGGTGCCGGGCAATACCCCAAGCCAGAACACAAAGATGGCCGAGAGCAGTGCCGCCGAGGCGAAATCGGGCACCGAGGTCGAGAGGATCGCAAATACCGAAACAACGCGGTCCATCACCGAATTGGGCCGCATGCCGGCAAGCACCCCCAGCAGCAGTGCGGTCGGGACCATCACCAGCAGGGCACAGGCGCCCAGCAGCAGCGAGGCGCCCAGCCTTGCCGGAATGATCTCGATCACCGGGGCCCGGAAGTGACTGGAGAGGCCCCAGTCACCGGTCAGGAACGCGACAAGCCAGCGGCCATAGCGCAGCACAAGCGGGTCACGATAGCCATTGGCCAAAAGCCAGGCCTCCCGCTGTTCTTCGGTCGAGAACTGCCCCAGCACCTTGGCGGCGACATCGTCGACATTCACCTCTAGCGCAAGGTAGACCAGTATCGAGACGGTCAGCATTGTTGCCGCAGCCCAGCCGAGCTTGCGGAATAAAAAAGCGGTCATTCGCGTCCTGTTCTTTCCGGAGGTTCAGATCATTGCGTCTGATGCGGGCATGGTGGTCTCAGGAGGTGACCCAGACCCGGTCCATCCGGTAGTAATGCGAGGGGTGGAAATCATAGTCCTGCACCCGCTCGGTGCAGGCCGAGAATTCCTTGGGCCAGAAAGGCTGCACGATTACCGCGGCATCGCGCAGAATGGTCTGGACCTCCTGCATGGCGGCCGCGCGCTCAACCGGGTCGATGATCGTCATGGCCCTGTCGAGCGCGGCATCAAATTCGGGGCTGGCAAAGGCGCTCTCATTCCAGGCGCCGCCGCTGCGATACGCAAGATTGAGCGTCATCACCCCCAAAGGCCGGTGCGCCCAATAGGTCAGACCAAAGGGCACCTTGTTCCAGACCGGCCAGTACTGGGTCGAGGGCAGCACATTCAGCGTCAGTCGGATCCCGGCCTCTGCCAGGTTTTGCTGCAGAACCTGGGCGGTATCCTGTTCCCATTTGCCCTGGGTATTGCCCAGCACCAGTTCCAGATCGATGCCGTTCGGGTAGCCGGCATCGGCCAGCAGCGCCCGCGCCTTTTCGACATCACGCGCAATGGGGGGCAGCGGGAAATGATCGGGATGCTTGGGCGAGACATGATAATTGCCGCCCACCACGCCTTCGCCACGATAGGCAATTGCCAGCATCTGATCATTGTCGGCGGCAAGCTGCACCGCCTGGCGCACCCTGATATCGTCGAAAGGTTTCTCATCGGTCTTCATCCGCATCACGATCGTATGCGCGGGTTCAGACCGCAGCAGCCTGACACCGGGAAGTTTGGAAATGATATCGACATCGGTGATTGCGGCCCTGAAGATCACATCGATCTGATCGCTGGCCAGCGCCGCAAGCTGCGTGGTCACATCGGCGCCGACATCAACATAGGTGATACGGTCAAGATAGGCCGGTTCTCCCCAGTAATCGGCGCGCTTTTCAAAGACCGCCTGACGGCTGACTTCATAGGTTTTCAGCGCGAAGGGGCCGGTGCCGACCGGATTTGCCGGCCAGTTGGCACCGTCTTTTTCAAAGTCCCGATGCAGCATCGGGCAATTATAAGCGTAAAGCTGTTCGGGCAGCGAAACGACACCGCGTGACAGCGTCAGGCGCAGCGAGTGCTCACCGGTCTTTTCGACTTTTTCGATCGCCGAAAAGGCGGTTTTATTCGAGGATTGCGACTCCGGCGCGATCCAGCGTGCGATGTTGAACACCACATCATCGGCGGTGAATGCATCGCCATTTGACCATTTTGCGCGCTCATCCAGCTCGAAATCCCAGGTTTTCAGATCATCTGACGGCGTCCAGCTTTTGGCCAGATAGGGATGCGTGACATTCTCGCTGTCAACATAGGTCAGGTATTCAAGGCTGTTGCGGAAGAGGTTTGATGCCTCTGTCCAGCTGGTCAGCATCGGGTCGGTGATTTCCTGCACCGTCATCCCAAAGCGCAATTCGCCGCCCGCCACCGGCAGCTTTGCCTCATCAGCGCGTGCCACCCCGCCGGCGATCCCGGTAAAGGCCGCCGCAGAAGCCGCCGAGACCCCGAGCCAGGACATCGTGCGCAGGAAGGCCCGCCGGTCGAGGCCATTGTTCGTATATTTCTGACACAGATCTTCCACTTCCGGGTGAAGGGGTTTTCCGCTGTTCATTTTGAGAATGGTCATGACGTTCCTGTTGGCGAATTATTTTTTGATTTGGGGTCGGTTGCCGCTGCAAAAACGGGGATGGCTGCAGCGGCACCGCTTATTGCTGCAACCTAGGTGCAACATTTGCGCAGCCACAAGCAGAGTAATGAGATCGGGGGATCTATAAAAAGCACATCAGATTTAAGTTTTTTAAAACAATATACTACATTCATTTCAGGCATGCGCGGGCCTGCCATATTCCCCGGGCGGCAGGGTAGGGGCGCAGCACGTCAACATCAGGAGCTGATATCTCCGCCCGGCGTGCGGCAGATCTGGCGGCGATGTGGCAGCGGGAGTTGGTTCAGACGAGCCGTAGCCTGGTTCCGCTCAGAGACCTGCTACCCGGTCAGACTTGCAGAATTGCTGGATCAGCCAGTTCCTGAACAGCACAACGGCTGTATCCTCAAGCGCTTCGGCATCACAGACGAGGTAGTATCCGTAGCCCGGTGTCAGACGCAGCGGCGAGGGACAGATCAGGTTTCCCGCAACGATTTCCGGCTGAAACGGCGTCGGGTCCAGCAAGGCTATCCCATTGCCGTTCTGCGCATAGCGGATCGCCAGCTCGGCTGTGTCAAAGGTCAGTCCACGCGCGACAGGGCCGCGCAGCCCGTGCACGCCGGCAAACTGCTTCCAAAGCGAAAAGCGGTCACCGTCATCGACGCGGACGTGCAAAAGTTCGTTGCGGCCTAGAAAGGCATCCAGGGCTTCGGCGCTGTCCAGCGGGCTGTCGCTCACCAGGTCAGGATGACAGATCAGCGTGCTTTCTACCTGCCAGAGCAGATTGATCACTTTATCGCTGATGATCGGGCGGGAGTAGATGACGGCCGCATCGGGCGGGTTGTTCTGATGCTGTGGCAGCGTCAGGCAACTGATATCCAGCGTGATCCCCGGGCAGAGCTGCCTGAAATCCTTAAGCGCCGATACCGCCAGAAGGCTCGCGAAACTCGGGGCGAAGTAGACGCTCAACACGCGCAATTCGGTGCTCTGGGCCCCAATCTCGTCGAGCGTCAGGCTCAGCCGGTCAAAGGACTTGCGCACCGAACTCAGCAGCTTTTCCGCCGCAGGGGTCAATTCTATGCCGCGGGGATGGCGTTCGAACAAAGACACTCCCGCCGCATGTTCGAGCGTGGCAACATGGCGTGACAACGAGCTTTGGGCCACGTTCAGACTGTCGGCGGCGGCGCGGAAGCTGCCCTGAAGAGCGACTTCCTCGAAGGCGCGAAGCGCGTTAAGGGGCAGGCGTCTGCGATCCATTGAGTTGCCCCCGGAGATTTTGGCGCAATACACGGTACCGCCAGTGTCATGTCAACCTGCCTGCCGCAGGGCAGAGGCCGGAGCAATGCGGCAAAGTCGAGCAACAGACTGGTCAAGGATAACGGATCCTGAACGCTTCGGTCGGATGTTGCAAAATATGGGACAGACTGGAAGAGCATCAGCATGTCGGGGTTGCCACTGGAACTTTTCAGTTGGGCCAGCGGCCCTGGCGTCGGCATGGCTGAGGCCGGCCGCAGACCAAGGGCAGTTGCTGGTTCAAAAAATGGTGTTGCGCTACCGTCCCGCCGTACCAATCCACGTTGTCAAAGAGTGGCGAAGACTGGACGTTGACTGAAGGCGACCTGCGCTACGTTGACTTCACCGTCTACGACGGAAGCGAGGATCTCGCCTCTGGAAGCCCGCCCGCAAGCCTTCATCTTCGAAAACGTCATGGGTCTGACAAGAGCAAGCTTTCATGACTGCTTCAATTATATTCAACTCCTGTTCGCGCTTCCGGCACTGACCGCCCGCTGAACTATGCGCCGAAAGCCGGACAGTGACGAAAACTACCATCTGACGTTTGCTTGTCTCGAAGGACGAGGAGATCAGGCATGCGCAAGCGCAAGAACCATGACGCGGTCTTCCAGGCGCGCGTGCTGTAAAAGGCGAGTGCACGGTGTCGGATCTGGCCGCCGAATACCGGGTGCATCCGGCGTTGTTCCATCAGGGAAAGAAATCGCTGCTCAACAGGGCGGCGGAGATCTTCGAGCATGGCGGCAAAAGCCTGCGGTGGAAGTGGACGATGAGACGGTCCGGTCCCAGGTGTTTGATCCCACGGTTTGATGGTGTGATCGTTTCTCTGGAATGGAAGGATGCCCTCTGGGACAAGTTCGCTATGGCAGCGCCACGACCACGCACGCTATCCGAGCCACGATCCACCGTGCTGACGGAGGCTGAGGAGGCGATAGTCGTGGCATTCCGGCGCCATACGCTGCTGCCAACAGACGATTGCCTTTATCCTTTGCAGCCTTCGATCCCCCACCTGACGCGATCAGCACTGCACCGCTGTCTGCAGCGGCATGGCATCTCGCGCCTCCCTGGTATGGAGGGCGACAAGCCGAAGCGATCGAAGTTCAAGCGCTGCCCTTTAGGGTTCTTCCACATCAACGTCGCAGAGGTGCAAGCCGCTGAAGGCAAACTATATTTGTTCGCTGGCATTGACCGGACGAGCAAGTTCTCTGTGACCCAACTCTTCGACAAAGCCGACAGAAAAAGTGCCTGGGAATTCCTTCAGCACATGCTCGAAGTCGTGCCCTGACCTCGGTCCATATCATTCTCACCGACAACCGAATCCAGTTCGCAGAGCTACCGCGGAACCGGAATACCATCTATTCTAGGCCGGTGCGCTTCGACATGATTTGCGAGGCAAACGGGATTGAGCACAGGCCGACCAGGCCCAACCATCCATGGACCAGTGGTCAGGTCGAAGGGATGAACCGCACGATCTTGGAAGCCACCGTCAAAAGCTTTCATTACGACAGTCACAACCAACTGCGAACGAAGCTCGCAGACTAAATGGCGGCATACAGTTTCGCGCGCAGGCTCAATACCTTCCGAGGACTCACACCTTACGAACACATCTGCAAGATCTGGACATCAGAGCCTGACAGATTCATCCTTAACCTGATCCACCAGATGGCGAGACTGAACACATGAATGCCAGGATCGGAGATCGAAGCCAGTGGCTGAGATTGTCGCCAATGGTTTTCGTCACGAAAGCTCAAACGGAGGAGCGCCAAGTGAGGCCTGGCATGATTGGCCGGGTGATTGTATCATGCGAAAGGCGTGACCTGCAGAACCGCCCAGATCGGCCGTCGCCATGGTCTCCTGGACCAATGGCGTGACCATGGCTCGCCCCCGGAGCGCATCCCGGTGCGAGTCAATGAACCGCCACCATCCCTTCGACCTGCGGTCGAGCTCCGCGATCGCAAATTACGCTGACGCCTTGATCAGGATCTCGTTTCAAATCCACCATCTGCCCGGCGTTCCTGCCGGGGTACACGCGGGCGTTTGCCGCTATCAGCCTCGGTCTTCTGGGCCCCGTCATGCAACATCTGAGGCGCACAGCCGATCTTCGCGGCAATCGACATGACCGCCTGTCAGCGCGACCCACGCTGCCCCTCATCATCGAGGACCAGGCGCATGGCGCTTTCCCGCATTTTGCGAAAAAGCCTGTTCATTGCTTGCTCATGATGCCTTAGCTTCCCCACGCGTAGGAGCCTCCGGCATAACCCGCGCGATTCATATACAGATCCTGGTCCCGATACGCTCTGAGCGGCCGTTGGTGGAGGAGATGGTATACCCTCTGTTCCGTTGGGTCCCAGGCCCTGGCATCGACGCTCCGGAAGGAGTGCCCGCCGTGTGCACGAAGACCCGCAACCTGTTCAGGTCGGAAGCGATGTCGCGCAAGGGGATGGCCGTCTCTTCAGGCAAACAGTGCCCCGAACCGTAGCTGATCTTCCTCAGCCGGGCCACCACGAGGTCGCTCCGCTGCTATTGGTCGATCCCTTATCGGTTGGCGGCAGGCTGGATACCTGGGCGTTCCCGAAAGCGTTCCGGGAGACGCCGCCAGTTCAGGTCCGGTGGCGAATGGCCGCGATGAAGCCTTTCCGGTCCAGGGCGGATGATAGTCAACCCCATGAGGGTCCGGGCAATCCACCCGGCCCAGACAGGCTCATCAGACCACAGGCCGAACAGACTGGTCCCCAATGCCTCGCTCCACCCGAAAGAGCCGCAATGCTGAAGCCGACTTTCGTGGCCAGAAGCCGGGGAAAGAAATCCATGGCCCGGTCACGGCCCGGATGCGCGGCTGTCGAGGAGGTCCCCCGACGACGGTGCTGATGGAGAAGCGCCCGGGCCCGATCTTTGAGGGCGACCCCACCCGCGCCAGTGGAAGGGGGAAAGGCGCGGCATGCGAGATGAGACACCGCCATTCGCCCCGGATCTGCCTAGTGGCTGCCCCTGGTAAGATGCGGCCGCGTTCGTTACCGAACCGCTCGCGACCTGCGCCGGGCTGCATGTCGCGCAGAGATCGCGATATGCGGCGACGATGGCTGCAAGTCCAGGCACAAAAGCGGTGTTCTGTCGGTCAGGCCGCGCAAACGGATCGAAGAGCCCCTGGGCCGAACCATGATCGTCGGCGGCATTGTACAGGCTCTCGGACGCGGCATCGAACGGGGGCGCTTGCGCTTATCCTGACGATGACTGCCAACACCATCGTCCGACTGCCCCGGTGGCGGGCCGCATGACAGGAAAACACCAGTCTGACAGCAATCCGTCCGCCATCACGGGACCCGAAGCGGAATGCCGAAAGCAGCCGCAACAGGAAACCGGTCCCGCTCAGCGATGTCTTCAGTGCCCTGTCAGAGACATTCCCCCCATCTGCGACCAGCGCGAGGCCGGTGACGAAACGCGACTGGTCGGAGGCGAGGTAAAGCACCGCCGCCGCGACCTCTTCGACCGTGCCGAAACGCCCGGCGGGGATCGCGGTGGAGATATAGGCCTCAAGCCCGGCCCGCCCGCCCATCTGGCGTTCAAACCCGGCATTGAACGGGGTGTCGATGAAACCGGGGCAAAGCGCATTGACCCGGATGCCGTCTTTCGCGAAGTCCTTCGCCATCTGTTTCACCATGGCGACCGCGGCATGTTTCGTGACCGCATAGGCGATCATCCCGGCATCATATTGCACCCCGGAATTCGAGGCGGTGATAATGATCGAGCCGCTTTTCTGCGCCTGCATCTGCGTGATCACCGCCTGTGCCGCCACGAAATGCGAACGCACATTCATCACCCATGACGCATCCATCTGATCCGGGCTCACCTGATCGAGCCGGCCTTCGATCTGGATCCCGGCATGGGAATGCAGCACGTCGATGCGCCCGTGGCGGGTGATGACCTCATGGATCGCTGCGCGGATCGCAGCCGTGTCGGTCATGTCGAGCGCCATCGCCTCGGCGCGCTGGCCGGAGCCGGTGATCTCTGCGGCCACCAGGCCGGCGGCGGCACCATTGCGGTCGCTAACCACCACCATTGCGCCCGCTCCGGCCAGCGCCCGGGCCGAACCGCGCCCGATCCCCGATCCGGCCCCGGTGACAAAGGCGATTTTTCCGTCAAGCCGCATCGCGGGCCTCCTTTCAGCCGGGCGTCAGACCACGGCGCTGGTAATGGATCGCGGCGGTTTCAAGGAATTCCGCCAGCTTTTCGGCGCCGTGGTCACGGCGCAGCATCGCGGCCCGGGCGCGCAGCGCGGCGCTGTCTTTCACCCGCCCCGGCCGCAGCATCTCATAGGTTTCCATGATGAGATCCTGCGGCACATGGACCAGCTCGGCGGCGCGTTCGAAATTCGCGGCCAGCGCCGCGCGGCCGGCATCGCGGGCAATCTCGGCCTGGGCCAGCAGCGCCTGCGGCGTGATGCGCAGGTCTTCGATGGTAACCTCGCCCGTCATCACGGCGTCCAGCGTCAGCGCGTCAAGTGGCTTGCCGCGCGCGCCCCGCACCTTTTCGGGCGCGGTCTCGGCCAGGGGGAAATCGGCCCGTGTCAGGGGGCGGGGTGGTCTGGTGGTCATGGCTTTTCCCCTGTCTCCGGGCCCGCATCCAGAAAGGTCACGGTGATGTCTTCGGGCGCGCGGTTCGGATCGGTCAGGCCGGTTTCAATCGCATAGATCAGCGCGACCTGGGCGTGGAACCGCGCCCCGAGGGCCTGGCCATCGGTCGGCACCGAGACCGGTTCGGGGCGTTCGCCATGGGTCCAGCGCGCGGCATTCCGGCCCATGTTCTCATAATGCGCGAGGGTGGTGATCGGCGCGTTCGAGAAGAGTTCCAGATTGTTATGCGGCATCCGGCCGCGCTGATGGATCACCGCCGTCCCCTTGGCCTGGATGCCGATGCCAAAGCCCGAGCCCGACATTTCCGCCGCTGTCAGCCCCAGAAAAGACGTATCCGCCGTATGATGCATCCTGAGGATCCGCGCCACGCCGCCCCCGGCGGTGATGCCTCGGATCAGGGCCGCCAGCACATCCGAGAGCGCCAGCCCGGCGGTCGTCTGGTAAAGTTGCAGGCCAAAGGCGGGCGAAATGCCGATCACCACCTCATGCGGGGCCGCGCCTTTCGGGGCCGCGCCCTGGGGCGCATAGGCGATGCGGCGGCTTTCGCCGCGCCGGTGGCGGGCCTGGTCCGAGAGCACCTCGGACTGGCCGATCAGATCGCGGATCTCGTTGATCTCATCGCGGCGCGCCTCGGTCATGCGATAGCCGGTGCCGGGGCCCGCGTAATCATTGGGGTCATTGATTGCCGAAAGAATACGGCCCTGGCGAATGATCGACGAGGTCTGCAGGTAATCGCCCGAGACCCGCAGCTTGACGATTTTCAAAAGGTTTTCGGCCTCGGGCTGGAAGCCGCGCTTTGCCAGTGCCTGAATCACATCGATCACATTGATGCCGCGCGCCTGGATCTCTTCCGAGATCCGCGCCGTCTCGCCGGTGGAAAAGGTCTGTGTCTCGCGCGAGCCCGATGCCGCGATGACGCTGGTCTTCATCGCCTCGGTCGGTGATGCCAGCCCGAGTTCCTCGAGCACCGCCGAGATCGCCCCGACCGCGCGGATGCGCAGTGACAGCGCCTCGGCTTCGGGGATTGGGGTCAGCCCGCCATCGGCCTCGAAATCGCGTTGCAGGGTGAGGAAATCCTCCATCTCCTCGCCGTTGAACAGCGATGGGTTAAAGGAATTGTCATATTTCAGGATCGAGCCAAAGCCCGAGCAGATCAGGTCCGAGCCCGCGATCAGATAGGGCAGGATCTTGGCGCCGACGCGGATTTCCGATTCGGTCGCGCGCGCGTCATTTCCCGATGCGCATTCCAGATCCAGCCAGACCGCGAGCAGGTTTTCCGCCATCATCTCGCGCATGCCGCCCGCGATTGACGCGGTGATCGGGGCGCCGTCGATGCCGCCATTCTGGGTGCCCTGCACCCCCATGCCACGTTGCAGGCAAAGGCAGCGGGCTTCGAGATACAGAAGCGATTTCGCCTCGTGATAGCCCATCAGCAGCTCTGACCCGCCACCCGAGGTGCAGCGCGCCTTGATCCCGCGCGAGGCATAGGCGGCCACCAGGAAAGCCTTGGACCAGGGCGTATCATCGCCATCGGTAAAGCTGCGTTCCGTGCCATAGACCGACACGGTTTCGGCGTAAGAGGTAAAGCCCGCCATGCCGATCCGCAGCTCTTCGGCCTCTTCCGAGGAACACTGGAACAGGGTCCCCCATTCGCCGACCGACGATCCCACGAGGCAGGCCAGCGCATTCGACCAGGCGCAGCGGGCGACGCGCATCGTGGTCTCGACCTCGTCAAACCCATGCCCCGCCGCCACCGCCGCATCGGCGGCCAGTTGCAGCGGATCGTCTTTCGCATTGGTCACATGGGCCTGGTTGCCGGGCGTCTTCCTGGGGCGCATTTTCGAATATGCGAAGGCGATTTCCATCGCGTTCAGCTGCGACACCACATCGACCAGTTTTGCAGGCGTCATGCCATGCGCCAGCCGCACCAGCGTCTCGCGTGGGACATGCATATCGACAAGCATCCGCGCGACCTCGCCCGAACCCATTGCCATCGCCTCGGGGGCGATGGCCGGGTCGAGGTGATATTCGGCGATAAAGGCGTCGATCATGTCGAAATCATGCGCCAGAACGCCATCCATCGAGGCGATCCGGCCGCCGCTGAGCGTCAGCCCCGGTTTCGGATCGGCCGGGCTTTTGAAGGCGGCAAAGCCATTGGCCGGATCTTCCTTTGCGAAACGATCCAGCCGCAAGGGGCGCTCGTCCCAGTCAGAATAGCGGCGCCAGCGATTGACCTGAACGGTGTCTGACATCTGCGTCTGTTCCTATGCCATCGCGTCGAGCGATTCCGGCACCACCTGGCCGCCATCGATCACGATGGTCTGCGCGGTGATATAGCCGGCAAGATCCGAGGCGAGGAACAGCACCGCATTGGCGATGTCATCGACCGTTCCAAGCCGCCCCAGCGGCACCGACGCCTCCATCGCGGCCAGGTATTCCGGCCCGTTGCCCTCGAAGCCTTCGGTGATGATATTGCCGGGCAGAACGGCGTTGATGGTGACCTTATCCTTCGCCAGCTCCATCGCAGCCGAGCGCATGAAGCCAAGCTGCGCCGCCTTGGAGGCGCCGTAATGGGTCCAGCCGCGATAGCCGGTGATCGGGCCGGTGATCGATGAGGTCAGCACGACGCGCCCCCCGCCCGCTTTCCGGAAATGCGGCTGCGCGGCTTTCACGGCCAGAAAGGAAGACCGCGTGTTCACCGCCATGACCTGATCCCATTCGGAAGGCTCCATCGCCTCCATCGTCGTCTGCGGATAGATGCCGCCATTGGCGCAGAGGATATTGAGGCCACCCTGTGCTGCCGCCGCCTCATCGACCATGGCTTTCACGGCGGCCCAGTCGGCAATGTCGCAGCTGGCAAGCCGCAGTTTCGCGCCGGGCAGATCCGCGAGGATGGCATCCCGCCCCGCCTCCAGCGCCGGAATGCCGCGCGCGACCAGGGTCACTTGCGCACCGCTTGCGGCCAGCGCGCGGGCGATGCCGCGCCCGATGCCCTTTGACGCGCCGGTGACGATGGCGCTTTGTCCATTCAGGCTGGTGAACATCGGGCTTCCTCCCTTATGAAATCGTGAGATCACCGCTCAGCGCGGCGAGGTAGAGGCGGCGGAAATCATCCTGATCCATTTTGCGCGGGTTCGCCCCGGTCGAAGGATCTGCCAGCGCTTTCGCGGCGATCTCATCGGCGCGCTCTGCCGTCGCGCCAAGTTCGGCCAGGGTATGCGGGATGCCCAGATCGCGACGGAAGTCGAGGAGCCAGGCCATGAACCCGTCAAACCCGCCTTCAATTTCAAGGCTATGCGCGACATGGGCGACTTTCGCCTCAATCGCCCGGCGGTTGAAGGCGACCACATAGGGCAGGATCACCGCATTGGCGAGACCATGCTGGATGTCATGGATCGCCCCCAGCGGATGCGCCAGCGAATGCACCGCGCCGAGACCTTTCTGGAACGCCACGCCCCCCATCATCGCGGCGGCAAACATCATCGTCCGCGCCTCGAGATCCTGGCCGTTCTTCACCGCGCGCGGCAGGGCGTCGCGGATAATCCTGAGGCCTTCCAGCGCGATACCATCCGCCATCGGATGAAAGCTCTCGACGCAGAAGGTCTCGAAACAATGGGTGAAAGCGTCCATGCCCGTTGCCGCCGTCAGTGCGGGCGGCAGGCCGAGCGCCAGTTCCGGATCGCCGATCACCAGGACCGGCAGCATTTTCGGGTGGAAGATGATCTTCTTGGTATGGTCGGTCGTGTTGGTGAGAACCGCCGCCCGCCCGACCTCGGACCCGGTCCCGGCGGTGGTCGGCACCGCGATAATCGGATGGATACGGTCGGCATCGGCGCGGGTCCACCAGTCGCCGATATCTTCGAGATCCCAGACCGGAATGGTCTGCCCCTCCATCAGCGCGACCAGTTTGCCGACATCCATCGCCGAGCCGCCGCCGATCACGATCACCCCGTCATGCGCGCCTTTGCGGAAGGCTTCGATCCCGGCTTCGAGGTTCAGATCGGTCGGGTTGCCCTGGACATCGGAAAACAGCGCGGGTGTAAGGCCAGCGGCTGTCAGCGCCGCCAGCGCGGCGGTGATAAAGGGCAGATGCGCAAGGCCCTTATCGGTGACAACCAGCGGGCGCCGGATGCCGGCCGCAATGGTATGGGCGCCGAGCCCGGCGATCTTGCCGGCTCCGGCATGGATGGTGGTCGGGTAGGTCCAGCGGGCAGTCAGGGGGTAAGTCATCAGATCATCTCAAAGTAACGGTTCAGTTCCCAGTCCGATACCCAGGCGCGTTGTGCCGTGACCTCTGCCTCGCGTGAGGTGGCGAAATGGTCGGTAAAAGCGTCGCCAAACCAGGCGCGCGCCATATCCGATCCACGCAATCGCGCGGCGGCCTCGGCCAGCGAGGCCGGAAAGCGGCGTTCGGGCGGCAGGTCCGCCTCATAGCCATTGCCTTTGAGCGCCGGGCCGGGGTCGAGGCCTTCGCGGATCCCTTGCAGGCCCGAGGCGAGGGCTGCGGCCAGCACCAGATAAGGGTTCGCATCCGCTGCCGGGGGCCGCATCTCGACCCGGATCGATTTTGCGCTGTCGCCGACGACGCGCAGGCTGCAGGTGCGGTTGTCGAAACCCCAGGTCGCACCGGTCGGCGCCCAGAACCCGGGCGCAAGACGGGTGAAGGAATTGATCGTCGGGGCGTAAAGCGCCAGCAGTTCAGGCATGTATTTCAGCTGGCCCGCGATGAAATGGCGCGCGGTCTGCGACAGGCCACCTTCGCCGTCAAGGTCATATAAGGCCGACTGCTCCCCTTGCCACAAAGACAGATGCGTATGGCCGCCGCAGCCGGGCAAGCCGTTCAGCGGTTTTGCCATATAGCACAGGCTCAGCCCGTTCTGATTGCCCCAGGCCCTTGAAAACGCCTTGAAAATCGCCGCCCGGTCGGCGCCTTCCAGCGGCTCTGACGGGGTGAAGGCGAATTCCATCGCGCCCTCACCGGCTTCGGGATGGATCGCCTCCAGCGGCGTTTCCAGCTGACGCGCCAGCGCCATCAGCCCCGAGAAGAGGCCGTCTTCAACCGCCATCCGCTGCACCGAATAGCCGCCGGTTGTCGGGTTAAGGGGGGTGAGGCCGCGATAGCCCTTGGCCAGAGCCGAGGCGGGTGTCTCGCGGAAAACGTAGAATTCATACTCAAACCCGGCCAGCGCGGTGAACCCCATGGCGCGGGCCTCGTCCAGCACCCGCCCCGCCAGCCGGCGCGGGCAAAGGGCCGCGCCCGGCCCATCGGCATATTCGACCAGGTGAAACCGCCGACCGTCGCCGGGCATCACCCGGCCCGGCCCCGGCACCACGCGGATCGGGTCATCATGATAGCCGGTATGCCAGCCGGTATGCCGGTTCTGATACAGCGCGTCGCGGCTGTCCCAGCCCAGCACCACCGAGCAAAAGGCACCCCCTTTTCCTGCCAGGATTTAAGCTTGGCACTTGTCGCGTATTTGCCCCGGATCAGCCCGTCGAGATCGACATAGCCGAGCATCGCGAAATCGTCGCCGGGGGGCGGAATATCATTCATCGTCTTTTCCTCAGGCGCCGAGATAGGCGCGGGCGACTTCGGGGTCGGTCAGCAGATCGGCGGACCGGCCCTGCAGCGCAATCGCCCCGGTTTCGAGCACGTAACCATGATCGGAAAGCTGCAGCGCAAGGCTTGCATTCTGTTCGACCAGCACGATCGACAGGCCAGAGGCGCGCAATTCACGGATCAGCGCCGCGATCTCGTCGATCATCACCGGCGAAAGGCCCAGCGACGGCTCGTCCATCAGAAGAACCTTCGGCCTTGCCATCAGCGCCCGACCGATTGCGACCATCTGCTGTTGCCCGCCCGAAAGCTTTCCCGCCGGCTGGTTCTGTTTCTCGCGCAGGATGGGGAAGCGGTCGAACACCTCTTCGATCCCCTTTGCGATCCGCGCGCGGTCGCTGTCGAGATAGGCGCCGATACGCAGATTTTCCTTCACCGTCATCAGCTTGAAGAGCTTGCGCCCTTCGGGGACATTGACGATGCCAAGGCCGACGATCTCATGCGCGGGGCGGCCGGTGATCACCTGGCCATTGAAACGCACCTCGCCGCGCGACGGTTTTTCCAGCCCCGAAACCGCCTTCAGGATCGAGCTTTTTCCCGCGCCATTCGCCCCGATCAGGGTGATGACGCCGCCCTCTTCCAGCGCCATCGAGACGCCTTTGACCGCCTCGACCTTGCCGTAATGGACCCACAGATCGCGTATCTCAAGCAACATGGGCCTGGCTCCCCAGATAGGCTTCGCGCACCTGCGCATTGGCGCGCACCGCTTCGGGCGTGCCGTCGGCGATCTCATTGCCGAAGTTCAGGACCGTGATGCGGTCGCACAGCCCCATCACCACCTTCATGTCATGTTCGATCAGCATGATGGTGATGCCGGTCTCGCGGATACGGCGGACGAGATGGATCATCTCGCGGCTCTCATCGCTGTTCATGCCGGCACAAGGCTCGTCGAGAAGCAGCATTTTCGGTTCTGCCGCGAGCGCGATGGCGATGCCGAGCATCTTCTGATGCCCATGTGCCAGGGTCGAGGCCTGTTGATCGACCAGCCCTCCGAGGCCCACGAAATCCAGGATTTCACGCGCGCGGGCGACCGATCCGGCCTCGGCCTCGCGCGTCTTGCGGGTTCTGAGCAGCGATCCCCAATAGGAATGGCGCGCATGAAGGTAGTTCCCGGCGACCACGTTTTTCAGCACGGAAAACTGTTTGAACAGAGTGACATGCTGGAAGGTCCTGACCAGCCCCTCTGCCGCGATCTGATGCGGCTTCATACCGCTGATCCTCTGGCCCCGGTATCGGATTTCCCCTGCCGTCACCGGATAGCGCCCGGAACAGGCGTTGAAAAACGTGGTCTTGCCGGCGCCGTTCGGGCCGATCAGCCCGCGGATCTCACCTTCCTCGACCGTCAGATCGAGGCCGGCAATCGCGGTGACACCGCCGAATTTCATCTGAAGGCCGCGCGCCTCTAATTCATGCATGACACGGGCCTCACTTCTGCGAATTGCGGTTGAAGAGCTTGCGGATACGGGCAGGGACCGTCTCAAGCCCGCCCGGGAGCAGCAGGACCGAGGCGATCAGCACCACCCCGAAGAAAATGGTGCGGAAATAGCCGGTGGCGCGCAAAGCCTCATCGACCATGGTCAGAGAGATTGCGCCCGCGACCGGTCCGCCAACTGTGGTCAGCCCGCCGACGATCAGATGCACCAGCGCGAATTCCGACTTCCAGATGTCGAAACTTTTGGGGCTGATATAGGTCTGGTAATGCGCGTAAAGCGCGCCGGTCACGCCGACGAGGGTGCAGGCGATGGTGAAACAGACGACTTTCTGGCGGAAGACATTGATGCCGGTATGTTGCGCCAGCAGTTCATTTTCATGGATCGCCCACCAGATCGTGCCGGTGCGCGACGCATTCATGCGGTAGATGATCCAGACCGTCAGCGAGACGAAGAACAGCGCCAGATAGTAATAGGCGATGCGGTTCGCAAAGTCGATTTGCAGGAAGCCAAGGTCAAGGACCGGCGGTTTGATATCGAAGATCCCGTCCCAGCCGCCGAAGAAGCTTTTGAAATAGGCGAAGTTGCGTTTGATCACCTCGCCCACCGCCCAGGAGGCCATGAAGAAATAGACCGCCCGGGTCCGCATCAGGGGCACCGCGATCAGCATGGCGAAAAGGGCAGAGACCGCGGCGCCGATCCACAGGCCATACCACATCGAAAGCCCCAGTTTCGTCAGCACCAGGGCCGAGGCATAGGCGCCGATCCCCATGAAACCGGCATGGGCGAAAGAGATTACGCCAAGAGACCAGATCATCCAGAGGCTCGTGGCAAGGGCCACGTTGAAGCTGATCGTGATGCCGACATGGATCATGTAGAGGTCGAAGCCGACCAGCGCCGGTGCGGCGAGGGCCAGGGCGAGGAGCCCGCCCCAGACAAGGCGGTTCGGGCTGGCGATGATGTCAGATTTATCCATGATCGCCCCCTCAGTCCCAGTTCTGGCCAAAGAGACCCGAGGGCCGGAAGACAAGGATCAGGAAGATCACCACGAAGCTCAGGATGATCGCGATATCGCCCGAGATTGTGGTGGTGATCACCGAGTCGATCATCCCGAGGATCAGGCCTCCGACCAGGGCCCCGATCACCGAGCCCAGCCCCCCCATGATCACGATCATGAAGGCCTTGATCGTGGCCAGAAAGCCCATGGTCGGCACGATCGACAGAAGCGTGCCCATCATACAGCCGGCAATCGCCGCCATGGCCGATCCGATGCCAAAGGCGATCCAGTGGACACGGTCGGTGCGGATCCCCTGCAATGCGGCGGTCTGCGGGTCTTCGGCCACGGCGCGGATGGCAAAGCCGGTGACCGAGTGGCGCAGGAAGGCCCAGAGCGCGATGATCAGCCCGATGGAAACCGCCGAAATCACGATCCGCTCATAGGACAGATAGGCGCCGCCGATCAGCATGCCGCCGGAAACAGCAGAGGGAATGCCCTTGGTCGTGGTCCCGAACAGGAGCTGACCCGAGCCTGAGATGATCAGAACCAGTCCCAGAGAGACCGCGAGCGAGTAGAGAATGTTCTTACCCTGCAAGGGCTTGAACAGCACCACCTGCAAGACCGCGCCAAGGCAGAAAATCAGCCCGGCCGAAAAGGCCACCCCGGCCCAATAGGGCAGGCCCAGCTCTGCATGCCAGTAATACAGGGCAAAGGCGCCCAGCATGAACATCTCGCCATGCGCATATTGGATGATGCGCATCACCCCGAAAATCAGCGTCAACCCGATGGCGATCAGCGCATACATCAGGCCAAGGCTCAGGCCGGTCAGGCCCATTTGCAGAAAGTCGCTCATGCGTGGAATACTCCGGAGGCCGCACAGAATACAGACGACAGACCGCGCCTGCCGCCTTTACCGGCCCGGATCACCCCGGGCCGGCAGCATTGCCTGAATGATCAGTAATCGTCGGGAAGGGCGGGGAAACGCACGTCTTCGACCTGGGCCACACCCTTATCGATGGTGGTGGTGTAACAGTCGTAAATGCCCTGGCGCGCCACCCCGAAAGACTTCTCGCCGCCCCATTTCACATGGCCGACATAGGTGTCATCCAGCTGCACCTGTGCCAGGGCCTCGGCGACGGCCTTGGTGTCTTCGGCGGTGCCCGCCATCTCCCATGCCGCTTTCAGCGAATAGATCCACCAGGAATAGTTGCCTGCCAGCGCGTTAAAGGTGCCAAAGCGGTCCATAAAGCGCTTTTCGATGGCTTTCTGTGTGTCGGTCGAAGGCGAGACATTGGTCACCGGCAGCACGACGCCGTCGGCATGTTCGCCCGCAACCTCAAGGATCGTCGTGGTCTCGGACGCGGCCGGTGACGAGATCGGGCCGGTATAGCCCAGCTCGCGCGCCGCCTTGACGATCGAGGCGGTGATGCCGGGGGGCGAGGGCGAGGTCACGATAAAATCGGGCCGGTCGGAAATGGTCTTCGCGACGATGGGATAGAAATCGGTGTCTTCCCAATTGTAGAATTCGGCCGATTTCTGGGTGATGCCGTAATAATCCATCAGCCGCTTGTAAGAGGCATGGCAATCGGTGCCGTCCTGGTCATTCGGGCCAATGAAAGCGGCCGTCTTCAGTGCGTCCTTGCCGTATTTTTCCTGCATGAAGGGGAGATAGGCAAAGCCTTGTTCATAATCCGACATCTCGGCACGGAAATGCAGCGGGTAGTCCTTGCCGAAAAGCTCAAGATAGCCCCAGCAGGCGACAATCGACAAAACGCCGGCGGGTTCGGTCACCTGCAACATGCCGACGGTCGAGGCCGCAGCCTGGCTGTAGACATATTTCACCTTGTCCTGCTCGACGAGGCGCAGGGTGGCGGCGCGGCTGTCGGCGACCTCGCCCTTGGTGTCATAGTCGATGACCTCAAGCATATGTGGCTCGCCATTGATCATGACGCCGCCGGCGGCATTGATCACGGCCGCCCCGTCGGTAAAGCCCTGGGCGGTCGAGTGGCCCCAATAGGCGACCGGACCGGAAAGCGGCACCGCACCGCCGATTTTAATGGTCTTATGGGGCTGGCTGAAGGCGCTGCGCGGAAGAATCGCCGGTGCGGCCAGAGCAACGGCGCCGGTGGTCAGCAGGCGGCGGCGATTCATCAGCAGTGGCGGAGAGGTTTTCCTCATGGTGATGTTTCCCTGTTGGATGCGAGTTTTTTGATTTTGATCCGGCCACTATTCGCCTCTCCTCCGGCTCTGACTATCCAATTTCGGCAATGGCCGATTTCTCCCTGGTCGCAGGAGATGCCGTAACCTTCTCTTCGGGCACCGGGAGGGCGGCAGTCACCCTCTTGAACTCTGCCGGTTTCCGGCAATAGATGCGCGGATCATGACCAGCACCTCTCCCCTCCCGCTTGCAAAAGCCCTCGATCTGCTGCCGCGCCGTTTTGCGGGGCCGGGGGGCGTTGCGGTTGTCTTGCAGGACGGGCGCGAGGTGGCCGCGCGGGCCTGGGGATATGCCAGTCTGGACCGCCATCAGCCCATGACGCGGGCGACACGCCTGCCGATCTGTTCGATCTCGAAACAATTCACCTGTGGCGCGGTGCTCGCGGAATTCGGCGGGCCCGAGGCGCTGGACGCCGTGCTGCCGGACTTCCTTCCGGGGCTGGAAAGCCCGCGCCCGCTGGTCCGCCAGATGTGTCACAACCAGTCGGGTCTGCGCGATTACTGGGCGATGACAGTGGTCGAGGGCGCGACCGCCGAGCAGGTCTTCCCGGAGGATGAGGCAGTGCCGATGGTCGCCGCGATCCGCCAGGGCCATTTCGCGCCCGGGACCGGCTATTCCTATTGCAACTGCAATTTCCGCCTCTTGCCCGAACTGATCCGCAAGGCGAATGGTCGTGCGCTGATTGATCTGTATCATCAGCATATCTGGGGGCCGGCAGGGATGAAAACCGCGACGCTGACCTCTGACACGAGGCAGCCCGAAGACGGTGTCACCGGCTATGAAGGCACTGATTCGACCGGGTTTTTCCCGGCGGACAATGGAATTTTCTGGGTGGGGGATGCCGGGATCTCGGCTTCGCTTGATGATATGCTGGCCTATGAGGCCTGGATCGACGCGACGCGTGACGACGAAAACGGCATCTATCGCCGCCTCTCGGCGCCGGTCGCGTTCAGCGATGGCAATCCCGCATTTTACAGTTTTGGCCTCGTGCATGAGACGCTTGGCGGCGTGGCGCTGACCGGTCATGGCGGCGCGCTCCGGGGCTTTCGGGCACAGCGCTTCCATGCGGCTGAGGCGCGGATCTCGGTGGTGGTGATGTTCAACCACGAGGCTTCGGCCCATGATGCGGCGCTCTTTCTGATGCGTGCGGCGCTTGGTCAGGCCGACCCCGCGCCGCAGCCGGTTGAACCCGGCTGGGAGAGCCAGTGGCTTTGCCCCGGGACCGGGCTGATCGCGCGGCTGGAACCGGCGGCTACGGCGGTGAAGCTGCGTTTCGCCACCGGGCCCGAGACCCTGTACCAGGCCGCGCCGGGCGTCCTCGCCTCGGATGAGGTGCGGCTGGAACGTCAGGGTGACCGGCTGCATATGCGCCGGTTGCGCGACAATATCGACACTCTGCTGGTGCCGCTTGCGCCGCTTGAAACGGCCGATGGCGCAGAGATTGCGGGGCAGTATCATTGTGCGGAAACCGGCACTTCGCTGCGGCTCGAGGCGCGGGACGGGGCGGTCTTTGCCCTCTTTTCCGGCCGGCTTGGCGCGGGGCGAATGGAGCCGGTTCTGGCCGCCGGCCCCGATACCTGGCTTATCCGCACTAGGCGCGCGATGGATGCGCCGGCGCCGGGCGACTGGACGCTTCAGGTCAGGCGCGACGCTTCGGGTCGGGTGACGGGGCTTGGTCTTGGCTGCTGGCTGGCGCGGGGGCTCGATTATGTCCGCCATGACTGAATTTGGCAGGGCTGAAGGGGATTTTCCGGGATAACCGGAGGGGAACTGGCATGTATACAAGCGCAAAAATCACCGAAGGCTTCGCTGCTTTCGGGTCCTATAAAACCTGGTATCGCATCGCCGGTGACCTGGACTCAGGCCTGCCGCCGCTGATCGTGGCGCATGGCGGACCGGGCTGTACCTGGGATTATGTCGAAAGCTTTGCAGCGATCGCCGAAACCGGGCGCGCGGTCATCCATTATGACCAGATCGGCAATGGCAATTCGACGCGGCTGCCGGAAAAAGGCGCCGATTTCTGGACGGTCGATCTGTTCCTGGATGAACTGAGAAACCTGATCGCCCATCTCGGGCTTTCGCGCTATCATCTGCTTGGCCAGTCCTGGGGCGGGATGCTGGGCGCCGAATTTGGCGTGACGCAGCCCCCTGGCCTTGTGTCGCTGATCCTTGCCGACAGCCCGGCCTCGATGCCCATATGGATCAGCGAGACCGCCCGGCTGCGTGCGGATCTGCCGGCTGATATCCGGGCGGTTCTTGACCTGCACGAGGCCGCAGGCACCACCGATCACCCCGATTATGCCCGGGCGACCAAAGCCTTCAACGCCCGCCATGTCTGCCGTCTCGACCCCGCGCCTGATGAGGTGCAGCGCACCAATCGCGCGATGGCGGCAGATGCGCATGTCTATAATCTGATGATCGGCCCGAATGAATTCCACATCACCGGCAGCCTGAAAGACTGGGATGTCAGCGACCGGGTCCACAGGATCACCGTGCCGGTGCTGCTTATATCCGGGGCCTATGACGAGGCTACCCCGGCGACGATTCAACCCTTCGCCGGGAATATTCCTGATACCCGCTGGCATATCTTCCCGAATGCGAGCCATATGCCGCATGTCGAGGAATTTGACGCTTGTATAACTCTGGTTGCCGCCTTCCTTGCGGAATGCGACGCCGCCCGCTGAACCTGTTAAACTCTGGCCTCAAGGCCGGCCCATCACGGCGGCAATGACCGCCATTTCACCCCGAGGGAGTCTCTTACCATGAGTGAATCGCTGTCTCTGATGTCGCGGATGCGCGGAGGTATTTTGTGTGGCACGGCGGCGCTGGCGCTTGGCGCCGCGATGCCGGCCTTCGCCGATGAGAGCCATTACGGTGGCACGCTCAAGCTTCTCGGTGTTTCCTCCGAGGGCACCCTTGATCCGATGATCAATTATACCGCGCGTTACTGGCCGCTGTTCATCTGGACCCATGATGGTCTGATGGCGTTCAAAAAGGTCAATGGGCCGGAAAGCGCCGAAGTGGTGCCGGATCTGGCGGAAGACATGCCGGTGCTGTCGAATGACGGCAAGACCTACACGTTCAAGCTGCGCCAGGGGATCAAATTCTCTAATGGCAAGGATCTGACGGTCGAAGACGTCGTGGCCTCGTTCCAGCGCATCTTCAAAGTCTCGAGCCCGACCTCGGGCAGCTTCTATAATGGCATCGTCGGTGCCGATAAGTGTCTCGCCGAGGCGGCTACCTGTACGCTGGAAGGCGGCGTGATCGGGGATGCTGCGACCAATACCATCACCATCAACCTCGTCGCCCCGGATGCCGAGTTCCTCTACAAGATCGCCGTGCCGCATGCCTCGATCGTGCCCGCCGACACGATCATGAAAGATGCCGGCAATGAGCCGATCCCCGGCACCGGCACCTATGCGTTCGAAAGCTATGACCCGAATGCCTCGCTGATCATGGTGCGCAATCCGCATTTCCAGGAATGGAGCAAAGAGGCACAGCCCAAAGGCTATGTTGACCGGATCGAATACACATTCGGCGGCACCGAAGAGGCTGCGGTCAATGCGATCCTGAATGGCCAGGCCGATTTCATGTATGAGCCGGTCCCGACCGACCGTCTGGCGGAACTCAGCGTTTCGCATCCCGATCAGCTGCGCGTCTCGCCGCTGGTGGCATGGTGGTATGCGCCGCTGAACGTCAATATCGCGCCTTTCAACAGCCTCGAGGCCCGTCAGGCGATCAATTACGCGGTTGACCGCGATGCGCTGGTCTCGATCTTCGGCGGCCCGGCACTGGCGACCCCCGTCTGCACCATCCTGCCGCCGGATATGCCCGGCCATGTCGACCGCTGCGACTATACCGCCGATCCGGGCGAGTTCTGGTCTGCCCCCGATATGGATAAGGCGCTTGAGCTGGTCGAGGCTTCGGGCACCAAGGGTCAGAAAGTCACCGTGGTGACGGACGATTCCGTGACCTCGCGCGGTGTCGGCACCTATCTGCAGACCGTGCTGACCGATCTGGGCTATGACGCCACCGTGCAGTCGATCTCGGGCGATATCCAGTTCACCTATATCCAGAACACCAATAACAATGTGCAGATCTCGGTCTCGCAATGGTACCAGGATTACCCGGCACCCTCGAACTTCCTGAATGTGCTCTTTGGCTGTGACAGCTTCACGCCGGGTTCGGACAGCTCGGTCAATATGTCGGGGATCTGCGATAAGGGCCTTGATGACCGTATGAAAGCGGCGATGGCGCTTGGTTCGACCGATCACGAGGCCGCGCTGAAGGAATGGGGCGATATCGACTATGACTTCATGAAGCTCGCGCCGGCGATCCCGATGTTCACCCCGAAAGATGTCGACCTGATCTCGGCCCGTGTTGGCAATTACGAGTTCACCAGCCAGTTCCATTGGCTGGTCGGCACCGCCTGGGTTCAGTGACCTCTCGCGATGTTGCCTGAAACCGACAGTCACGCTCTTTCCCCGGCGGCAGCCGCCGGGGAGGAGACGGGTGCGCGGCGCGGTCCCTGGAAGCGGGTCTTCCAGGGGCTGATCGCCAGCCCGACCGCCATGATTTCCGCGGGGCTCCTGCTGCTGATCGTGGTCGCGACTTTGCTCGCGCCGGTCTATGCGAAACATGTTTCGGGGACGGATCCGTTCCGCTCGGGCCTGTCTGCAAAGATCAAAATCGACGGCAAGCCCACGCCTGTGATGCAGCAATCGACCGAGGGCCTTGGCCTTGGCGTCACGCCCATTGGGCCGACCTGGGGGCCGCAATATATGCTGGGCGCCGATGGGCAGGGCCGCGATGTCGCGGCGCGGATGCTTTATGGGGGCCGCAATTCGCTGCTGATCGCCGGCGCCTCGACGCTGATCTGCCTGTTCTTCGCCGCGATTATCGGGATTGCCGCCGGCTATTCGGGCGGCTTGGTTGATGGTGTTCTGTCGAACCTGATCGACATGATCTGGGCCTTTCCGGTCTATCTGCTGGCGATCTCGCTTTCTATCGTGATGATCGGCAAAAGTTTCGCGCTCGGGCCGTTCGAGATATCCTCGGGCAGTCTGATCGTGCCCATCCTGATCATCGGCCTCGTCTATGTGCCCTATGTCGCCCGCCCCATTCGCGGCCGCGTCATGGCGATCAACCAGTCCGAATTCATCATGGCGGCGCGCGGGCTTGGCATCCGCCGCTGGAAGATCCTGCTGCGCCATATCCTGCCCAATGTCTCGACCACGCTGATCGTTTTTGCTCCGATGCTGATGGCGCTGAACATCGTCACGGAAAGCTCGCTCTCCTTTCTGTCGGTGGGGGTGCAGCCGCCGAATGCCAGCTGGGGGACGATCCTTCAGGACGGCCAGACGCTATTGTATTCGCGGCCCTGGGTCTCGCTGGCGCCGGGTCTCGCGATCATGGTCACTGTGCTTCTCCTGAACCTCTTCGGGGATGTGCTTCGCGACGTGCTCGACCCGAAATCTGCAAGGGGGCGCTGAGATGATCGCAGCCATTCTCAAGCGGCTCCTGCGCATGGTCGTGGTGATGTTCGGGATTTCCGTCATCACCTTCCTGATCTTTTTCGCAACCCCCGCCTCGGACCCTGCCGCCCGTATCGCGGGCCGCAATGCCGCGCAGGAAACCATCGAGGCGGTGCGCAAAGACTTCGGCCTCGACCGCCCGCTTTACGTTCAATACGGGCTGATGATGGAGAAGCTCTTCATCACCCGGGATCTGACCTCTTTCGCCAATCGGGGCCAGCAGATCGTGCCGACGGTGATGGCGGCGGCACCTGCAACGCTGTCACTGGTCTCGGGAGCAGCGGTGTTGTGGATGCTGGGCGGTATTGTCACCGGCATCACGGCGGCGGCCTTCCGGGGGCGCTGGCCGGACAAGATCCTGATGGGGATCTCGATGATGGCGGTTGCCATGCCGGTCTTCTGGGTCGGCGAGATGGTCAATCTGGTCACACAAAACCGGCTGCATGACACCTGGGCATTTTCCTGGGTGCCGGCGCTTGGCTATACGCCGTTCTCGCAGGACCCGGGCCTGTGGTTCCGGTCAATGGTCTTCCCCTGGCTCACGCTCGCCTTCCTTTATATCGGGCTTTACGGCCGGATGCTCAGAACCGGCATCATCGAGACCTATCAGGAGGATTTCATCCGCACCGCCCGCGCCAAGGGGCTCACCGGGCGCAAGGTGCTGCTGAAACACGCGACCCGTTCCGCGATCATCCCGATCGTCATCATGTTCGGCATGGATTTCGGCGTGCTGGTTGGCGGCGCGGCTGTTCTGACCGAGGTGGTCTTTGGCATCAACGGTGTCGGACGGCTGACCTATCAGGCGCTGAAAGTGCTTGATCTGCCGATGATCATGGCGACCGTGCTTTACGCCTCTTTCTTCGTGGTGGTGGCCAATGCGGTGGTCGACCTCCTTTGCCTGCTGATCGACCCGAGGATGCGCCGCGCATGACCGTGACCCCTGACACAACCGCGCCGATCCTGTCGATCCGCGACCTCTCGGTCTCATTCCTCGGCGCCCGCAAAAGCTGGAACCGGGTGATCGAGGGCCTTTCCTTCGATATCAGCCCCGGCGAGACCGTGGCGCTGGTCGGCGAATCCGGATCGGGCAAAAGCGTGACCTCGCTTTCGGTCATGGGCCTTCTGGACCCGGCCACCTCGCGCGTTGAGGGCGAGATCAGCCTGGCCGGTCATGACGTGCTGAAACTGGATGAGGCGGGGATGATCCGCCATATTCGCGGCCAGGCGGCGGCGATGATTTTCCAGGAGCCGATGACCTCGCTGCACCCGATCTACCGGGTGGGCGATCAGATCATCGAGGCACTGACCTCGCATCATCCGATGCCAAAAGCCGAGGCACGCAAACAGGCGATTGCGCTCCTTGAACGGGTCCGCATCCCCAATGCGGCGCGGCGGATGGATGACTATCCGCATGCCTTTTCCGGCGGCATGCGCCAGCGCGTGATGATCGCGATGGCGCTGGCCTCGCGCCCGAAACTCCTGATCGCGGATGAGCCGACCACGGCGCTGGATGTGACAGTTCAGGGCGAGATCCTTGACCTCCTGAAAGATCTCCAGGCCGAATATGGTATGGCGATGCTGTTCATCACCCATGATATGGGGGTGGTGGCCGAGATGGCAGACCGCACCGTCGTCATGCTGCGCGGCCGTTCGGTCGAACAGGGGCCGACGGCCGAGATCTTCGCCACCCCGCGCGAGCCTTATACTAAGGCACTGCTCGCCTCTGTCCCGGTGCTGGGCAGCATGACCGGAAAGCCCGCGCCCCTGCGCTTCCCGCTGGTCGATATGTCCAGCGGTATCGCAGGCGCGGCGCTGCCACTGCAAAGCAGCCCGGATATGCGCGCGCCGATCCTTGACGTTCAGAATCTCGTCACCCGGTTTGACATGCGCGGCGGGTTGTTCAACCGCCGCGTGGCGCAGATCCATGCGGTGGAAAACGTCTCCTTCCGCATCTTCCCGGGCGAGACGCTGTCGCTGGTCGGTGAATCCGGTTGCGGCAAATCGACAACCGGCAAATCGATCATCCGGCTGAACAACCGCTCTACCGGATCGGTCAGGATGGGCGGGGATGAGCTCTTCGCGCTCCGCCCCGAGGCGATGCGGCTCAAGCGGCGCGAGATCCAGATGATCCCGCAGGATCCGCTGGCAAGCATGAACCCCCGCATGACGGTGGGCGATGCGCTGGTCGAACCCTTCACCGAACATCGGATGGGCAGCGCCACTGACGCCCGGGCAAAGGCCGCAACGCTGATGGAACAGGTCGGCCTGACCCGCGCCATGCTGGAACGCTACCCGCATGAGTTTTCGGGCGGCCAGCGTCAGCGCGTCTGTATCGCCCGCGCGCTGATGCTCGACCCGAAACTGATCATCGCGGATGAATCCGTCTCTGCACTGGATGTCTCGGTTAAGGCCCAGGTGGTGAACCTGCTTCTCGACATTCAGGACCGGCTCGGCATCGCCTTCCTGTTCATCAGCCATGACATCGCCGTGGTCGAACGGGTCAGCCACCGGATCGCGGTGATGTATATGGGCGAGATCGTCGAAATCGGCCCGCGCGCCGAAATCATGGAGCGCCCACGCCACGCCTATACCCGCCAGCTGATCGGCGCGGTCACGGTCCCCGATCCAGGGCGCCGCCATCTGCGCCGCAACCAGCAGGTCAAAGAGCTGAAAACCCCGATCCGCCCCCTTGACTTCAAACCGCCAGCCCGGCGCTACGAAGAAGTCTCACCGGGCCACCTGGTCATGCTGGAAAACTGACAGAGGGCTTCGCCCCCTCCCGTTCCGTCCTTTCCTCTTGACCCAAATACTCTGCGGGGAGGTCCGGAGGGGTGCAAAACCCCTCCGGATGTCTGCCAGACGCTCAGCCAGCCGTAAACCGTGCGGCCGCGCCGGAAGAAATCCATTCCTCCAGCAATTGCACCCCGAACCCGGCCCCGCCCGCCCGCGCATGCAGACGGTCCTCGTCGATCAGCTCTTTGCCGGCGATGTCGAGATGGACATAGGGCACCCCTTCCGCGAAATGCTTCAGGAAGGCAGCCGCGACCGGGGCATCGCCATCCTCCAGATCACGGCCATGCTGGCGCAGATCTGCAATCGGTGAGACGAGGCTCTCATCATAGGCCGGGTCGAGAGGCAGCCGCCAGAACCGCTCGCCCACCGTCTCGCCGGCGGCCAGCAGCGGATCGGCCAATCCGTCATGGGTGGCAAAAAGCCCGGCAAAGACATGGCCAAGGCCGCGCATCACCGAATAGGTCAGGGTCGCGAGATCAACGATGGCCGTCGGGCTGAACCGGGTCGCGGTGTAATGCAGCACATCGGCCAGCACCATCCGGCCTTCGCAATCGGTGTCAAACACCTCGACCGTGCGGCCCGACATGGTGGTGACCACATCGCCCGGTTTGTAGGACGAGCCCGAGAGCATGTTTTCCGCCACGCCCAGCACGCCGACCACATGCACCGCCGCCTTCTGCCGCGCCAGCGCCAGCATGGTGCCGATCACAGCCGCCGCCCCGCCCATATCCCCTTTCATAGAGAACATCTGCGGCCCGGTCTTGATGCAAAGTCCGCCCGCATCAAAACACATGCCCTTGCCCACCAGCGCGAGCGGCTGACCTTCCGCGCCCGCCCATGTCAGCACGATCACCCGCGGCGGGCGGGCCGAGCCATTGCCGACCGCCAGCACCGCCCCCATGCCAAGCCGCTCCAGATCGGCCTGTTCCAGCACTTCGACCCCGATCCCGGCCTCGCACAGCGGGCCAAGGAAATCGGCGAAATTGTCCGGGTTCAGATGGCTCGCCGGATAATTCACCAGGCTGCGGGCCAGGCAGACGCCTTCGGCCTGGGCCGTGCTGCGGGTCAGCGCAGGGCTGTCCTCCGCCTCGACGGACAGCGCCAGATCAAAGGGCTTTTCCGTCTTCGCCATCAGTTCAAAGCGGTAATTGCGAAGCCGCATCCCCAGCAGGATCTGCGCCAGAACCCCGGCATCATCCAGGGCAGCGGGTGCTGTTTCAAACAGCATCAGCGCGGCCGTCTCTGCCTCGGTCTCGAGATGTTTCGCAAGCGCCGAGCCCGCGCGGCTGGCAACCAGGCTCGTAAGCTGATCCGCCGGCCCGAGATCCAGCACCACCACCCGGCGCGCTTTCAGCCCCTGCGGCGCCAGCAGGTCAATGCAGTCCCCGGCCTTGCCGGTAAAGCGCGGCGCCAGCGCCGCGCGGCTGATCGCCCCTCCGGTCGCGGCATCCAGCGCGGCCGCTTTCGGGCCCAGAGCGCCCTTGCCATTGCGCAAAAGCACAATCACCCCGTCCTGTTGCGACGGTTCACTGCTGCCGGGCTGAGCCAGCGTGAGACTGAGAGACATAGGCCGATCCTGTCATTTGATCATATCGGCGCGATACTAGTCCCCGGGCGCGGCAATGCAATGGGTCACACTCTCTGCCACAAGCCCCCGTCAGAGAATATTCCTTTTGAATTGCATAATGTTAGAAGAATTGACAGATTTGTTATATTCGACGAGCATCACAACAGTAAGGCCACCTAAACGCCCCGTCAGGGCAAGGCCCGGACTATCGATATTACACCGGCCATGCCGTACCGGCATCTTCAGGAGCTGTTTTGACCAGTCATTCTTCACAGCCGGCTTCTGCCGCTGACTTTCCATACTCATCCGGGATCTCGTGGGGCCGCTTTGGCGTGTTCCGGCTGCCGCCCGGCGCCGATCTCATCGCCGCCCTCCATGCCTTTCAGCGCCACAGCGGGGCTGCCGCCATTTCGGTCGTCACCTGCGTCGGCAGCCTGACCCGGGTGCTGATCCGCCATGCGAACACGCCCGCTGGCACGCTTTACGAAGGGCATTTCGAGATCACCTCGCTGACCGGAACCATCGACCCCGATGGCGAGCATCTGCATCTGACCATAACCGATGGTGAGGGCCGCGCTTTTGGCGGCCATCTGCTGGCAGAATCGGCGGTCTATACCACCGCCGAGATCACCGTCCTTTTGCTTGATGACCTGGTTTTCACCCGCGAACCCTGCGCCCTGTCCGGTTATGACGAACTCGTCATTCACCCCGCGACCGACGGGACCCATGCGCACCGCCCCAACCCCGAGGAGCCATCCCAATGACATCCGGACTTTTCTCTACCCGCAACCTGGTGCTCGCCGCCATCGGTATTGCGCTGAACATCGCGCTTGGCCAGACGGCCTCATTTCTGAAACTGCCGATCTTCCTCGACTCGATCGGGACCGTGCTGGCGGCAGTGCTGGCCGGGCCGGTGATCGGCGGGCTGACCGGGCTCCTGACCAATCTGCTCTGGGGGCTGATCCAGGGGCCGACGGTCGCCTTCTTTGCTCCGGTCGCGCTGGTGATCGGGGTGGTCGCCGGCCTCCTGGCGCGCGCGGGTTTTTTCCGTGAAATCTGGCAGGCGGCGCTGTCCGGCGTGGTCATCACCATCGCGCTTGCTTTTGTCGCCGTGCCGATCCGGATCTACCTCTTCGGCGGTGTCACCGGCTCGGGCGCGGATTTCCTGACCGCCTATCTGCTCAAGCTCGGTCAGGATCTTTTCCCGTCGGTGCTGACCACCGTGCTGGGCTGGAACATCGCCGACAAGGTGCTGACCGCGGTGCTGGTCTGGGGGATCGTGCGTGGCCTGCCCGGGCGCGCGACTTCGGACTGGCCCTTCCTCGCCCATAGCCGGGCCTGAGCGGCTTTTGTCATGTACAGGCCCGGCCCTGATAATTCCTGGCGGCGCTCCAGCCCTCTGACGCGGCTCGCGGTGCTGGCGGTGGTGGCGGCGATGCTGCCCCTCTGGCCGGCGCCGGTGCTGCTGGGGGCGCTGTGTCTTGCGCTGGCAGGGGCGGCAGGGCTTGGCTTTGGTCGCGCCCTGGGGCTGCGGCTGCTGGTGCTGATGTTGCCGGTCGGGCTCGCGCTTGGCCTTGTGCATGGCTTCCTGATCGAGCGGGGGCCGCCCGGCATATGCGGCCCCTTTGCCTGCTATCCCGAAGGGCTGCGCTATGCGCTGCTGGTCTTTTCGCGGCTGGCGCTTTTGCTGTCCGTCAGCCTGATTTTCGTGATGACCACGCGCCCTTCAGATCTGGCGCGGGCGCTGGACGGGGCAGGGGTCAGACCCTCGGTCTCTTATCTGCTGACGGCGCCCTTATCGCTGGTGGAAAGCGTCGGCCAGGAAGCGCGGCAGATCCGCGACAGTCTGCAGATGCGCGGCCTTTCGGCGCGCGGCCCCCTGCGCGAGCGGTTCCGGATGCTGGTTGGCATGGTCAATCCGCTGGTGCGCGGGCTGATCACCGAAGCCCCTGTCCGCGCCGAGGCGCTGGAGTTGCGCGGCTTTCGCGCCAGCCCGAAGCGCGGGCTCATCGACCCGGTGGAAGACACGGCGCGCGAGATCTGGCTGCGCCGGGGCCTTTTGGCGCTTGCGCTGCTGCAACTGGGGCTTTTGCTGCTATGGCGCTGAACGTAAGTGATCTTTCCTTTTCCTGGCCGGGCAAACCCCCTTTGTTCAGCGGGCTGTCTTTCACCCTGGCGCCGGGAGAACGGCTCTCGATCCTGGCCGGAAATGGCATGGGCAAGACCACGCTGGCGCGCGGCCTTGCGGGGTTCCTGACAACAGAGGGCGGGCTCGACTGGCAGGGCGAGGCGCTGCGGTCCATGTCGCGTGCGGATCATGCGCGCCTTGTACAGGTCGTGGGGCAGCGGCCGCATTTGCAGCTCAGCGGGCGCGGCTACAGCCTGCGTGAAGAGGTGGCATTCGGGCCGGAAAATCTTGGCCTGCCGGTGGCCGAGATCCGCGCGCGCACGGCAGAAGCCCTGCATTTCCTGAACCTGACCCATCTCGCAGAGCGCGATTGCCGTCGGCTCTCGGGCGGTGAGACACAGCGCGCGGCGCTGGCCGGCGCGCTTGCGATGCGGCCGCGCCTGCTGATCCTGGACGAGCCGATGACCGATCTCGATGCCGAAAGCCGCGATGCCCTGGCCGGGCATCTGCGCAGCCTGCCCTGGGAGATGGCGGTGATCTTCCTTGATATTGGCTGGCAGTCCTGGATGGCGGGGCTGGTGGATCACCATTTGCTGCTGGATCAGGGTGAGATGCGCGGCCCGCTGACGACAGAGGCGCTGTTCGCGACGCCGCTGCCCGAGCGTATTTTTCTGGCAGGACAACCGGCATGACGCGCGAAGATACGGTGATCGCAGAGGATCTGAGCTTCGGCTATCCCGGCCAGGCCCGGCTTTTTGAGCGGCTTTCGCTGCGATTTGCCCCTGGGGCGGTGGTGGCGGTACTTGGCCCCAACGGCCGTGGCAAAAGCAGCCTCTTGCGGCTTTTCGCGGGGCTGGAAAAGCCGCTTTCGGGCAGGATCTCGGTCGCGGGTGTCGATCCGGCAGGCCCGGAAGCCCGCGATCTGGCCCGGGTTGCGGGCATGGTCGCACAATCCTCAGACCGCCATTTCCTGCGCACGAAAGTTCAGGACGAGGTGGCGCTGACTGCCCGCAATCTCGACCTGCCGGACCCCGCCGCGCTGGCCGCTCAGGCGCTGGAACGGCTCGGGATTGCGGGCCTCGCGGCGCAGCACCCGCTTGATCTTGACGCTGGCGAGAAACGCCTGGTCGCGCTGGCTTCGGCCATCGCGCATGGGCCGCGCCTTTTGCTGCTTGATGAGATCCAGCGCGGGCTGGACCGGATCAACCGGCAAAAGGTAATCCGGCTGATCCGCGCGGAGGCGGCGCAGGGCACCACCATCCTTGCGGTGACCCATGACCGCGATTTCGCGGAGGCCATCGCCGGGGCCGAACTGGTCTTCGGCGACGATGGCATCCGCCTCACATAAGGCCCGGGTTGCGGCAGGGCGCGGTCAGATCCAGCGCGGCGTCGCGGGCCGAAGTGCTGACATCCATCAGCCCCAGCACGGTGTGGAAGAAATTGTCATGGCTGACCGGCTGTGCCGCCTCCTGCGCAAGGCAGGTGGTGTCGAGCCCCATCGCGCCTGAGAAGCGCGGATCCAGCCAGAGGACGAAGGGCACTTTTGTCTGTTCGGCAGGCGCCATGAACGAGGGGGCGGCATGCAGGTAGAGGCCGTTTTCTCCCAGTGATTCACCATGGTCCGACATAAACACCATGGCCGGGATCACATTCTGAGCTGCGGCAAGCATGTCGATGGTGCTGGCCAGAACGTGATCGGTCTCGAGGATCGAATTGTCATAGGCGTTGACGATCTCCTCTGCGGTGCAATCCGAGAATTGCGCGCTTTCGCAGGCAGGGGCAAAACCCGCGCGCTCCGGCCCGTAGCGCAGGTAATAGGCGGGGCCATGGCTGCCGATCATATGCAGAACCAGCACCGTATCGCGGTCGATCTTTGCCAGCCGGTCGCGGATTACCGGCAAAAGTGCCTCATCCGTGCATTCGACCGCGCAGGCTTCCGGCGCAAGGCTGGCATCGACCCGCGCCCAGCCGGTACGGCTGGCCACATTCTGATCGCCGGTATTATTATCGACCCAGAGCGGGGTGATCCCGGCATGGCCGAGGATATCCATCAGATTCTCGCGGCCAAGCGCGCCCTCGCGGCTGTAGCTGGCCTTGCCGAGGCCCGAGAACATGCAGGGCACCGACACGGCGGTCGAGGTGCCGCAGGAAGAGGCATCGGTAAAGGCGATCACATCGCGCTTCGCGAGCTCCGGTGTGGTGTTGCGCGCATAGCCGTTCAGGCCGAAATTCTGCGCCCGCGCGGTCTCTCCGACAAAGACGACCAGCAAGACGGGCTTGTCTGCGCGGGCCAGCGCTTCGCCAGGTTTCGCATCCCGGCCATAAGGCGCGGCGGTGGGGTCGGCGGTCTTCCACTGCTCGCGCGCATAGCGAATGCCTGCGGTCAGGCTGGCGCCAGGCTGATAGGACCCCATCAGGTCATGGCGCTCGCGCAGCATGGCCGAGTAATCCTTGTAATGGCTGAACAAGGCGCCGGTCATCAGTGCAAAACTCAGCGCCACGCCCAGAGGCCAGCGCCAGAGCTGATGCATCAGCCCGACACGGCTGACACGCGGCCAGAAGACCAGCGCTGCCGGCAGCACGCCGGTTAGAAAGATTTCGGCGGCCATCCGCAGCGTGATCAGATGGCGCGATTCCGTGACCGTGGTCTCAAAGATATTGCGCACCATCTCGCGGTCGATCAGCACGCCGAAATTGCGCTCATAATAGCTGGCGGTGGCGGCGAGGAGGATCAGCACCGCCGCCACCGGCTTTTGCAGGCGCCCGGGGCCGAGCAATTCAAGGCTCAGCAGCGTCAGCGCCCAGACCCCGAAGCCGAACATCACCACCCGGCCGGGCGCTGCGGGAAATTCCGCCATCAGCCGCGTCCAGAACCCGTGATTGAGCGCCAGCATCACAAAGGAGGCCACTGCAAGGTTCAGCACGAGATGCGGGACAACAGGGCGCGGAAGACGCCGGAGGGATTCGAAAAGCGACATATGCCTGTCTTTCTGGCGCCGGCTGGGGCCGGGCCCTGGTAAACATTGGCCACATGCGGGCCATTTATCCCTGGCTTGTCGCCGCCGAACCTTGCGCCAGGCTTGCAGCCTCCCCCGCGAAATCGTTTTTCTGCGCAGGCGTCTAATGGGCCCGCAATTCTCTCGCCTCAGCCGCATCCGCAGGCTATGCAGCCAATATGCGCCTGCTTCTTGTCGAGGATTCCCCTGATCTCGCCGGTTCCGTGCTGCGTCATCTGACGGCTGCGGGCCATGCGGTTGATCATGCCGCTGATGCCGCGGGCGCGCTGGCCGCGCTGGCGGTCGGGGACTATGCCTGTGTGATCCTGGATCTGGGCCTGCCCGATGGTTCCGGCCTGTCGGTCCTGCGCGAGCGTCGCAGGGCGGGCGACCGGACGCCAGTGATCATCGCGACCGCGCTCGACCAGATCAGCGACCGGATCGCGGGGCTTGATGCCGGTGCCGATGATTATGTCGTCAAACCCTTTGATCTGGCCGAGCTGTCGGCGCGCATCCGCGCCCATGCGCGGCGCGGCCAGTTCCTGCCGGAGGCCCGGCTGCAGATCGGCGGGATCGAGGTCGACCGCGCGGCGGCACGGCTCTGGCGCGGGGCTGAGGAGATCCGCCTGACCTCGCGCGAATGGGCGCTGTTTGACGCGCTTCTGGGTGCGCGGGGGCGGGTGCTGGGAAAACCCGCGCTGGAAGAGGCGCTTTATAATTTCGACGCGACCATCGAAGGGAACGCGGTCGAGGTCTATATTTCGCGGCTCAGGCAAAAGATCGGTGCCGGGATGATCGAGACAAGGCGCGGCCTCGGATATGTGCTGACATGAGCGGCGCGGGCCGCAAGTCCTGGTCGATCCGTCGCCGTCTGACCCGGCGCGTGCTGTGGCTTGTGCTTTTGGCCTGGCTGGGCGCGATTGCGCTGGCGACGCTGTTTCTGGACCATGAAATCAACGAGATGCTGGATGAAGAGCTCCAGGCCATGGCGGAAACCACGGTGCTTTACATCGAGGCGAGCCCCGGTCAGGTGATCCCCGCAATATCGGCATCGATCCCGGAAATGGCGAGCGGGTGCTGCGGATCCTGCGGGCGGGGGATCCGGTGCCGACCGAGCCCTGGCCCGCACTTGCCAGCGATGGTTTCCATAATGCGAATGGCTGGCGGGTTCTGCGGGTGAGTGCGGAAAACGCCGTGATCGAGGTCGCCCATAATGAGGCCTGGCGGCGCGAGGAAATGTTCGAGGCGGCCTCGGCCTTTCTGGTGCTGATCCTGCCGATGGTCCTCTTGCTGATCTGGGGCCTGCGTCAGAGCCTGGCAAAGGGGTTTGCGCCGCTGGAAGATCTGACCGCAGGGATTGCAGGCCGCCCGCCCGCCGATCTTTCGCCGGTGCCCGAGGCCGGGCTGCCCGATGAACTCCATCCGCTGGCCCATGGGCTGAACCAGTATATCGCGCGGGTCAGTGCGCTGCGTGATGCCGAACGCGCCTTTATCGCCAATGCTTCGCATGAATTGCGCACACCGGTCGCCGCGATCCGCGCCCGGCTTGATCTGTCGCAGGATGCCGATGCCCGCGCGACGCTGCCGATGCTTGATGCACTGACGCGGCGGGTGGAGCGGCTCTTGCAGCTCTCGCGATCCGAGGCGGGTCTCGGGCTCGGGCGCGGACCGGCGGATCTGATCCGGATCACCCGGCTTTTGCTGCGCGAAACCGGGGCGGGGCAGATCCGGTTCGATGACGGCGATCTTGAGGCGGTTCAGGTTGCCGCCGACCCCGATGCACTTGCGATCCTGTTGCGCAATCTGATCGAGAATGCGGTGGAGCATGGCAGCGGCCAGGTCTTGCTGCGGATCCGCGAAGCGCCCGGCGCCGGAGCTGAGGTGCTGATCGAGAATCCGACCAGTGGCACGGAATTCCATGATCAGGCTTTCGCCAAACGACCGGGATCGACCGGTACCGGGCTCGGTCTGACCATCAGCGCCGAACTGGCCTCGGCCATGGGGGCGAAAATCACCCGCCGGATCGCGGATGGCATGGCGCGGGTCGAAATCTCGCTGCCCGGCGCCAGCGCCCCTTCGGCGGGGCAGGGGGATCAGAGCCCCAGCTGATCCAGGGCATAGGCCCCGGCCTGGCGCAGCCCCTGAAACACGTTGGTCACCGCGCTTTCCCCGGCCCCGGACAGAAGGCTGACATAGCGGCTATGGGCCGGGTCATCGCTGGGCAGATCGGTGATATCAATGATGCGGATCCCCAGCCGACGCGCCAGTTCGCGGATCGCGGGATCCTTGACATCGACGGTTCCGAGCCGCTCGCGCCGTGCCGCCAGGCGGGCGGAAAAGGCCAGCGCCTTGTCATCGGATGAGACCAGCACCGTCAGCGGATGCTTCAGCTGCCCGATCACGGCCATCTGTTCGCGAAACATATCCAGATCGATATCGGGCGCGGCCAGGATCACCTCCAGCCGGTCCAGCACATCGCTGCGGCCTTCAAGCTGCAGCTGCCGCAAGGCCTCCATCACCAGGCGCCCGCCCATGGAATGGCCAAGCACCATCACGGGCTCGGTGGTTTTGCGCCCCCGGCTCAGATCCGAAAGGAGGCCCGCCAGCGCCGAACGCGAGTAATCCGCCCCGTCACGATCAGCGATATAGCCCGCGACATGGGCCTGGGACGGCCAGGAGAACAGGACCGGATTGCCGGGGACATGCGCATCCGCCGAGAGCTGCGCGAGGCGATAAAGCGCTTCCTGGAATGACGTATTGAAGCCATGGACATAGACGCCGGTCTGCTCATGGCCCAGATCCTGCAGAAAGGCGCGTGGGGCCAGGCTGACCTGGCCGAGCGTGACGAAATCAGTCGCGGGATCGGGGCGCCCTTTCGGCCATTCAATCGCGCCGGGCTTATGGCCGGGTGGCACCGAGATGTCGAAATAGCCATAGTCCGGTGAGGGCGCGCGGCCTGATCCGAAACTCCAGGCATTGACCGGGTCGCGGGCGCGGGTGGTGACAATCCAGACGCGCCGGGTCGTGGCGTCGGGAAGGGTTCCCTCAGCCACTGGCAAAAGTACATCTGGCCCGGGGCGCGGGGTACAGGCCAGCACCGCCAGCACAAGCACAAGGATCAGGGCAGGGCGCAATGAGGGGCACTCCGCTGGTCATCCGGGGAAGGTGCAGGCGGGAAATGCGGGCCTGCACCGGGGGTTATGAAACCATAACCCCGGTGACAGCTGTATGAAAACCCGGATCCCGCCTCACTTCATCGGAGCGGCTGCGGCGATCGAGACCGCAACATAGGCCGCCGCCTGATCCCGCACGGCGCCCGCCAGTGCGGTGCGGGCGGTAAGCGCGGTGCGTTCGGCATCCAGCACGGTGAAGAAATCGGTCTGTCCGGCCTGCCAGGCATCACGTGCCAGTGTCACCGTCTCTTGCGCGGTCGAGACCAGCTTGCGCTGTGCCGCCACATTGGTGCCGCCGCGCCGCCAGGCGGAAAGGCCGTTCTCGACCTCTTCCACCGCGTCGAGCACTTCGGCCTGCCAGCGGATATGGGCCTGGACCGCCCGCGATTCTGCGGCTTTCAGATTGGCCCGGTTGGCGCCGCCGGTGAAGATCGGCAGGTTGATCGCAGGTCCGAAGGACCAGGAGGTCGGGTTGGCGCCGCCCCTGACATTCATCGGGCGGATCGAGCCTGACAGGCTGACCGAAGGCCAGAACTCTGCCTCGGCCACACCGATCCGCGCGACGGCGGCAGCAAGGCTGCGCTCGGCGATCTGCACATCGGGACGGGCGCGGATCACGTCGGCAGGCAAACCGACCGAGGGGTTCGAGCGCGCGGAGGGCTGCGCGCCGCCTTTTTGCAGCTGCGGGCGCAGAACGGCGGTGCGCGAGGCTGTCAGCGTCGCAAGCCGGTTCACCGCCTGATCGAAACCGGTCTCCAGCACCGGCAGGCTCGCTTCGGCCTGGGCCACGGCCTGTTCGGCCTGAAGCACGTCAAGGCGGCTGGCCTGGCCGACTTCCAGCATGTCCTGGGTCAGGCGCAGCGTCTCGCGCCGGCTGCTGATGCTTTGCCGGGTCAAAGCGATGCTTTGCTGGTAATAGCGCAGGTCGATATAGGTCGTGGCCACGGCGGCGGTGACGGCGCGGCGCGCGGCCTCTTCGGATAGCTTCGAAGCCTCGAGTTCGGCAATGGCCGCGGCCCGGGCCGAGCGGTTGCCGCCGAAAATGTCAAACATCCACGAGGTTGAAAGCGTCGCGGAAGTGCTTTCCGTGATCGCGCCGGAGCCCTGGCTGTCGCCCCGCGTCGCGCTGGCGCCGGCGCTGGCCTGTGGCAGGCTGGCTGCGCGGGCAGCGGCGACACCGGCGCCCGCCTCGTCAATGGCTGCGACCGCCTCATGGATCGAGAGGTTGCGCGCAAGGGCCGTCGTGATCAGCCCGTCCATGGTCCTGTCCTGGAAGCTGAGCCACCAGGCACCATTGGCGCTGCGGGCGGGAGCACTGGTTGCGAAAGCGGCGGCGGTGTCTGCGGTCGGTGCGGTATATTCTGTCGTGACACAGGCCGAAAGCGCCAGCGTCAGCGGCAGGATCGCGAGGTAACGCCCGAGGCGGGGCCGGAATGGGGTGCTGCTCATGGATGCGGTCTTTTTGTTATGGGGCCGGAATGGGAAGACAAAGAAAGCGACGGGGGCATGCTCTGCCATGCCCCCGCCAGGGTTATTCCGCCGGATGGACAGATCCTTGGGTATCATTGGCGGAACCCGTCTTTTTGAGACGTTTATGCGTCCCGAAGAGTTTCATCACGAAGACGAAGAAGATTGGCGCGAAGAGCACACCAAGGACCGTGGCCGCGATCATACCGCCGACCACATTGATCCCGATGGCGTTCTGGCTGGCCGCCGAGGGGCCGGTCGCCACCGCCATAGGCACCACGCCCATGGTGAAGGCAAGGGACGTCATCAGGATCGGGCGGAAGCGCAGACGGCAGGCCTCGATGGTGGCCGCCATCAGCTCCTGACCTTCGGCGATCAGGTCTTTCGCGACCTCGACGATCAGAATGGCATTCTTGGCCGAGAGCCCGACAATCGTGATCAGGCCCACGGTGAAGAAGACGTCATTCGACAGCCCCGCCCACATCACCGCCGCGACCGAGCCAATAGCGCCCATCGGGACAATCAGCATGACCGAGAGCGGGATCGACCAGCTGCCGTAAAGACCGGCAAGGCAGAGGAAGACGAAGAGGATCGACAGACCGATCAGCATGGGCGCCTGGCTGCCGCTTTCGATCTCCTGCTTCGACTGGCCGGTCCATTCATAGGCGAAACCGGTGGGAAGCTCGCCCGCCAGACGCTCCATCTCGGCGATGGCCTCGCCGAGGAATAGCCCGGTGCCGCCTCGCCATTGATCCTCAGCGCGGGGTAGCCGTTATAGCCGACGATCTGCGTCGGGCCGTAGCCCCATTCGGCGGTGGCAAAGGATGACAGCGGCACCATGCCACCCTGCACATTGCGGACGTTGATCTTCATCACGTCCTCGATGTTCATCCGGCTCGACGCCTCGGCCTGGACCATGACACGCTGCATTTTGCCGTCATTCGGGAAGTCGTTCACATAGCCCGAGCCAAGCGCGACCGAGATGGTGCGGTTGATCTCGCCAAAGGTGACGCCGAAAGCATTGGCCTTTTCGCGGTCGACACGCAGGCTCAGCTGCGGGCCGGCGGGAAGGCCTTCGACATACATCTGGCCGAGGATCGGGCTGTCGGCCGCGCCGGCAAGGATCTGGTTCGCCGCATCCTGCAGTGCCGCATTGCCCATATTGGCGCGGTCCTGCAGCCGGAAGGCAAAGCCGGAACTGGTCCCCAGCCCCTGGATCGGCGGCGGCGACAGCGCGAAGGCGATGGAATCGCGGATCGAGAACAGCATTCCCGAAAGCTGGCCCGCAAGGCCCGGCGCCGAGAGTTCCGGCGTCTTGCGTTGGGCCCAGTCATCCAGCGTCACGAAGGCAAGCCCCGAATTCGGCCCCTGGCCAAAGAAGGAATAGCCCTGGATCACCACGATGGAATCGACGCCGTCCATGCCAAGAGCAAAGCCTTCGGCCTGTTTGGTGACTTCGCGCAGCCGGTAGGTGGTGGCGCCGGGCGGAGCCTGGAGGTTGGCGATCAGGAAGCCCTGATCCTCATCTGGCAGGAAGGCCGAGGGGATTTTGACATAGAACCAGCCAAGGCCAGCCACCAGGGCGACATAGATGATCATCATCCGCCCCGCACGCCGCGTCAGCCCGCCAACTGCGCCGGTATAGCCCTTGGTGGCGCGGTCGAAATTGCGGTTGAACCAGCCAAAGAGGCCGCGTTTCGCATGGCCATGCCCTTTCGCGACCGGCTTGAGGAAGGTCGCACAAAGCGCCGGCGTCAGCGAAAGCGCAAGGAAGGCCGAAAAGGCAATCGAGACCACCATAGTCAGCGAGAATTGCTGGTAGATGATGCCGACCGAGCCGGGGAAGAAGGCCAGCGGAATGAACACCGCCATCAGCGCCAGCGTGATCCCGACAATCGCGCCGGAAATCTGCCCCATTGCCTTTTTCGAGGCTTCTTTCGGTGGCAGCCCTTCTTCGGACATGATCCGCTCGACGTTTTCGACGACCACGATGGCGTCATCGACCAGAATACCGATGGCAAGGATCATCGCGAACATGGTCAGCACGTTGATCGAGAACCCCGCCGCCAGCATCACCGCCAGCGTCCCCGCCAGCGCGATCGGCACCACGAGGGTCGGGATCACGGTATAGCGGAAATTCTGCAGGAAGACGAACATCACGACAAAGACCAGGCCCACGGCTTCCAGCAGCGTCATCACCACTTTGTGGATCGAGGCCGAGACGAAGGGCGTGGTGTCATAGGGGATCTCATAGCCGATCCCTTCGGGGAACATCGGCGCCAGCCGTTCCATCACGGAACGCACGCCGGAGGCGGTGTCCAGCGCATTGCCGGTCGGCGACAGCTGGATGCCGATGGCCGCGGTTTCCTGCCCGTTGAGGAAGGTCTTGAACGCATACATCTCGGCATCGATTTCGATGCGCGCGACGTCTTTCAACAGCACCAGGCCGCCACCCTCGGCCGAGCGCAGCACGATATTGCCGAATTGCTCGGGGTTGGAAAGCTGGCCGGTCACCAGCAGCGTCGCCTGGATCTGGGTGCCCTCGGGCGCGGGTTCGGCGCCGATGGAACCTGCCGCGACCTGGGCGTTCTGTTCGGCAATGGCTGTGGTGATGTCGGTCACGGAAAGATCCAGACCCACCAGTTTCGCCGGATCGACCCAGACGCGAAGCGCGCGTTCGGTCGCAAAGACCTGGGCACGGCCCACGCCGGGAACACGGCGCAACTCATTGACGACATTGCGCGAAATATAGTCTCCAAGTGCCACGGCATCGAGACCCGATTCCGGTGTCGCGGTCAGCGCCACCAGCATCAGAAAGCCCGCGCCTGCCTCTTCGACCAGAACGCCCTGTTGCTGCACCTGCTGCGGCAGGGAGGATTCGACCCGGCGCAGACGGTTCTGGGTGTCGACCACGGCCTGGGCCACTTCGGTCCCGGCTTCGAAGGTGACGTCGATGGTCACCGCCCCGGTCGATTCCGAGGTGCTCTGGAAGTAGAGCATGCCGGGGATGCCGTTCAGCTCTTCTTCGATGGGCTGGGTGACCTGCCGATACAGATCTTCGGGCGAAGCGCCCGCGAAACGGGTCGAGATCGAGACCTGCGGCGGCGCAACATCAGGATACTGCGAGACCGGCAGCATCGGCAGCGACAGCGCCCCCGCCAGTGTTATGAAGATCGCGATGACCCAGGCAAGGACCGGGTTGTCGATAAAAAACTTTGCCATGGATCAGGTCTCAGTTCGTGCCGGCTTCTGCCGGAGCAGCGAGCGCTTTTGCGCAGACATCGGGGGGGGTATCACCGGTCGAGGGGTCTGCCCAGCAGACCGGAGAAACCGGCGCGCCGGGGCCCATTTTCTGGAACCCGTCAACGATCAGCATATCGCCGGCAGTCAGGCCGTCATGCACGGTCACGCGGTTGCCGACCGACCGGCCAAGGCCGACCGTGCGCAGCTCGGCCGCGCCTTTCGTCACTACATAGACCATGGCTTTGCCCGAAGCATCGCGCTGCACCGCCTGGCCCGGAATGGCGAAGGCCGCTGCTTCGGTGGCCTGTTCGACCGAGACCCGCACATACATGCCCGGCAGCAGGATGCCATCCGGATTGGGGAATTCAGCGCGCAGCGTCACCTGGCCCGAAGACCGTTCGACCGAGGCTTCGGCGAACAAAAGCTTGCCGGGATGGGCATATTGCGAGCCGTCATCCAGCAAAAGAACCACCCGGGCGGCGCCTGGCTCGACCTGGGTCAGTTCGCCCGAATCCAGCGCCTGGCGCAGACGCAGGAGTTCCGAGACCGGCTGCTGCATATCGGCATAGACCGGGTCAAGTTGCTGGATCGTGGTCAGCACCTCGCCCTGCGCCGAAACCAGCGCGCCTTCGGTCACCTGGGCGCGGCCGATACGGCCCGAAATCGGCGCCTTGACCTCGGTATAGCTCAGGTTGATCTCGGCGGCGCGCAGCTGTGCTTTGGCTTCGGCCAGCGCGGCGGCGGCCTGGAGGCGCGTTGCGGTCGCCGTCTCGAATTCGGCCTGGCTCGTGATATTGCGTTCATTGAGCGAGGCATAGCGCCGCTCGGTCGCCTCGGCCTCGGCCAGCACGGCCTCGGCACGGGCGACAGAGGCCTTAGCCGCTTCGACCGCGATTTCATAGCTGGCGCTGTCAAGGCGGAACAGCACATCGCCCGCCGTCACAAGGCTGCCCTGTTCGAACACCCGGGTCTCGATGATGCCGCCCACTCGCGGGCGCACATCGGCGACCTGCGTGGCCGAGACGCGACCCGGAAGCTCGGAGGTTACGGAGATGCTTTCTGGCTGAACCATCACGACACCCACCGAGGCAGGCGGCATCCCGCCCTCCTGCGCCAGGAGGGACGTGGTCGACAACAGAGACATGCCGGCAACAACGGCCAGGGCACGGAAAATCGAAACGGGCATAGGATGTCCTGAAAAGCAAGGAGGAGGAGTCAGGTTTGTTCTGGGCATATGTCCAACTTGAACACGTGTCCAGCTTGTTTTTGTGTCATGACCTGCTAAAATGAATGAAATGCTGAAATCGGAGGCAATGATTTGGCCTATATGTCGCGCGAGGAACGGCGTGAGCAGATCATGAATGCTGTGGTCGAACTGGTTGCGCAGGAAGGGCTTGCGGCGGCGACGGTGCGCCGCATCGCCTGCCAGCTGCAATGTTCGCCCGGCCAGATCCACCACCATTTCGATTCGGCCGAAGCCCTGCGCGCCGAGGCCGTGCGCGAGGTCTGGAGCCGGCTGGAGCCGCAACTCGTCGCGGCCTTGCGCAAGTTATCGCCACGCGAAAGGCTGATCACGGTGCTTTCGGGCTGCAAGACGCAGATCCTGGGCGAGGATGATCCGCTGCTTCGGGTCGCCGAACGGCTCTGGAACGAGGCCTGGGAAACGCGTCGCGATTCCGCCGTTCGGGCCGCGATTGTCGAAGGCGTCTGCAAAATGCGCAACGAAGTCTGCGCCAGCCTGGCAGAAGGGGTGGCGGCAGAGGATTTCCCCGAAGATCTCGACGTGAACCGGATGTCGCTTTTGCTGATCGCCGCCTCTCAGGGCTTTGACTTCCTGGAAGAGGTCGGGATCGAGCAAGAGCTTGGCACCGATAAGCGCGGCTATATGATTGAGGTTATGCGCCGCGAGGGTCTTTGATCAGACGGTCTCTGGTCACGCCGTCTGGGGCACCGCAAGGCCGGAGCGGGCGGCTGTGGCGATGCGTTTGCCGGTGCTGGTCTCGAACAGATGCAGCTTTGCCGAAGCTACCGAAAGCCGCATCTCGCTGTCGATCTGCATGGCTGGATCAAGCGTCAGCACCAGCGGCTGGCGGTCAATATGGCCATGCACCAGACGCTGCGCGCCCAGCTCTTCGATGAAATCTGTGCGGAAGGGCAGGCCAGTGGCCGATGGCACCAGATCTTCGGCGCGGATCCCCAACGTCACGGCACCTTTCGCGCCCGGCAGCTGCCCCAGCTCGATCACCGAAGTGCCAAGGCGCAGCCGTGCGCCGTCGAGCTCCGCGTCGAGCAGGTTCATCGCCGGCGCACCGATGAAAGAGGCGACAAAGGTCGAGGCCGGGCGCAGATAGATGTCCAGCGGCGCACCGACCTGTTCGATCCTGCCCTCGTTCAGCACCACCAGCCGGTCGGCAAGCGTCATGGCTTCCAGCTGGTCATGCGTCACGTAAAGCGAGGTGGTGCCAAGCCGCTTTTGCAGCCGCCGGATCTCGCCGCGCATCGTCACCCGCAGTTTCGCATCGAGGTTCGACAGCGGCTCGTCAAAGAGGAAGGCCGAGGGCTGGCGCACCACCGCGCGGCCCATCGCGACGCGCTGGCGCTGTCCGCCCGAAAGCGCGCGGGGCTTGCGGTCGAGATAGGGGCCGAGCTCCAGCATACGCGCGGCCTCAGCGACACGGGCCTCGATCTCGGGCCCCGGCGTGCGGCGGTTCTTCAGCCCGTAAGCCATATTCTCGCGCACCGTCATATGCGGGTAGAGCGCGTAATTCTGGAACACCATCGCGATATCGCGGTCGGCGGGATCGATGCGGTTCACCATGCGATCCCCGATCTTCACCTCGCCGCCCGAGATATCTTCCAGCCCCGCCACCATGCGCAGCAAGGTGGATTTGCCGCAGCCCGACGGGCCGACCAGCACGATAAGCTCGCCATCCCGGATCGCAAGACTGATGCCCGATACCGATGGCGCTTTCGCCCCCGGATAGGTTTTCGAGACGTCGGTGATTGTGATCGAGGCCATTATTTATCGCTTTCCGTCAGGCCCCTGATGAACCAGCGCTGGAACACCACCACCACGATCACGGGCGGCAGCAGGGCCAGAACGGCAAGGGCGAAGGCTTCGTTGTAATCGGGGATCTGGGAGCCGATCCAGACCTGGAGGATCTGCTTGATGCCGCGCATCAGGGTGAAGAACCGTTCCTCGGTCGTCATCAGCATCGGCCAGAGATACTGGTTCCAGCCATAGACGAACATGATGATGAAGATCGCCGCCATCATGGTTTTCGACAGGGGGATCAGAATATCGATCAGGAATTTCCACGGGCCTGCGCCATCGATCCGCGCAGCCTCCAAAAGCTCATCCGGGACGGATTTGAAGAACTGGCGGAAGTAGAACGTGCCGGTGGCCGAGGCCAGCAGCGGCACGATCAGCCCGGTATAGCTGTTCAGAAGCCCCAGCGAGGACATGACCTGGTAGGACGGCATGATCCGGACCTCCAGCGGCAGGAGAAGCGTCGTGAAGATGATCCAGAAGAGGAAAGTCGCAAACCGAAAGCGGAAATAGACCAGGGCGTAAGCGGCGGCCATCGAGAGCACGATCTTGCCCACCGCGAACCCGATCCCGAGGATCAGCGAATTCATCAGCATCGTCAGGCCAGTCACCTGGCCGGTAAAGCCGCCCTGCCGGGTCAGCACGGTCTGATAGGTCTTGATCCCGTTATCGCCCGGGGTGAGGTAGAGGCCGTTCATATGGATATCGACCGCCGAATGGGTCGATGTCATCAGCGCAACCAGCACCGGCACGCACATGAAAAGTGTGCCGAGGATGAGGATGATGTGGTCGAAGGGTTTGATCCGGTTCATCACATCACCCGTAATGCACGCGGCGTTCCAGCCAGCGGAACTGGATCAGTGTCAGCACCAGCACGACCCCCATGAGGATCACCGATTGCGCCGCTGATCCGCCGATATCATTGCCGCGAAAGCCGTCATTATAGACCTTGTAGACCAGCGTCATCGGGTTGTTCGCCGGCTTGTCCTTCACCATCACATCGATCACCGCGAAAGTGTCGAACAGCGCATAGGTGATGTTGATGATCAGGAGGAAAAACGCCGTCGGCGCCAGCAATGGCAGGATCGCGGTGCGGAACCGGGTAAAGCCGTTGCGGCAATCGATCACCGAGGCTTCGCGCACGCTGGCCGGGATGCTTTGCAGGCCCGAGAGGAAGAAGATGAAGTTGTAGGGCACCTGTTTCCACACGGAAACCAGGATCATCGCGAAGGCGGTATCCCAGTAATTGATGCCCACCCTCATGTCATAGCCGAACCAGGCCGCAAGGCGCACGAAAGGCCCGATATGCTGATCAAACAGCATCATCCCCATCAGCCCGGCCACCGGCGGCGCGATCGCATATACCGCGATCAGCGCGGTGCGGTAGCTGGTGCGACCCCGGATCACCTTGTCGGCCTTGACCGCGAAGAGAAGCCCGAGGCCCAGCGAGAATACCGTCACCAATACGGTGAAGAGCGCGGTAAAACCGGCGATCCGCTGATATTCGCGCGCGCCGAGCGCGTCCTTGTAATTGTCGATACCGACAAAGGTTGAGCCGAACCCGAACGGGTCCTCGATATAGAAAGACGAGGTGATCGCCTGGACCGAAGGCCAGTAGAAAAACACGAAAATCACCGCGAGCTGCGGCGCGAGGAACAGCCAGGGCAAAAGCGGCTGGTCGAATTGCACGCGCTTTGCGGGTTCGGGCGCGGGGCCGGGGCGGCTCAGCCAGCGCCGGATCAGACCGGGGGGCGCGGGATGGGGGGCGTCACTCATCTTGGGCTTTCACAGGGGAAAGAAGCGGGCGGAAAGAAACGGCGAAAGCCGGGCCCGCAAAACTGCAGGCCCGGCCGGTCATGCGGGGTGATCAGCCCGAGGTTTTCGCGAAACGGGCGAGAAGCTCATTGCCTTCGGTCTCGATGGCTTTGAACGCGTCTTCGACGGTTGTGTCACCCGAAAAGATCTTGTTGAATTCGCGCTCTTCGATCACGCGGATCTGCGGATAAAAGCCGAGGCGG